>VXSY01000032.1 GCA_009837725.1 Gammaproteobacteria bacterium | reverse complement strand
CCAAACTACCCGTTCCCTGGCGCCACGGCTTCTTCCCCCCCCCCACGCCCCCCAACCCCCCCCGCCCCATTCCCCCCCCACGGCGGCTAATGGGCGCGGGGCTGCTAGAATGCCGCGTTTTTTCCGGGGGAAGCGCATGGCGTATCAGCATATCGAGGTGCCGGCGGACGGTGAGCGGATCACGGCGAATGCCGATGGCACGCTTGCGGTTCCGGCGCGACCCATCATTCCGTTTATCGAGGGCGACGGCATCGGCATCGACATCACGCCGGTGATGCGCAAGGTGGTGGACGCCGCGGTGGAGCAAGCCTACGGCGGCGAGCGCAGCATCGCCTGGATGGAGATCTATTCCGGCGAGAAGTCGCTCGAGCTCTACGGCGAGGACGAATGGCTGCCACAGGAAACCTTGGTCGCCATGCGCGAGTTCCTGGTGGGCATCAAGGGCCCCATGACCACCCCGGTTGGGGGCGGCATTCGTTCGCTCAACGTGGCGCTAAGGCAAGAGCTTGATCTCTATGTCTGCCAGCGCCCGGTGCGCTGGTTTCAGGGCGTGCCAAGCCCGGTGGTCGCGCCGCACAAGACCGACATGGTGATCTTCCGCGAGAACACGGAGGACATCTACGCCGGCGTCGAATGGGAGGCGGGCTCGGCGGAGTCGGACCAGGTGATCGCCTTCCTGCAGCGCGAGATGGGCGTCAACAAGATTCGCTTTCCCCAGAACTGCGGCATTGGCGTCAAGCCGGTTTCCGTGGAAGGCACCCAGCGGCTGGTGCGCAAGGCCATGCAGTACGCCATCGCCGAGGATCGCAACTCCGTGACGTTCGTCCACAAGGGCAACATCATGAAATTCACCGAAGGGGCGTTCAAGGACTGGGGCTACCAGCTTGCCGCCGAAGAGTTCGGTGCAACCCCCCTCGACGGCGGCCCTTGGCACGAACTCACCAATCCCAACACCGGCCGGCAGATCGTCATCAAGGACATGATCGCCGACGCCATGCTGCAGCAGATCCTCACCCGCCCCGACGAATACGACGTCATCGCCACCATGAACCTGAACGGCGACTACCTCTCCGATGCCCTCGCGGCGCAGGTGGGTGGCATCGGCATTGCCCCCGGCGCCAACATTGGCGACGCGATTGCGCTGTTCGAGGCCACCCACGGCACGGCTCCGAAATACACCGGCCAAGACAAGGTGAACCCCGGCTCGCTGATCCTTTCGGCGGAGATGATGCTGCGCCACCTGGGCTGGCGCGAGGCCGCGGACCTCATCGTCCAGGGCATGGAAGGCGCCATCGGCGACAAGACGGTCACCTACGATTTCGAGCGCCTGATGACCGGCGCGACGCTGGTGAAGTGCTCGGAGTTCGGCGACGCCATGATCGCCAAGATGTAAAAGCGCGAGCTCCATCAGGGTTGCTATGATGCGGCGGTCGAATTCATGCCACGGCGGATTCGTGCTCGTTCAAGCGGCATCGCCAAGTTTCGCGCAAGGGGACGACGACCCCGAAGAAGAGGGACGCACCGGCGCCGTCACGCTGGAAGAGAAACCCGCCCTCAAGCGCCCGCAGATGTTCAAGGTGCTGCTGCTGAACGACGACTACACGCCGATGGAGTTCGTGGTCCACGTTCTCGAGCGCTTCTTCCGGATGGACTACGAAAAGGCTTGGCAGATCATGATGGCGGTGCACACGACGGGCAGCGCGGTGGTAGGCATCTTTCCGCGCGACATCGCCGAGACGAAATCCGAGCAGGTGAACCAATATGCTCAGGAGAACAATCACCCGCTCAAGTCCACCGTCGAGATGACCGACTGATCGGTTGCGAAGCCGGCGCGGGGAAGGCAAGGTAGAGGCAACGGCACAAGGTACACGGCAGATGCTCAGCGACGACCTCCAGGCCACCCTCAACCGGGCGTTCAAGGACGCCCGAACGCGGCGCCACGAGTTCATGACGGTGGAGCACCTGTTGCTCGCGCTGCTCGACGACAAGGTGGCGGCGGACGTGCTGCACCACGTCGCGGCGGACATCGACGAGCTGCGCAAGAAGCTCGGCTCGTTCATCGACGAGACGACGCCTCTCATCCCAGCGGGCGTGGACGAGCAGGAAACGGAGCCGACTCTCGGCTTTCGCCGCGTGCTGCAGCGGGCGCTCTTCCACGTGCAGACGAGCCGCAAGAAGCAGGCGAGCGGCGCCGATGTGCTGATAGCGCTCTTCAACGAGCAGGAAAGCCAGGCGGTGTTCCTGCTCAAGGAACAGTCCATCGCCCGCATCGATGTCGTCAACTACGTCGCACACGGCATTTCCAAGGCGGCCGGCGAGACCGCCACCGGCACCGAAACCCGGAGCGAGGGCGAAGAGGGCGGCAAGGAAAGCGCGCCGAGAGCGCTCGACACCTTCGCCACCAACCTCAACTCCCAAGCCCGTGCCGGCAACATCGACCCGCTCGTGGGACGCAACGACGAGGTGGAACGGGTCATCCAGATCCTCTGTCGGCGGCGCAAGAACAACCCCCTTCTCGTGGGGGAGTCCGGCGTCGGCAAGACGGCCATCGCCGAGGGGCTCGCCAAGCGCATCGTCGACAACGAGGTGCCGGAGGTGGTGGGCAGCAGCAGCGTCTTCACGCTTGATCTCGGCGCATTGCTGGCGGGGACCAAGTACCGCGGCGACTTCGAGAAGCGCTTCAAGGCGCTGCTTGGCGACCTGCGCAAGGAAGAGGGCTCTTTTATGTTGATCTACGAGATCTACACCATCATCGGCGCCGGCGCGGCTTCCGGCGGCGTCATGGATGCCTCCAACCTGCTCAAGCCCCTGCTCGCCTCCGGCGACATTCGCTGCATGGGCTCCACCACCTACCAGGAGTACCGCGGTATCTTCGACAAGGACCGGGCGCTGTCGAGACGCTTCCAGAAGATCGACATCGTCGAGCCGGACGTGGACGACACCTATCGCATCCTCAAGGGCCTCAAGTCCCGCTTCGAGGACCACTACAGCCTGCGCTACACCGATCCGGCCCTGCGCGCCGCCGCCGAGCTTTCCGAGCGCTACATCACCGACCGCTTCCTGCCCGACAAGGCCATCGACGTCATCGACGAGGCTGGTGCGGCGCAGCAGCTCGTGGCCCCGGCGCGGCGCAAGAAAACCATCGGCGCCGGCGATGTGGAACGGGTGGTGGCGAAGATCGCCCGCATCCCGTCGAACCAGGTGACGGTGTCCGACAAGGAAGCGCTCCGAGACCTCGATCAGAAGCTCAAGATGGTGGTGTTCGGCCAGGACAAGGCCATCGACATGCTGGCCTCCGCCATCAAGCTCTCTCGTGCCGGGCTCAAGACCGAAGGCAAGCCCATCGGTTCGTTCCTGTTCTCAGGCCCCACCGGCGTCGGCAAGACGGAAGTGTGCCGCCAGCTTGCCATCATCATGGGCGTGGAGCTATTGCGCTTCGACATGTCCGAGTACATGGAGCGGCACACCGTCTCGCGACTCATCGGTGCGCCCCCCGGCTACGTCGGCTTCGATCAGGGCGGGCTCTTGACCGAGGCGGTGACCAAGCATCCGCACAGCGTGGTGCTGCTCGACGAGGTGGAGAAGGCGCACCCGGAGGTCTTCAACCTGCTGTTGCAGGTGATGGATCACGGCACGCTCACCGACAACAACGGCCGCAAGGCCGACTTCCGCAACGTCGTGCTCATCATGACCACCAACGCCGGCGCCCAGGAGGCTTCGCGCGCGTCCATAGGCTTCATGGAGCAGGATCACACCACGGACGCCCTCGAAGTCATCAAGAAGATGTTCACGCCGGAGTTCCGCAACCGGCTCGACTCGATCATCGGCTTCAACGCCCTCCCGATGGATGTCATCAAGACGGTGGTGGACAAGTTCCTCACCGAACTGCAGGCGCAGCTCGACGGCCGCAAGGTGGAGATCGACGTGGACGAGGACGCCCGCGACTGGCTGGCGCGGGAGGGCTACGACGAGAAGATGGGCGCTCGTCCCATGCAGCGTCTGATTCAGGAGAAGATCAAGCGCAAGCTTGCCGAGGACATCCTCTTTGGCGAACTGTCGGAGGGCGGCGGCATCGTCCACGTCACCGTCGAGGACGACGACCTGGCCTTGGAGATCGAGTCCCGGGCCGCGGCCCGGGCGGCTACCTGACCGTTAACGTTCCCGGAACGTGATGCGGCCCTTGCTGAGGTCGTATGGCGTCAGTTCGACCTTCACCTTGTCGCCGGTGAGGATGCGGATGTAGTTCTTGCGCATCTTGCCGGAAATGTGCGCCGTCACCACGTGGCCGTTGGTGAGTTCGACCCGGAACATGGTGTTTGGGAGGGTGTCGGTGACCGTCCCCTCCATCTCGATCTGCTCTTCCTTCGCCATGAAACCCCTTGGTTGGCTGGCCGCCATTTGGCGGCGCAGTTTACCCCAACGCGCGGATCACGCATGTTGCATCCAGCCTTGCTTGCCGAATAGCTCGATGGGGCGGTAGTCCGTCTTGTAGCGCATCTTGTCCGCCTCTTCGATCCAATAGCCGAGATAGAGATACGGCAGGCCGGCGTGTTGGCAGACGGCGATCTGGCGCAGGATCGACAGCACGCCCAGGCTGCGCTCGGCGAGCGATGGATCGAAAAACGTGTAGATGGCGGAGAGGCCGCTCGCAAGCACGTCGGTGACCGCCACCGCGACGAGCCGCTCGCCGAGATAGGCGTTGACGAAGCGCGTGTCGCTCCATTCGGCCAGCAGGAACGCACGGAACTGGTCGGGAGACGGCGGGTACATGTCGCCCTCGCCGTGGCGCTCGATGATGTAGCGCTCGTAAAGCGCATAGGCTTCGTCGCCATAGCGGGCCGGCTCAATGCGCATGGCTAGGTCGTCGTTGCGCGCCAGCACCCGGCGGAACCTGCGCGTCATGCGAAACTGCCGCACCGGCACCCTGGTGGCAACGCAGGCCCTGCAGTCGTCGCAGTGCGGGCGGTAGAGGTGGTCGCCGGAGCGGCGGAAGCCGACGCCGCTCAAGGCGGCGTAGGTGTCGGGGGAATGATCTTCGCGGGGATCGAGGAAGAGCGTGCGGGCATCGCGCGCGAGGTAGCTGCACGGATGCTCGGGCGTCAGCAGGAAGCGTTGCTTCACGATGTGGCCAGGGTCCATGGGCCGCGGTCGGTGGCCCGGCCATTGTTTTGGTGAACGCGGGCGAGAAACGCGCTCCGAGGCATGAGCGTGGCGCCGAGGCTCTCGAGGTGGCGGTTCATGATCTGGCAGTCGATCAGCTCGAAACCCCTCGCCACGAGATGTTCTGCAAGCCGCGCGAGGCCGGCCTTGGAGGCATCGGTGCGGGCACTGAACATCGACTCGGCGAAGAACATGCGGCCGAGGGAAACACCGTACACGCCGCCCGCGAGCTCGCCCTCCTGCCAGACCTCCACCGAATGAGCGAGGCCCAGCTCGTGCAGCTTCGCGTAGGCGCGCTGCATGGCCGGGGTGATCCAAGTGCCGTCGCCTTCCCTTCGGGGGGCGGCGCAGCCACCGATCACCGCTTCGAATGCCTGGTCTGCCGTGACATCGAACTGCCCCGCGCTGAGCCGCCGGCGCAATCGACGGGACACGTGCAGCCCGCCGGTGGCCGATCCCTGCCAGGGCTGGCCGTCGGCGTCGGTGAGCGGCACCACGGCGCGCGGATCCGGCGACCACCACAGGATCGGCTCGGCGTCGCTGTTGAACCACGGGAAGATGCCTTGGGAGTAGGCGTTGATCAGGCTCTCGGGAGAGAGATCTCCACCGATTGCCACCAGTCCCGAGTTGGCGGTCACGACCCAGAGAGGAACTTCTCGGCATCGAGGGCGGCCATGCAGCCGAATCCGGCAGACGTGATGGCCTGCCGATAGACATGATCGGCGACATCGCCGGCCGCAAACACGCCAGGCACGCTGGTGGCGGTGGCATTACCGCCTTGGCCGCTGATCGTGCGGATGTAGCCGTCGTGCATGTCGAGCTGGCCCTCGAACAGGGAGGTGTTGGGCGTGTGACCGATGGCGATAAAGACGCCCTGCAATGCGAGTTCTGAGGCTGCGTGTTCCTGCACGTGTTTCAGCCGCACTCCGGTGACCCCCATCTCGTCGCCGAGCACTTCGTCCAGCACATGGTGCCAGATCAGTTCCACCTTGCCTTCCTCGGCGCGGGCGAACAGCCGTTGTTGCAGCATCTTCTCGGCGCGCAGTTCGTCACGGCGATGCACGAGATGCACCTTGGAGGCGATGTTGGACAGATACAGCGCCTCTTCGACCGCCGTGTTGCCGCCGCCGATGACGGCCACTTCCTGATTGCGGTAGAAGAAGCCGTCGCAGGTAGCGCAGGCGCTCACACCGCGGCCCTTGTACGCCTCCTCGGAAGGGAGCCCGAGGTACTTCGCGGAAGCGCCCGTGGCGATGATCAGGGCGGCGGCGCGGTATTCCGCATGGTCGCCAGAGAGCAGGAATGGGCGTGAGGAGAGGTCGACGCCGTTGATGTGGTCGTTGACTACGTCGGCGCCGAACTTGCGCACATGTTCGTCCATGCGCACCATCAGATCGGGACCCTGCAGACCGTTCGCATCGCCGGGCCAGTTGTCGACGTCGGTCGTGGTGGTGAGCTGGCCGCCCACTTCGACCCCGGTGATGACCACAGGCTTGAGGTTGGCGCGGGTGGCGTAGAGCGCAGCGGTGTAGCCGGCGGGGCCGGAACCGAGCACGATGAGATCGTGTTCCCTGCGCTCAGTGGGCATTCAAGAGCTCAATGAAGGGGCCAGCCTTGGCGTGGGGAGCGATGTACTGTGCGAGCGTCTGGCCATCGCCGTTGCGGGCGTGCACGTCGCGTCCTTCGCCGGTGAAGTAGTCGAGGAATCGGCCGAAATCCTCCGCCCGCATGGCCTGATAGGCATGGCGGAGGACGAAGAAATCGGCATCGCCCGGAAGCCTCGCGCCAGACTGTTGCGGCGCCGTCTTGTGCAGGAAGCTCTTGACGCGAGCGTCGTCCCACACCTCGCCCAAGACCTTTTCCTTGTCCTTCCGCGCCTTCAGCACGGTGCGCGTTGTATGCGCCATGTCTTCTCCCGTCGCGCTAGCGCGCTCTACGAGCAGGCCGGAAGTTCGCTCGCGCGAACTGCCGGCCTTCGTGCTCGCGTTCGCTCGCAGCGCCACAAGAACCGTTGCCTTCGGACAACGCTTCTTGCCCCAGCCCAAAGCCGCCCCATCACTCCGCTGGACTTCGCCGAAACGGCGAAGTCCGGCGGACTGCTAGGCGCGCATCATACGAGAATTGCCGGGGCGGCGAGCGCAACCTCATGCACTGTCTTATGTTTAGCGTCTAATACACGGAAATCGAAGGGTATTTGTGGCCGGCCGCAACAGAGAGTACACTGCCCGCCGCAAATGGCGACTTAAAGCGGTGATTCCGATGCGGAGCACGGCGGGTATAGCAGGGTCGAACGCGACGATCGAGGACGAGGAACGAGTCTCGCGCGCGGTTCCGCTGCGCGAGTTCCTGCTGATCCTGCTGGCGGGACTCGCCGTCTACATCTTCCTTGCCCTGGTTTCCTACGCGCCGCGCGATCCGGGTTTCACCCATGCCGGCACCGATCTGCCGGTGTCCAACTTGATGGGGATGAGTGGCGCCTACACCGCCGATGGCGCCCTGCTTGCCATGGGCTGGATGGCCTACCTCCTGCCGCTCGGCTGTGTCGCCGGTGCCTATGGCCTCATGCGTCGGCCGGCGCCGTTGTCGATCGCCTGGCTGCGCGTCGCGGGGTTTCTCGCCACGGCGCTCGCATCGTGCGCGCTCATGGATCTGGCGGCGCCGAGCCCGGCAAGTGCGCTGCCAGCGGGCGCCGGCGGCGCTTTCGGGGAACAGTTGGTGGCGGCGGGGATGCCGGCGCTGCATCGTGCGGGAGTCGCTCTGGTTGCACTGGCGGGCCTAGCCATCGGCGTGCAAGCGATGCTTGGATTCTCGTGGGCGTGGCTGGTGGAGAGCGTCGGTCGGGGCGTGTGGGGCGCTTGCGCTTGGCTGGTGGGCCTGATGAGTCGGGCCGCAGCGCACCGGCGCGTGGAGCCCCCTGAAGCCGGTGTGTCGATGGCCCGAGAGGTGGAGGCGCAAGCGGTGAAGGCGCCCTCCCGGCGCAAGCGGGGCAAGCAGGAGCGTCGTACGCCGCCGGAACTGAATCCGAAAGCCAAGCAGCCAACCCTGTTCGACGCGCAGGCATCGCAACGGATGCCGAGGCTGGACCTGCTCGATGCCGCCGATGGCGGGGGCGTCGGCTTTTCCACGGAACTGCTCGAGCGAATGTCGCGGCTGCTGGAGGGCAAGCTCCGAGACTTCCGGATCGAGGCCCAGGTCGAGTCGGTGCTGCCGGGGCCTGTGGTGACACGGTTCGAGGTGCGCCCGGCGCCGGGTGTGAAGGTGAGCCGAATCACCGGCCTTGCCAAGGACCTAGCCCGCTCATTGGCCGTCACCAGTGTGCGCATCGTTGAGGTCATTCCTGGCAAGTCCGTGATCGGCATCGAGGTTCCGAATGGCGAGAGGGAGACGGTGCGGTTGCGAGAAGTGCTCGCCTCCGCGGCGTTTACCGAGGCCGAGCAACCGTTGACGCTGGCGCTTGGCAAGGACATTGCGGGTGCGCCGGTGATGGCGGACATCGCCCGGATGCCGCATCTGCTGGTAGCCGGCACCACCGGGTCAGGCAAGTCGGTGGGCATCAACGCGATGCTCGTAAGCATGCTCTACAAGTCGTCGCCCGAGAGCCTGCGGCTGATCCTGGTCGATCCAAAGATGCTGGAACTCGCGGTGTACGAGGGCATTCCGCATCTCCTGACGCCGGTGGTCACGGACATGAAGGACGCTGCCGCGGCGCTCAACTGGTGCGTCGGCGAAATGGAGCGTCGCTACCAGCTCATGG
>VXSY01000152.1:48514-62835 GCA_009837725.1 Gammaproteobacteria bacterium | reverse complement strand
GGCGCGCACCGACGCCAACGCTGCCGACATATAGACGAGAGTCGATCACGCGTGTCACAGGACATTAATCACAAACGAGCGCACGCCAGAAGGCTTCTACCGCACCAAGAACGGCTTGCCGCAAGCCATCTCCCGGGCGCTCGCCTACGCGCCCTATGCCGACCTCATCTGGTGCGAGACGGCAGTTCCCGACTTGAACGAAGCGCGGGAGTTCGCCGAGGCGGTACACAAGGAATATCCGCGCCAGATGCTGGCCTACAACTGCTCGCCGTCGTTCAACTGGAAGGCGAACCTCGACGACGCCACCATCGCCAAGTTCCAGCGCGAACTGGCGGCGATGGGGTACAAGTTCCAGTTCATCACCCTGGCTGGCATCCACAGCATGTGGTACGGCATGTTCGATCTCGCCAAAGGTTATGTGGACAACCAGATGACCTCCTACGTCGAACTGCAGGAGAAGGAGTTCGCGGCCGCCAACGAAGGCTACAGCTTCGTTAGCCACCAGCAGGAAGTCGGCACCGGATACTTCGACGAAGTGGCGAACGTCATCCAAGGCGGCCAGTCGTCGGTGACGGCCCTGACCGGTTCCACGGAGGAGGCGCAGTTCGCCTGAGCCTAGCCGGCGGTCGGACGTCGCCGTTTACGGCGAAGTCCGACCGAGTGATCGGCGCTTTGGGCGTTCAGGCCAAAGCCGCAGGTTGGGGCGCGGACATTCTGCAGTCGCCCCCAACCATCCTCGACGCCCCTCGCGTTGCAGGCGGCCTCGAGGAGGTTGCCCTGGCGGTCGGAGGTCTGCGGCGCTTTCAGTCACTGCCTGCCGGCGAAGGCAGGGCATGTTTCGGTTAGTCTCGTCCAAATGGACGAAGACAAGATCGACGAGGCCGTGCTGGCGCTGCTCGTTCTAGGCATTCACGGTCAGCAAGCGGGGATGCTGCCGCGAGTTTGGAAATCCTTCGATTGGGACGCGCTGGACCGGCTGCACGAAAAGGGCCTCATCTCCAACCCGCGCTCCAAGGCGAAGTCTGTGGTGCTGACCGACGACGGGTTGCAGCAGGCAGAAGAGGCATTCGCCCGGCTGTTCGGCGGCGACTGAACCCGCGGCGCCACGCGGTCCCTGCCAACTGCACCGAGACGTAGCCCCGCGCGTGCACTCGGCGCAGGACCTACTTCACAACCGGCGCTTGCTCGTGAGGGTGAGTTGGTAGCGGTCCACGCCGGGGCCTTTGGTCAGCGGCCGCGCGAGGTCGATGTGATAGACGACGTCGCGGTTGGTGCGGGTGGATTCGAAGCGAAGGCCCACACCGATGTTGGCGAGAACGTCGGCGGCGATTCGACCTTCGGCGTCTTTGCCGCCCCATGCATGGCCTGCGTCGAGGAAGGCGGCGGCGGCCACTCGCAGCACCCGCGCCAGATAGAGGCTCGAGTAGAGCCGCTCCTCTAGCGTCAGCTTCCAGCGCGTTGTGCCGGCCTGAAAGCGGTTGGGATAGCCGCGCAGGCCCGTGTCGCCGCCGAGCAGCAACTGGCGATCGAGGGGCAGGCCCCAGCCGCGTTCCGCCAATGCGCTTACATGCAGTGCGAGGCGCGGCGAATGACGGCGACGCCAATCCGCCCAGACCGCAAGGGTGGCGTTTTCGGCCTTGCCTGCCACCCGGTTCCAGTAGCCGGAGGCGTTCAGGCCATACAGCAAGGTATCTCGCCCGAGCTCGCCTTCGGGGTCTGGCGAGCGCCATCCATCGCGAAAACTGGCCGTGGCCACGAAATGCCCGTCGCCGCGTGGGGAATAGCCGATCTGTGCGGTGGTCTGTCGGCCAAGGAACAGATCCTCCGTTGTGCGAACGCGGCTGACGTTGCGGGTGCGGACGTAGGCATCCTCGATGGCCTCGAAGGAAATCCACGGAAACGTGAGGGCTCGGTCCTCGGGCAGCACTGGAGCCGCTTCCACCACCCCGTTGCCGTCGAGTTGCGCCCCGGTCGCTGGCGCAAAGCGGTGCTCCTCCGACGTGAGGCCAGCCCGCCAGCGCGAAGCGCGTCCGTCCCGCAATCCCGCCGACCACCCGAAAGACGCCGTCGCCACCTGCCGCTGCACCTGAAATACGGCGAGTTCCAGGCCGTCGCGAAATCGTCGCTCGCGACGTTCCGACTCGTTCCAAAGAAACCCCCAAGCATGGCGTGCATCCAGGGAGTGGAACGGCAGCCCCACCATCGCATACCTGCCGCTTCCATCGTCGGTGTCGTCGGCCCGCAGCCGCAGGCCAACGCGGCTGCCGAGCAGGTTGGGTTCGGCGAAGCCGACCACGAAGCCCCTTCGATCCAGATTGTCGAAGTAGGAAAGCTCCAGCTCCGTGCCGGTGCCGAGCCAGTTGCTGTCCGAGACGCCCGCCGTGAGGCGCTCCTCCCCGCCAGTGCGGGTGAGGCCGAGGCTCGGCGAAAGCGACCAGACATCCCGCGTCACCACCGCCACGTCGATCTGGCCATCGCAGGCCCGGTTGGCAATGACGCGGGCGTCGTAGAGGAAGGTCTTGCCGCGCAGCGCTCGTTCCGACTCGGCGAGGAGGGAGGTCCCCACCAGGTCTCCTTCCCGGAACAGCAGGATCGCCCGAAGCACTTGCTCGCGGGTGTCGATGTGCCAGCGGTTGGCGGCTCGGAAGAGGAGGTTGTCTTCCGCCGGGTCCTGAGTATTGAAGAGGGGCCTGCGCACGATTTCCACGGCGGCGACGCGATACTCTGCGGCGGCATCAAGCGAGACGCCTGCGAGCGCCTCGAACGGCAGTTGTGCCAAGGCTGCCGAGTCGTGCTGCGGCTGGCACACATCGTCCTCGGCGGCGGTCGCGAGAGTCGCCAGCATCCCCGACGCCAGGATGGCCGCCGCCGTCCGCACACCTTCTCCACGCATCCGCCTATGGTAGTTTCGATGCGTGGACTTGCGCTTGATTCCCGTGCTGGTGTGGCTGCTTTCGTGGAGCGGCGTGATCCTGGCCTACGTCCTTTCCACTGGCGGCGGGCACATCCCGGAGTGCTTTCCCCACCTCAGCGGCTGCACCACCGTGAGCGCCAGTGGCCGCTACGGCGCTGGCTACTTCGTCTTCAAGGCGACGATCCTTCCCGCTGCGGCGTTGCTGGCGGGCTATTGGGTCTTGTGTGGGGCATGGTTGCGTGCGGCCGGCGACTCCCGGGTGGGGTGGCGGCGGTGCATGGTTGCCGCCGGTGTCCTCGGCGCCGTGGCGCTGGTGGTGTACGCGACATTTCTCGGATCCGACGGCGACACCTACCGCGCCTTGCGCCGCTACGGCACGGTCATCTTCTTCGGCCTCACCTACCTCGCAGAAGCCATGCTGGCGCAGCGGATGCAAGCACTCATGCCCGGTTCGGTCGTCTCACGCCTCACCACCGCACTGCTGGCGGCGATGCTGCTCGAGGGGCTTGTCCTCGGCACCCTCGTCAACCTGGCTGGCGCCCCCGTGGCGCTGCGCAACATGGCCGAGTGGCATGTCGCCTCGGCCTTGCTCTTCTACCCCGTCCTGACGTGGCTGAGCTGGCGCCAGACCGAATTCACCGTAACCTACCGCGTCGACAAGCCCTGAGCTCAGCCTTGCCGCGCGATCCGAAGTACGCACCTCCGGGTCGTAGCCACCAAGGTCGCCGCCAGACAGGCAACGCATGCCATCGTGCCTACGAAGGCGTCGCAAAGTCACCGAATGCCGCCGGCAAGGGCGCGCGGAAGTCCAACGCGACGCCGTCAATCTCCACCCGCAGGCGGCTTGCGTGCAGGAGCAGGCGGCCGCCCCGGGCCTTGCCGCGAGCATATTTGTCGTCGCCCAAGATGGGATGGCCGCTTGACGCCGCATGCACACGAATCTGATGCGTGCGCCCGGTCTTCGGGAATGCGCGCACGTGCGTCGCTCCCTCGCCCCTTGCGACCACCTCGAAGTCGGTCCTCGCCGACTGCCCATCGGCGGCAACGCGCATCCGCCGCTCGCCACCGGCAATGGTCAAGCGCCTGAGCGGCGAACGCACGGTGCGCAAGGCCGCCGGCCACTCGCCTTCGACGACGGCGTCGTAACTCTTGCGCACCCGCCCGGCGCGGAACGCCTCGTGCCACGCCAGCAATGTCCGCCGGTTCTTCGCGAGCACGAGCACGCCGGATGTGTCCCGGTCGATCCGATGCGCCAGTTCCAGCCGGCCCGTCGGCTCCCTCGCCCGCAAGGTCTCGACGAGTCCGGCGCGCACTCCGCTGCCTCCATGCACGGCGATGCCGCTTGGCTTGTCGACGACGATGAGATCTTCATCCTCGTGGATGAGCGCATGGAGAACTGCAACGGCAAGCTGGTCGAGGTCGGCGGACGGCTTGCTCGCATCCGCGCCAGTGTGGGGCGGGATTCGTACTCGATCGGCTGCCGCGAGGCGCTGTCCCGTCTTGGCCCGACCACCGTTAACGCGCACCTCGCCGCCACGCACCATGCGGTAGATGCGACTCTTTGGCACCCCCTTGAGTCGGGCGATGAGGAAGTTGTCGAGGCGCTGCCCGGCAGCCTCCCCAACCTCGACGATCTGCACCGGCTTGGCGTGCATCTGAATGGCCTCCTGATCTGGTGCCGCCGGAACGGCCAAACGAAGTTTGGCACTGTCCGTCAAGGGCTGCTATAGTGCGCCCCCGTCGGAGGGATGCGCCGCTTGACCAATGCGCGGCAACCCAACGTTGGGGGCAAGCCCCCACCCTTCCGATGCTGAAACCGGCGAAGCACACGGCCGGCAGAAGAAACGGGCAGCCCCAACCGGCTGCCGTCTACATTTTCGATTGACGTCAACGACACGCGAACCGTTAGGAAAGAACACCGCACGCACGGCCTTCAGGCACCGTGCTTGCTTGGCTGGTGCGTGCCCATTTTGGGCAGCAGTCGGCACTTTGGGTCTTCAAGCTCTTGTCATCAAGCTTCGTGCCCCAAGTGCGCCCGGGAAACGTTGCCTTCGTACCTTTGCCGAACAACGAGCACCGCGCGCGCCCGCCAGGGCCGAACAACGAGCCCGCGCTCCCGCTAGGGTGCGCCTGATCTGACGAAATTTGCGTGTCGGCGTCCGCAGACGGATACGCCACATGAAACGCATGCTTGTGAACGCGACGCAGCCCGAAGAGGTGCGCGTTGCCATGGTCGATGGGCAGAAGCTCTACGACCTCGACATCGAGAACCATTCCCTCGAACAGAAGAAGGGGAATATCTACAAGGGACGCATCACCCGCGTCGAACCGAGCCTCGAAGCCGCCTTCGTCGACTTCGGCGGCGAGCGCCACGGCTTCCTGCCCTTCAAGGAAATCGCCCGCAGCTACCACCGCGGCGGCGGCAGGAGGGGTGGCCAGGAGCGCGAAGACGGTCGCAATGGTCGCACGGCCATCGCCGATGCGGTGAGCGTGGGCCAGGAGCTGATCGTCCAGGTCGAGAAGGAGGAACGCGGCAACAAGGGCGCGGCCCTCACCACCTTCCCCAGCCTCGCCGCCCGCTATCTCGTGCTGATGCCGAACAACCCACGCGCCGGGGGCATTTCGCGACGCATCGAAGGCGAAGAGCGCGAAGCGCTGCGGCAGAGCCTGTCGGGCCTCAACATCCCCGAGGACATGGGCGTGATCATCCGCACCGCCGGCATCGGCCGCAGCGCCGAGGAGTTGCAGGCGGATCTTGACTATCTGCTGCAACTGAACGACGCCATCAACGAGGCCGGCAAGCGGCGCGGCCCGGCGCTCCTGTATCAGGAGAACACCGTCGTCGTCCGCGCCCTTCGCGACTGCCTGCGTCATGACGTGGGCGAAGTGCTGATCGATGACGAAGAAGCCTACGACCAGGCACGGGACTTCACCGAACAGGTGATGCCGAATTTTCTCGGTCGCATCAAGCGCTACAACGATGCGGTGCCGCTGTTCAGCCGCTACCAGATCGAGAGCCAGATCGAGACCGCTTTCCAGCGCGAGGTGCGGCTGTCGTCCGGTGCTTCCGTGGTCATCGATCCCACCGAGGCGCTGGTGTCCATCGACATCAACTCGGCTCGCGCCACCAAGGGCGCCGACATCGAGGAGACGGCGCTCAACATCAACCTCGAAGCCGCCGAGGAAGTCGCGCGCCAGCTTCGGCTGCGTGATGTGGGCGGCCTCATCGTCATCGACTTCATCGACATGGTGGCGCCGCGCAGCCAGCGCGCCGTGGAAGCGAAGATGCGCGAGGCGCTCGAAGCCGACCGGGCGCGAGTGCAGGTGGGGCGCATCTCCCGCTTCGGCCTCATGGAGATGTCGCGCCAGCGCATCCGTCCTTCGCTCGACGAACTCACCACCGAAGTCTGCCCCCGCTGCAACGGTCAGGGCCGCATTCGCGACATCCGCTCGCTGGCGCTCACCATCCTCCGGGTGGTTGAGGAAGAGTGCCTGAAGGAGCGCAGTTCCATCGTCCGGGCAATGGTGCCCACCAACACCGCGGCCTACCTGCTGAACGAGAAGCGCCGCGAGGTTGCCGAAATCGAGACCCGCACGGATACCCACGTCGTGGTCGTGCCGGCGGCACACCTCGAGACGCCGCACTACGACATCCAGCGCATCCGCGAGGACAACGCGGAGGCGGAAGCCAACGTGCTGAGCTATGAGCTTGCGGAGGTGCATGTCGAGACGGACATGCCAGTGCGCGACGCGCGTCCGACGCGGACCGCACCGCCGGCGCCTGCACGCGTGGCACCGGTCTCGCCGGTGAGCGCGACGCCAGCGCCACCGCCGACCAAGCCCGCGGAGGCAGCGACGGGCGAAGACAAGTCCGGGCTACTCGGCTTTATCCGCAATCTTTTCGGTGAATCGACCCCAGCGCCAGCGCCACCGCCGAAGCGCCAGCAGGCGCGTCCCGAGCAAGAGCGCAGCCGCCGCGATTCCGGCGATAGCCGCCGGCGTCCGCGCCGGCAGGGCGGTCAGACCGACCGCCGGGCCAGCGAAAGCCGCAATGGGCGCGGCAACGCGGCGCGCGGCGAAGGGCAGGGTCGAAGTCGCCGCCAGCGCGACGGTTCCGGACGCGATGCCCGTGGCGAAGGCCGCGAGACGGCGCGGAGCGAAAGCGGGACTTCCCGCGCCCGCAGCGCGCGCGACACGCGCGCCGACGCTCCCCGTGGCGATGTTGCCCGTGAAGCCCCGGACGACGCCCGAGACTCCGGCGGTAGGCGTCGCCGCGGCGGTCGTCGGCGCAGCGACGAGTCGCGCGTCGGCGTCAGCGACGAGGTGCAGGCCAGCACGGACACGTCGGAACGCGAACCGCGCCGTGCGGACTCGACCCGCGAGGCGCCCGATGTGGCGCAAAGCCGTCGCCGACCGCGCAGAGATCGCTCCACGGTGGGTAGGGACGCGGACACGGCGACAACGTCGGCCGAGGTGCAGAAGCAGGCGAGCCAGCAGCCTGCGGAACCGGAAGCCACACCACGAGCCGCCGAACAGCGCGCGGAGCCGCAACCCTCGACAACCCAAGTGGCCGAGGCAGTGGCGGAACCCAAGCCGACCGCCGCAGCGCCCCCTCGTGCGCGCGCCAGCAATGATCCCCGCGCGAGGCGAGCAAAGCCGCGGGCCGAGGCAAGCAGCGAATCGACGACCAATGCGACCGCAACCGTCGAGGCGAAGCAGGATGCCGCTCTCGGCATCCCTGATCCCGCTTTGGACGCCGAGGCTGCACCCAAGCCCACGGAGCCGGCGCCAGCGGAAGAGCCGCCGAAGCCGAGCCCTAACGAGCCCGCCGCCCAGGCGCTGCCGGAACGGGAAGCGTCAGCCCCGGAGGAGAAGCTGGACGCACAGACGCCCCTGGCTGCCTCAGCGGAGCAAGAGTCGCCACCGGCCCCGCAACCGGAAGCAGAGGCAACCGCAACTCCGCCAGTGGAAGCAGAGGCGTCCCCGCCTTCCGAGGACCCCGTCCCAGAGCCTCGGCCCGCCCGAGGCAGGGCCTCAAACGAGCCAAGGGAGGTAAAGCGCCGCCAGGCCACCGCCAACACCCAATAGTCCTTGCCGAAGTGCTGCAAAGGGCGGCCCTTCCGGGGGAGGCCGCCCGCCAGAGAGGTGCCGACGCTCGCGAAGGGAACCGGATCGCCGGCTACTGTGTAGCCTCGCGTCGGGTGGCGGACATCAGCCGTTCCAAGGCGCGGGCGACGGTTTGGGGAGAGCCGCTGCGCCGCGCCAGCAGGGCATAGAAGCTCGGCACGACGAACAGCGTCAGGAAGGTGGCGACGGAGACGCCCGAGAAGACCACGATGCCGAGCACGGTGCGGCTTTCCGAGCCAGCGCCGGTGGCGAGGATCAACGGGATCGAGCCCATGACGGTCGAGATTGTGGTCATGATGACCGGCCGCAGCCGGATGCCGGAGGCATAGACGATGGCGTCTTCGAAGTCGTAACCCTGATCGCGCATCTGGTTGATGAACTCGACGAACAGCACCCCGTTCTTTGCCGCGATGCCGATCAGCATCACCATGCCGATCTGGCTGTAGATGTTGAGCGTCGAGTCTGTGAGGAACAGCCCCAGCAGCGCGCCGCTGATGGCGAGCGGCACCGTCACCAGAATCACCAGCGGATGGATGAAGCTCTCGAACTGCGCCGCCAGCACAAGGAAGACGATGAGGAGCGCGATGCCCACCGTGAACGCAAGGCTGCCGCTCGCTTCCTTGTATTCAAGCGACTCGCCCTGGTAGTCGATCTGCGCCTCGTCCGGAAACGATTCCCGCACCACCTGCTCGAGGAACCCAAGCGCATCGCCGAGCGCGACTCCAGGCGCCAAGCTCGCCGAGAGCGTCACCGAACGCAAACGGTTGTAGCGGTTCAGCCGGCCAGGCCCGGCTCGCTCCCTTACCTCGATCAGGTTCGAAAGCGGCACCAACTCCCCACTGCGTTCGGAGCGCACGTAGATGTTGGTAAGGTCCTGCGCCGAGGCGCGCTGATCATCCTGTGCCTGCAGGATCACGTCGTATTCCTCGCCATCTTTCACGTAGGTGGTGATGCGCTGCTCGCTCATCATGGTGGAGAGCGTGCGGCCGATGTTCTGCACCGAGATGCCGAGCTCCGCAGCGCGGTTCTTGTCGATGCGAACGATCGCCTGTGGCTGCGTCTCCTTGAGGTCGCTGTCTAGGCGGACGAGACCCGGGAACTCCCGCGCCCGATTGAGGATCTGGTCCCGCCACTCGGCGAGCGTCTCGTAGTCCGGTCCGCCAAGCACGAACTGCACCGGTTGGCCACCGCCGCGTCGCGACAGTCCCGAACGCATGAAGGCGAAGGCACGCACGCCGGGGATCGTCTGCCACTGTCTGTTGATGCGCCCCTGCGCTTCGGCGGTCGTCACGTCGCGATCCTGCCAAGGCCCCATCGTCACCATGATGACGCCGCTGTTGGACGAGCTACCGCCCCAGCCCGGCACCGCCATGACCACCACGTCGGCTATGCCCTCGCGCACCATTTGCATGGCCGGCATCTCGAGCTTCATGGCTTCCTGCTTCATGCGCTCGATGCCCATGCCCTCGGCGCCGGAGAACATCGCCATGAACGCACCCTGATCCTCCGCCGGCGCGTACTCCTGGGGTACCTTCTGCAGCAGGAACCACGCTGCGCCCAAGGTCCCGGCAGCCACTAACACCGCCGTCCAACTGTGCCGGATGAGCGCGCGCAACACCGCGGTGTAGCCGCGCCGGAGCGCCGCGAAGCCCCGATCGATGCCGCGGGTGATGAAGTTCTCCCCTGAGGACTTGCGCAGCAGCTTGGCGCACATAGCCGGCGTCAATGACAGAGCCAACACGCTCGAGAACACCACCGCCGCGGCGATCGTAACGGCCAGTTCGCCAAAGATGACGCCGATGTTGTCGGTGAGGAACATGATGGGCGTGAACACCGCCACCAGCACCGCCGTGGTGGCGATGACCGCGAACGCCACCTGCCGCGAGCCGTTGTAGGCCGCGAGCAGCGGCGGCTCGCCCTCCTCGATGCGCCGGTGGATGTTCTCCAACACGACGATGGCGTCGTCCACCACGAGGCCAATGGAGAGCACCAGCGCCAGCAGCGTGATGAGATTCACCGTGAAGCCGAATGCGGCCAGAGCGATGAAGGCGGAGACGAGACACACCGGAATGGTCACCGCTGGAATCACCATCGTCCGCAGCGAGCCAAGGAAGGCGAGGATCACGAGGCTCACCAGCACGATGGTGATGGCGATGGTGGCATAGACCGAGTTGATGGCCTCGCGGATGAACACGGAGTCGTCCGAGCCTGTGGAAAGCGTGATGTGTTCCGGTAGCGTCTCGTTGAGCTGGTCGAGTTCCGACTTCACCTCCTCCAACGTCTCAAGGGTGTTGGCGGTGGACTGCTTGATGATGCCGATGCTGACGGTGGGCAAGCCGTTGGCGCGATAGATGGCGCGATGGTCGCGGGGTGCCGTCTCCACATGTGCCACTTCGCCGAGGCGCACGAGGTGGCCGTCATCGCCGCGGGTGATCACAAGCTGCTGGAAATCTCGCTCGGTCTCGAAGCCGCGGGCCACGCGCACGGTGAGTTCGCGGTTGAGCGTTTCAATGCGACCGGCGGGAAGTTCCAGATTCTCCCGCCTGAGCGCCGCCTCGATGTCGTTGACGGTGAGGTTGCGCGCCGCCAAGGCCAGCCGGTCGATCCACACCCGCATGGCGGGCCGTGCGCCGAAGACGCTCGCATTCGCAACACCCGGAATGACGGCGAAGCGGTCGGCGATGTAGCGCTCGGTGTAGTCGGTGAGGTCCATGCGCGAGAGGTTTTCGCTCACCACGTTGATGTACATCACCGGACGGGCGTCGGAATCTTGCTTCCGGACTTCCGGCGGGTCCACGTCTTCTGGCAGCGCGCGGTTCACCCGCGCCACGCGGTCGCGCACGTCGTTGGCGGCGCCGTCGATGTCGCGGTCGAGGTCGAACTCGATGTTGATGGAGGAACGCCCGTCCTGGCTCGAGGACCGGATCGACTTGATGCCGGCGATGCCGCTGATCTGGTCTTCCACCACCGTGGTGACGCGAGACTCCACCACGTCTGCGGAAGCCCCCGGATAGCTAGTGGAGATGGACACCACCGGCGGCGTGATGTCGGGATACTCCCTGAGCGGCAGCGCGCTGAAGCTCAGCACCCCAAAGGCCACCAGCGTGAGGCTGATGACGGTGGCAAAGACTGGACGCTTTACCGATGTGTCGGATAGCCACATGGCCCTATCCTCCTGCGGCGGCCGGTCTGCCCGGTCGTCCTCCGGGTGGTCCTCCCCGGCCCGGGGGGTTCGTTGCCAGCGACCCGCACGGGAACTCCGGGCCGCACCTTGATGACGCCCTCGGTGATGACCTCCTGGCCGACGTTGAGCCCGGTGATTGCCTCGGCCCAGCCGGCGCGACGGATGCCGAGGTCGATGGCGGTCATGGCGGCGCGGCCTTCGTCCACCGTATAGACGAAGGTGTCGTCGCCGCGCTGCAGCAAGGCGGTCTCCGGCACCATCAGGCCGTCTCGACTGGCGGTGGTGAGGCGGACGGTCATCAGCATTCCCGGACGCAGCAAGAGCTCCGAGTTGTCGATCAAGGCACGCACAGGCACGGCGCGGGTGACCGGATTGATGCGTGAGGAGATGGTTTCGACCGAGGCGGTGAACTCCCGATCGGGGAAGGCGACGCTGTGGGCCGTGAGGGTGAGCCCGGGCCTCACCTCGCCGAAGTGGACTTCGGGTATGGCGAAATCGAGCTTGATGAGGGAAATGTCATCCAGCGTGGTGATGGAGGTGCCGGGGGTGATAAGGGTGCCGGCGCTCACCATGCGGAAGCCGAGGACCCCTGAGAAGGGCGCCCGGATCAGTCGATCCGAAAGCCGGGCGACGATGGCTTGGTAGCGGGCGGTGGCGGCGGAGAGCCGCGCCCGCGCCTCGTCCACATCGGAAACCGGCACGCTACCTTGGGTGAGTAGGTCATTCAGGCGCGTGTGCTGCGTGCGCGCGTCGATGAGGTTGGCCTCGGCCTCGGCCAAGAGCGCCGTCTGCTCCTGATTCGTGAGCTCGACGAGAACGTCGCCTTCGTCCACGTAATCACCGTCGTCGAAGCGAACGCGACGGATGGCGTCGGTGACCTTGGCGGTGACCGTGACGGATTCGTTGGCAAGTGTGGTGCCCACCGCCTCCACCACATCGGCAATGGCGCGCACCTCCGCCGGTGCCGTCACCACGAGAGCCGCGGGCCTCGCACCGCCGCCGGCTCCGGGCCAGCCTCCCCCACCGCCGGAGGCGGCCTCGTCACTGCAGCCGGAGAGCAGCGTGAGTCCTAACGCGAGAAGAACAGGTCGCAAGGCGATCCCTCCTCCAAGTCGATCCGCACTTTAGCACCAACACCGACACACACGGCAAGAACCTGCAAAAAAACAACGGTCGGTCGCAGCCGGTCCCTACGAGGAATGCGTTGAACGCGCCGACCGACTCGGCGCCACCGACACCGCCGCTTCGAACCAAGTCCTCAAACGATCAACGTGTCGTGCCCCTTCGGGGCGGGGCTTGTCCCCGCCCGTGTTGAATGCGTCGATGGATTCGTCGAAGCACAGCAGTTCGCGCAAGCGAACTGCCGACGCGCCCGTCAGGGCGCGCCATCACCCGGACCGCTCCTCGAACTCCCGCACCAGCTTCGCCGACGCCACCCTCCGCCAGGCCCGTTCGATGATGTCGGGCAGGGCATCCCAGCGCACCGTTTCCAGGTTGATCAGCACCATCGGGTAGTCGGCGTAGTGGTCCGTGATGTAGAAAGTCTCCGGCGCCGCCTGCATCAGCATTTCGCGCTCCATCATGTCGCAGTGGATGGCGAGCCCGCCCTCCGCCTCCGAACGAAGCCGGGCGAGAAACCTACGCTTCACCTTCAGCGACGGTGTGCCGTAGCTGCGGCTCTCCTCGACGCCGGGAAACTGCTTGGCGACCTCCACCACGCGGGCGAAGAGCTCGGCCAAGCGCTCGTTTGGCGGAAACTTGATGGGGACGGGTTCTCTTGCCATCACGGCGTCTTAAGACGAACAGGGTGCATGGAGCAGACCAGCGAGGGCCTCGTCTGACGGCGGCCCGGCATGTCGGCCGCAAATGCGTCCTTGGGGGTCGATACGCAAAACATAGGCGGCAGCCTCGTCGTCCATCGCAGCGACTTCCCGCCACGCATCGGCGCGCTCGTAGGCGAGGAAGAAGCTCCCTTCGACCTCCGTCGGCATGACTCCCTTCATCATCCTCCGGAACATCCCCCGCATGAAGCGGGAGGTTTCGCCAATCACGACGATGCTGAAGACCGGCAGGGGATCCTCGGTGCTCGAAGACTGTATCGGCAGGTGCATGGGAGGCGGTGGCGCCTCGTCGCCCGCGTGCTCGTCCGCCCACTCGGAAACATGATTGCCCCAAGCCCGAGTCTGCTCGCCCGACTCCTGCGAGAACCCGACGATGAGCAGCGCGCCAAGCACCGAATGCGGCTCGATGGTCACCTCGTCGCCGTCAAGCGCTGTCAGCGGCAAGGCGGCAACCGTGGCACCGCTTTCCGCCCACGCCCAAGCTCCGCACGCGAATGCGCACGCCACGGCGAGTCCCCTACCCCTGTGCATCCTCTGCTCCCACACAATCCCCGCGCGAGTATCCCCCGTCCGACAATTGTCGTCACGGAGCCCGTCTTGGTTTTTGCCCGTCCGAACCGGGTCACGTGAGACATTGCCCTCGCTTTGTGTACGAAATCGCCCCTTCGGGCTCTAGCCTCTTGCGTCCGGTCTCCAATGCCGCTCCACCCGAGCGTTCACTGGAGAAACCATGCTCAAGTTCATCCTGGAAGAGCCCGAACGGCCACCCATTCTCGACGAAGTCCTGACCCACGCCGAGAGCATGCTCGCGAAGATCGAGCCCGGCATGGCGCGACAGGTGCGCCCCGCCGGTCGCCTTCAGGCGGCCGACTGGGTGATGTTCGAGTCTGCGGCCATCATGACGGTGTACGTCGAGTGCGTACAGTCGCTCAGCTACGACATTGGCGATCTCAACTTCATCCTCTACGGCACCGAACAGGGCGAGGACTCGGTTGCCACGGCCATGGGCCGGATCGAACGCCACATCGATGCCGTGCTGTGGCGTCACCGCAAGCTCCGGGCGTTGCGCTGCGACCCCCTCGGCACGGAGGGCCGCGACATTCTCGTGGCCATCCACGGCCACCTGCTCGGCGAGTTGCGGGCTTGGCTCGAATCGATCATCACGACCTTGCGCGATCCCATCGCGGCCTTGGAGAAGCGCGGCGAAATCGTGGCGCCTGGCGTCGTGAAGCTGCCCATCCAAGCCTCCTTCGTG
>VXSY01000152.1:0-48504 GCA_009837725.1 Gammaproteobacteria bacterium | reverse complement strand
GCCGCAGTTCGATGACCTCGAGGAATGGGCGGAACGTTGTCGTGGTGCGCGAAGTCAGTGAGGCCGACACCGGCGAGTTGTCAGCGCCTGCGCGCGCCACCAAAATATGCCGCGTACGTTGGCGTTGCGCGAGGTGTCGCTTGGAACCGATTGCAGTACGGCAGGTCGCCCGTCGGCGGGGCGCGAAGACGCTGATGGCCGCCAGTCTTGGCATCCTCTTGTGGCCGCTCGCCGGCTGCGGGGAGAGCAATCCCGAGGCCGAACGAGCCGCCGTGGCCGCCACTGTGCCCATCCTCGAACGGCTCGATGCCGGCGACTACGATGCGGTGCGTGCCACCGCTTCCCCCTTCCTCAAGGAGCAGGTGTCGCGCGACGAATGGCTCGCCCAGGTGCAGGCTTTGCGCAACCCGCTTGGCGCCCACGAATCCCGCGCCGTTGGCACCACGACCTACGTCAACAACCCTTGGGGCGCCCCGGAAGGCGAATACGTGATCGTCAGCTACGACTCCCACTGGCAGAACGGCAACATCCACGAGAACCTCTCCATGCAGCGCCAGCCCAACGGTGCTTGGGCGCTCGCCGGCTACCACGCCCAGCAGCAGTAACGCCTAAGGGGGGACGGGGCCAGACCCATCCCCGTGTATGCTCTCGCCGCTCTGCCACTAGGCAACGCACAAGAAGGCCCAATGTCTTTTTCCAATGCCGTAGCCGTCGCCGGCGTCGGTGAGACCGACTACTCCCGCGATAGCGGTCGCACCGAGCTTGCTCTTTCGCTGCAGGCCATCGGCGCTGCGCTCGACGATGCCGGGATCGCGGCGGCGGAGGTCGACGGCCTGATGAAGTGGTTCGTCGACACCAGCTCCGAGGCGGAAGTTGCCGTCAATCTCGGTATTCCCGACCTCGCGTGGTTCGGCGAGATCAATCAGGCCGGCAATGTCGGTGCGCCGCTCGTGGCCCATGCCGCGGCAGCGATCCATGCGGGCCTTGCCAACACCATCGTCATCTATCGCGGCGTCAATGGCCGTTCCGGAAGACGCTACGGCCGCGGCGACGTGACCGGTCAAGGCGGCCGCGGTGCCGGCGCGTTCACAGAGCCCTTCGGCCTGCTGACGCCGCAGCATGGCCTCGCCATGTCGGCGCGGCGGCGCATGTTTGAGACAGGCGTCACGAGCCGCCAGTTCGGCCAGCAGGCGGTAATCCAGCGCAAGCACGCCAACCGCAATCCACGCGCCACCTTCCACGATCGCCCGCTGACGCTCGAGGATCACCAGGAGTCGCGCCTCATCGTTGATCCGTTCCACCTCTTCGACTGCTGCCTCGAAAGCGACGGCGGCGGCGCGTTGGTGTTGACTCGGCCGGAACTGGCGCGGGAACGTCGCCTGGACCGGCCACTGGCGCTGATCCGGGCCGCGGCGCAGTCGGGACCAGGGCAATCATCCCCGGTGCGTCGAACCGCCGCGCGCCTCTTTGCCATGGGTGGCGTGGAGCGTTCCGACATCGACGTGGTGCAGATATACGACCACTTCGGGCCGTTCGTCCTGTTCGCGCTCGAGGACTACGGTTTCGTCGAAGATGCTGGTCATTTCGTGGAAGATGGCGGCACGATGTGGGATTCGGGAAAGCTGCCCGTGAACACTTCCGGCGGCCATCTTTCCGAGGTCTATCTGCAGGGCATGAACCATCTCATCGAAGGCGTGCGCCAAGCCCGAGGCGAATCCACGAGCCAAGTGCCGAACGCACAGCTTTCCTTTGTGGATACGGGCATCGGCACCGGCGCGGTGATCCTCGAACGGAGCGAGGCATGAGCGGCTGGACGTTCGAGCGCCCCCCCGCGCTGCCGCTGCCACAGCCGTCGGAAGAGTCGGCGCCGTTCTGGGAAGCGCTGAAGGAAAGGCGCCTCGTGGTGCAGCGCTGCGCTGCGTGCGGCGCGATCAGCCACCCGCCCCGCGCCAAGTGCGGCAGTTGCGGCGCCATGGAGTTCGTCTGGCAGGAGTCCGAAGGCCGCGGCGAAGTGCATTCCTACGTCATCACCCACCAAGCCGTGCATCCGGCGCTGCGCGGCTACACGCCCTTCGCCACTGTGGAAGTGGCTCTTGACGAGGGCGTGCACATCACCTCCAACCTCATCGACACGCCGCCGGAGCAAGTTGCCATCGGCCAGCGAGTGCAAGTGGAGTTCTTGGATGTCGGCGAGGGAGTCGTCCTGCCCGTGTTTCGACGGCGGCGCGGGAAGTAGCGCCGCAAGCAGAGCCCTCCGCAGCAGCCCTGGAACAAGGACGCGCAAACGGAAAGGCATCCTGCCTGCCCTCGGAAGCCCCGTAAAATCCTCGCATGTTCCCCACCATCCCGAATCCCCACGCGCTCGTGCTCTTGCTCGTGACGGCGGCGGCGCTCTATCTCTTTAGTCAAGACAAGATCCGCCTCGAAATCACGAGCTTAGGGCTCTTGTCTCTTCTCGCCGTCGGGTTCTCCGTGTTCCCCTTCGAGGGGGTCGAGCCGGCTGGGCTGTTCTTCGGGCTCGGCCACGAGGCGCTCATCTCCGTATGTGCCCTGATGGTGCTCGGCCAAGGCATCGTCGTCACTGGCGCCCTCGAACCGGTTGGGCGGCTCTTGGGCCGCGCCTGGGCGCGTCTTCCGTTCCTGTCCCTGTTCGCAACGCTGGTCGTTGGCGCCGTGCTGTCGGCCTTCGTCAACAACACCCCCATCGTCGTGCTGCTGCTGCCGATTCTCATCAGCGCCTGCCTGCGTGCCAACGCGTCCCCCACGCGGGTGCTGATGCCGATGGGCTTCGCGACGTTGGTGGGCGGCATGGCCACCACCATCGGCACGTCGACCAACCTGCTCGTCGTGGCGGTGGCCAACGACTACGGCCTTGAACGCTTCGGCATGTTCGACTTCGCCGTGCCGGCAGCCATCGCCGGCGGCATCGCCATCCTCTACCTGTGGCTGGTGGCGCCGCGGATGCTGCCCGAGAGGGGCATTCAACTGGCCGACTCCTCCACCCGCCTGTTCGACGCCCGCATCACCCTCTCGGAGGCGAGCAGCGTGGTCGGCAAAACGGTGGAAGAAGCCACCAAGGCGGTGGGCGACGGCATGAGGATCATTCGCATTCGCCGCGATGACCTGTCGCTCTATGCCGGCCCGCACGAAGTCCTTCGCGCCGGCGATCGCCTGCGAGTGCGCGACACTTCCACCCATCTCGCCAACTTCGCTCGCGCCATGAAGGGCACGCTGCAGCGCCGCGACAGCGCTGGCAGCGACGAAACGCCGGAGGGCCTTGCGATGGCGGAGGTGGCGGTGGTCGGCGGCTCGACGCTGGACCGCGCCAACCTCAAGTCGTCCTCCTTCCTGCGGGACTACGAACTCGCCGTGCTCGCCCTGCACCGCCGGGGCAAGGACATCTGGCAGCCGCATGAGGAAATC
The DNA here is from genome assembly GCA_009837725.1 of Gammaproteobacteria bacterium. Lineage (GTDB taxonomy): Bacteria > Pseudomonadota > Gammaproteobacteria > Pseudomonadales > Azotimanducaceae > VXYL01. The sequence goes on along the minus strand of VXSY01000152.1, from coordinate 45,081 downwards.
CAGGATGTGGTGCTCGTGCAAGGCGACGTGATGCTCGTGCAGGGCCCCCGCAACCAGATTCGGCGCCTGAAGCGCAACGGTGAGTTCCTCGTGCTCGACGCCACCATGGAACTGCCCCGCACCCGCAAGGCCAAGGTGGCCCTCGCCATCCTCACCGCCGTCATCGTGCTGGCCGCCACCGGCGTCATGCACATCGCGGTAAGCGCGGTATTCGGCGCCCTGTTGATGTTGGCGACGCGCTGCCTGCGCATCGGCGTCGCCATCCGCGCCATCAGCCCCGCCGTCTTCTTCGTGGTTGCGGCAAGCTTGGCCCTGGGCGACGCCCTCGTGAAGACTGGCGCCACCCAATATCTCACTGACGTCTTCCTGTTCGCCACCGCCGGCGCCACGCCCACGGTGATCCTTGGTGCCCTGATGATGCTGCTGGCGCTCCTCACCAACGTCGTCTCCAACAACGCAGCCGCCGTCATCGGCACCCCCATTGCCATCGGCATCGCCGTCCAGCTAAACCTGCCCCCGGAACCGTTCGTGCTCGCGGTCCTCTTCGGCGCCAACATGAGCTTTGCGACGCCAATGGCCTACAAGACCAACCTCCTGGTGATGAGCGCCGGCGGCTACCGCTTCAGCGAGTTCGTCCGCGTCGGCACTCCGCTCACGTTCCTGATGTGGGCCGTGCTCACCTTCCTGCTGGCGTCCATGTACTTCTGACGCCCGACGAATCAATGTGCGGCGCGAGGGTCGTAGGGGAGGGCTTGTCCCGTCCCTTGTTTCGGACTGCGACGCAATCGGGCTACGGGGGCGCAAACGCAAGCAAGACTGGCCCCACTCAAGTAGCTCAGTCGCGACCAAGGAGGCCATTTAGCGTCTCCTCGGTGAGCCCCCTGGCCCTTGCCGATGCCGAGACGCGGTCGCAAAACCGTTGGAACTCCGCGACGTTGAGCGTGGTTAGCCGACGGTAGTCGCTGAGCGACAGGACGACGGCTACTTCGCGGTTTTGCCGACGAATGGTGACAGGTTCCCGCTGGACGGCGTCCAATACCGCTCCAAGCCGTCGCTTGGCTTCTGAAGCCGACACGACCCGCATGGCAGCACCTCGTCCAAGTGATCTAGTTTGGGCAACTTTAGCCCGTGCCGGCCAATTAGAACGCGCTCTGCGCCGCGCTAGCGAGCATTAGCGAGCCCTCGGAGGGAGGGCGGGACGCCCTCCATCGCGCCGCAAGGCGCGCAGAACACTCGCTGCACCACAAGGATGCGGGCGCGATGGAGGGCGGGACGCCCTCCCTCCAGAGGACGGCGACGCTAGAGGCCAACGCATCCGCTCGCTTGCGGTTTTCCCTACGGCGCGGCCTTCTAGCGCCGCTAAAGCCCCTCGCTACGCTCGGCGTCTCGCGCCGCAGAATGCACCTACCCGGCTTGTTCAAGACGGGAGGGGACTAGCCCGTCCCGTGCCGCGCTAGTCCGGCAGGCCCAAGACCCGTTTGGCGATGATGTTGCGTTGCACTTCCGAGCTGCCGCCTTCGATGGAGTTGGCCTTGGAGCGCAGCCAGCCCCGGGTGGCGCCGAGTTCCGCCGGGGCATAGGCGTCGCCGGACCAGCCAAGGGCCTTGAGGCCCATGATGTCCATGGTCAGGTCCTGGCGGCGCATATTTTGTTCGGTGCCGTAGAGCTTGAAGAAGCTGGAGAGGAAGCTCGGGGCGCGGGAGCTGGTGGATTCCTCGATGGAGCGGCGGATGGTGAACTGGTAGGCGGTTTCGTCGATGCGCAGTGACGTGACTCGGCTGCGGAGGTCGTGGTCGGCGATCTTGCCGCCTTCCACGCCGGCGTATTCCCTTGCGGTCTCATCGATGGTCTTCACCTTCTGTCGCGCGTTGCCGCGCCCGCCGATGGAACTGCGCTCGTACTGCAGCAGGCGCTTGCCCACCGTCCAGCCCTCGCCGGGCTTGCCGATGAGGTTGCGCTTGGGCACTCGCACATCGTCGAAGAAGGTCTGGCAAAACTCGGACGAGCCGCTGATGAGTTCGATGGGGGAGACGGTGACGCCGGGGGTGTCCATGTCGAGCACGAGGAAGGAGATGCCTTCGTGCTTGACGCTGAAATCGGTGCGCACCAGCGCGAAGATCCAGTCGGCCTGATCGGCGCCGGAGGTCCAGATTTTCGAGCCGTTGACGAGGTAGTCGTCGCCGTCTTCCTCGGCGCGGCATTGCAGGCTCGCAAGGTCAGAACCGGCGCCGGGCTCGCTGTAACCCTGGCACCAGCGGATTTCGCCGCGGGCGATGCGGGGGAGGTGTTCGAGGCACTGTTCATGGGTGCCGAACTCGAGGATGGCAGGGCCGATCATGGTCAGGCCGTGGCCGGAGAGCGGGGCTGCGGCGTTGATGCGCCCCATCTCGTCGGCGAGGACTTGGTGCTCTTCGGTGGAAAGTCCGCCGCCGCCGTACTCCTTCGGCCAATGCGGCGCCGTCCAGCCGCGCTCGGCCATGCGGTCGAGCCAGAGCTTGGTTTCCGGGTTCGGATACTTGGCCTTGCGGCCGCCGGCCGTGTAGCCGCCGGCACGGCGTATGGTGGGCGGGCAGTTTTCTTCCAGCCAGTCGCGGGCTTCGGCGCGGAATGTCTCGGCGGTCATTGGATCTTCCTCCCTGGTGTCCTTGCTCGCGCCCCCTTCTCGAGGCGCCGATCGGCGCGTTAGCTACACGTAGCCGCGTTACGCAACTGGCCCCTAGAACGGCACTCCGGCGACCATGTTGAAGGCGCCGTGCGGTGAGGGTGCGTCCCTCTCCTCGCCCCACTGGCTGATCTGGCGGTGGGCCACTTCCACGCCGTTGTCAGGGCAGAGGGTCACCAGCGCCACCTTGCCGCCTTCGGAGCCGGCGTAGTGGGCTACTGGAGAGCCGCAGTAGTGCGCCACGGTGTCGCCTTCGCTGTGGTCGGCGTGGACGTGTACGTGGCCCAGCGCCAGGTAGTCGAGCCCCGAGGCGCGGATTTCCTCGCTGGTAATGGGCGATGAGCCCCAACCGATGCGCCGTTCGCACACCTGTCCGTGCGCCAGGCCGATGTTCCACCACGTTTCGTGGCGATCGGGCACGCCTTCGAGCGGGTAGTTTTCGGGCGCGTGCTCCAGCATGGCCTTGCCCCAGATGCGGGCGTGGATTTGGGGCAGGTCGACGGTGGCGCCCTCGTGCGACATCAGGCCATGCACGTGGTTGCCGCAAGCGCCGAAGTCGAAGCGGTTCCACACCGAACGCTGGTCGTGAATGTCGTGATTGCCGGGAATCATGGCGACGGGGCACGAGACCCGGGCTAGCTGGGCATAGACGAACTCGATGTTGGAGTCGTCCACGCGGTTGTTGTCAAAGAGGTCGCCGGCGATGAGCAGTAGGTCTGCGTCTTCGGCGAGGGCGACGTCCATGACGCCGGAGAAGGCGCGTTCGGCGCGGCTGCGGAAGCCGTCCTCCTTGGGCGGGTCGCCGGCGCGGCTGTCGAGATGGACATCGGAGGTGTGAACGATCGTGAGCGAATGCATGGAGTGGCGTTCTTCTTCGCAGGTGGTGGTGGCTGGGTTGTCGGTGCGGCCTACTCCTCCACCGTGTTTGCGAGCCGGTCGGCCGCGCTGGCGAAGTCCTCCATGAACTCATACACCACCGAGCGGGCGGAGATCGTCTCGTTCATGAGCCCCACGCCCTGGCCGACGTAATAGTTGGCGAGCCGCTTGGCGCCGGGATGATCCGATTGCGCCAGCTTGTCGATCTTGCGGAAGGCGGCGCCGGCGAGGATGCCCTGCAGCGGCATGGCGAGCGGATCCGGGCAATCTGCCGCCGTCCATGCGTCTGTCCAGGCGGACTTGAGCTGGCGCGTGTACTTGCCGGTGCGGCTGCGGGAGCGAACCGTCTGACGGGAGTTGGCAGCCAGCATCTTGTCCTTCACCACAGGCGAGGTCTCGGCCTCTGCCGTCGTGAGCCAGACCGAACCGGTCCAGACGCCGGCCGCTCCCATCGCCATGGCTGCCGCCATCTGTCGTCCGGTGACGATGCCGCCGGCGGCGAGAATGTGGGGGCCGTCGTCCTCGCCGAGCCACGGCTCGAGCGCATTCAGCACTTCGGGAACGAGCACCATCGTCGAGACTTCGCCGCAATGTCCGCCAGCTTCGGTGCCGGCGACGATGATGACATCCACGCCCGCCTCTGCGTGCTTGATGGCATGTTCGCGGGCGCCAGCGAGCGCCCCTACCTTCACACCTGCCGCCTGCGCCTTGTCGAACATGAAGGAGGGCGGCACGCCGAGCGCGTTCACCACCATCTTCACGGGATGCGAGAAGGCGACATCCAGAATCTTGCTCGCGCCGACTTCGCGCATGCTGTCGCCGACGCCTTCGGTGGGCATGGCGTCCCAGAGGTCCGACGTGTCGATGTCGTTCTGCGCCAGCAGGTTCTCGATGTAGCGCTTGTGTTCTTCGGGAATGCGCTCCTCGAGCTCGTGGGCGCTCAAGGCGTGGTCCTTGCTGTCCATGCTGGTCGGCACTAGGAGATCAACCCCGTAGGGCTTGCCGTTCACGTTCTCGTCGAGCCAGGAAAGCTCGATGTCGAGGGTGGCGGGGGAGTGTCCGGCGGCGCCCAGGACGCCGAATCCACCGGCGCTGGAAACGGCAGCGATGACGTCGCGGCAATGGCTGAAGGCGAACAGCGGAAACTCGATGCCGAGTTCCTGACAGAGTCGGGAGTTCAAAGGCGTGGCTCCGAAACTTGGGCGGGAAGCCCGCTAAATTAGCACGAACGGAAGGCAAACGGCGGCTAAAATGCAGCCCGGAGGCAAGCGACAGCGACCCGCAAAGCAGCAGTTGCGAAGCAACTGCCTACGCGCCCATCAGGGCGCGCCACGAGCCAAAGAGGACTTCATGGCGGACATCGGTAGCGAAACCCTGACGGAAAAGCACAAGAACGACATGTACGGCGACGTGGACAACCCCGCCGCCATCGAGAACGCGCCGCCGGCGGTGCCGGCGGCCACCGTCGTGCTGCTGCGCGACACCGACCAAGGGCCGGAGGTGCTGATGCTGCGCAAGAACTCGCGCATCGCCTTCGGCGGCATGTGGGTGTTTCCCGGCGGCAGGATCGATCCCGAGGACTACCCGGAAGACGGCAACAAGGACGTCGGTGCCCGCAACGCTGCAGCGCGGGAGGCGCACGAGGAAGCTGGCGTGGAACTCGACCCGCAGGATTTCGTGTGGTTTGCCCATTGGACGCCGCCGCCGAGCACGCCCAAGCGCTTCGCGACCTGGTTCTTCGCCGCCCGCGCCGGGAAAGACGCCATCAGCATCGACGGCGGCGAAATCGAGGACCATCGCTGGATTCGTCCGGGGGACGCCCTCGCCAAGCACGCCGAGGGAGAAATCGACCTTGTGCCGCCCACTTGGGTGACGCTCTATCACCTTTCGCAACGGCACTCGGTGGCTGCCGTGCTCGGGCATTTCGCTGGACGTGAGGCGCGGGTTTACCAGACGCGCGTGGTCAAGCGGGCGGACGGCGTCCGCGTGGCGATGTGGACTGGCGACGCCGGCTACGACGACTGGAACGCGGACCTTTCCGGCCCGCGCCACCGCCTGAACATGCCGGCGGGCGGCTTCTCGTTCGAGAACACGGTGGTGGATTACTGAGCGCGCAGGTGCGTCGCTTCAGGGCTGCTTGACGCCGCCTACCGGGGGTCGCCTGCTATTTCTTCCGCACGCCCGTGAACTCGGCGCTGCCCATGGCCATTTCGACCTTGCCGGTCATCGCGTCGCCGGAAACGGTGCCGCTGTAGTCCAGGTCCATGTCGAAGAGGCGCCCTTCCACGGTGACGGTGAAGGCGAAGCTGTCGCCGTCAACGGCAATGGACTCCACCTCCATGGTGCCGCGGGCGCCGACGATGGTGCCCGAGTATTTGCCGTCGGCTTCGACCACCGTCATTTCGGACTCGGCAGGGCCGTCGTCGGTTTGGCGGGTTAGGGTCCAGGTTCCCGCCAGCCCTTCGGCAAGCGCGCTGGTGGCGAGAAAGGCGATGGTGGTTGCGAGGACGACGCGGGCGGTTTTCATCGGCGGGTTCTCCAAGGGTTGTACGGGGGGTTTGGGCAGCACTTACGAGTAGCCGATGGAAAGCAGGTTGTCCACTGGCTGGTAGAGTTCCTCAAGGTAGGTCATGTCGGCATCCTCGAGCTCGATCTCGGCCGCGGCGACGAGTTGCTCCACCTGACTCACCTTCGACACGCCCACCACCGGTGAGGTGATCTCGGGCTTGTTCAGCAGCCATGCGAGGGCGATCTGCGCCGGGGTGTGGCCGAGGCGTTCCGCCACCTCCACCACGCGGTCGGCGATGGCAAAGACGTTCTCGCCCCGGTAGAGCCCCTCCGTGCGGTCCCGGTCGCGGCCCTGGGAACGGCTGGTGGAACCGGAGTCGAAGCCGCCGCGGTATGAGCCCGTGAGGATTCCCCGGGCCAGCGGCGACCACGGTGTGAGGGCGACGCCGGTGCGGGCGCAGTAGGGGTTCATCTCGCGCTCTTCTTCGCGATAAACCAGGTTGTAGTGGTTCTGCATGGAGACGAAGCGAGTCCAGCCGTTGGCGGCGGCAAGCATCTGCAGCTCGGTGAACTGCCAGGCGAACATGGAAGAGGCGCCGAGGTAGAGCACCTTGCCGGCCTTCACCACGTCGTGCAGGGCCTCCATCGTCTCGTCAATGGGTGTGTCTTGATGTCCCGGCACGCCTTGCGGGTGGCGGTGGATCACGAGATGGTCGATGTAGTCGAGGCCAAGGCGCGCAAGGCTCGCGTCCACGCCCTCCATGATGTGCTTGCGCGACAGGCCGCTCTGGTTTGGCCCGCGGCCCATGGGCATGGCGACCTTGGTGGCAAGCACGTACTCGTCGCGCGGCAAGAGTTCGCGCAGCAGGGCGCCCACCACCTTTTCGCAGGCGCCGATGCCGTAGGTGTCGGCGCAGTCGAAATAGAAGAGGCCATTGTCGATGGCGGCCTTGAAGATGGGCCGGGCCTCGTCCGGGCCGAGGGTCCAGTCGCCCTGATGGCCGCGGCCGGGCTCACCGAAGTTCATGGTGCCGAGACAAAGCTCCGACACCTTGATGCCGGCGTTCTCGCCAAGCTGCACGGCCTTCAGCATCTATCGTTCCTTCCATTCGCCAGTTTTGGGGCGGGCGCATCCTATCGGAATTCGTTGTCTCGGCGAAGTTCGATGGGATGGTGGGACGGCTTGGGGCGCGGCGCAGTCCTTCGCTATCCCGACAAGAGGGTGGCTCTGCGATCCAGGAGGGGCAGAAGCGTGTCGGCGGGAGCCGATGGCAACGCCAGCACGGCGCGGGTGATGCCGGCTTCGCGGTAGCTGGCCAGTTCCGCCGCGTCCGGCGGGGCGCCGAAGACGGTGATGGAAAGGGTGCTCATGTCGCGCCCTGCCTCGTCCGCCACTGCGCGCAGACGGGCGACATTGCCGGCGGCGTCGAAGCCGCCCCTTGCCCGAGGGAACCAGCCGTCGCCGTACTCCACCACCCGGCGCAAGGTGTGGATGGATTCGCCGCCGATGAGGATGGGTGGGTTCGGGCGTTGCACGGGCTTGGGGAAGGACCACACCGGGTCGAAATCCACGAACTCGCCGTGGAACTCCGGCTCCTCCTCGCTCCAGAGCGTCTTCATCGCCTTGGCGCGCTCGCTCATCACGCGAAAGCGCCTAGCGAACTCGGTGCCGTGGTTTTCCATTTCCTCGGCGTTCCAGCCGGCGCCGATGCCGATCTCCACACGGCCATTCGAGAGCAAGTCCAGGCTCGCGATTTCCTTGGCGGTCACGATGGGATCCCGCTCGGTGAGCAGCGTGATGCCGGTGCCAACGCGCAGCGTCGTGGTGGCGGCCGCTGCGGCCATGAGGGAAACGTAGGGGTCGAGCGTGTGCCAATACTCCTTTGGCAAGTCCGCGCCGCCGGGCCACGGGCTCCGCCGGCTGGTGGGAATGTGCGTGTGCTCCGGCACGAACAGCGACTCGAAGCCGCGTGCCTCCACCTCACGTGCAAGGTCGTCAATGCGCATTGCATAGCCGGTGGCGAAGATGAATGTCCCGATCTGCATGGAGTGCTTCCCCTGATGGACCAAGTGCAACCGTAGCATCGTTCCGCGCCGGACATGCAACGGACGGGCAGATATGTGCTTGTTGCCGACAACGCGCCGGCGCATGATGCGCAGATCGAGGGAGGAGCGACGCCATGTACGACGACACGCGCTACCCAATCAGCGCTGCCGTGCTCGAACGTCACGGCGAGGCTTGGCGCATGATCGCGTCGCCTGGGCCGTTCTGGAGCGGCGCCGAGCGGGTGCAGATGGTGGCGGAGGCGCGGGCGGCGATGCACTGCGATCTCTGCCGGCGCCGCAAGGAGGCGCTGTCGCCGTTCGCCGTGCAGGGCAGTCACGACACCGTGTCCGACTTGCCGGCGGCGCTCATCGACATGATTCACCGTCTCCGCACCGATCCGGCGCGCTACACGCGCAGCGTCTTTGCGAGCGTGATTGCCGCCGGCATCCCCCGCGAGCGCTACATCGAGGCCGTGAGCGTCGTCAACGCCTCTGTGATCGTGGACACCATGCACGCTTCGCTGGGCTTGCCGCTGCCGGAACTGCCGATGCCGGAACCTGGGCTTCCGACGGGGCAGCCGACACCGGACGTGGTGGAGGAGGGCGCCTGGGTGCCCATCACCCGCGTCTCGGACCGTAACGTCAGCGACACGGGCCTCCCGGGCGCACCGAACATCGCCCGCTCGATGGGCTCGGTGCCGGCCGCGGTGGAGCTCTTCTTCACGGCGTTCCGCGGCCACTATGCCTTGCGCGACATCCCGCTTGCGGTGTCGCAGCCCCAAGCCGAGTTCATCGCCTCCCGCGTCTCCGCCCTCAACGAGTGTTTCTACTGAACCACCTCGCACACCATGCTGCTCCGGGCGAGCGGCCAGCGAGAGAACCGGGACTTCAACCTGAACGCGGTGAACGAGGCAGATTCGGATTCCGGCGTTGAGCACTCGGACCATTTGCGCGCCCTGACGGAAGCCGCAGTCGGCAGCCGCTGGGAGGAACTGACATCCATCCGCGCCGCAGCAGCGGCCGCGATGGGCGAGCAGGCAATGGTGGATGCCCTGACCGTAGCCGCCGGCTTCAACGGCATCACGCGGGTTGCAGACGCGACCGGCATCCCGCGAGACCCCACAACGCAAGAGTCAACCGTATCCATGCGATCGGAAACCGGCATCGACGACTTCGACTATGCCGCCAAGACCGCCCGCTACGAAGGGAGGGCCGCGGCGGGAGGCTGAGGGAGCGAAGGCTTGGCACCACGCGATGTCGGGAAACCAGGTTTCTCCGCCCTGACGAACGCCGGCGACCGTTGTTAGGGTGATCCTATGCGCAGCGCGTTCGTCGGCTTCGATTCAGCTTGGGGCGATAGGGCCAAGGGTGGCATTTGCACCGCGCCACCTAAGGCCGAATGTCGTAGTAGCTGTTGATGGCGTTGCCGTATTCGAGGACCGTGAAGTGCTGGAAGCCGGCGGCGGCGGTCATTTCGCGGGCCACCTGTTCGTTGAAGCCCAAGGTGCCGAGGCCGGCGCCGTCGGGGGTGGACAGGCTTGCGGACATGCACACCAGCACGGAGAAGCCGTAGAGCATGGCGGCGTTGGGGTGCTCGGCGAGGTTCTGCTCGAAGGTGGGGAAGCTGTTGATGTCGGCGCAGAGCCACGCGCCGTCCGGCTTGAGGGCGTTGAAGACGGCGGCGATGAGGCGGTCCGGATAGGATGTGTCGTGCACCACGTCGAAGGTGGCGACGAGGTCGAACTGGCCGTTGCCCATCGGTTCCTCGTCGGGGTTTGCCACCCGCACATTGGTCGCCGCGCTGGCGGCGCAGTTGGCGCCCGCGCGATTGAGGGCGTGCTTGGAGGTGTCGTAACCGACGAACGTCGAGTTGGGGAACGCCTCCGCCATCGCCACGGTTGCCGTGCCGGCGCCACAGCCCACGTCTGCCACCCGCGCACCGGCTTCGAGGCGTTCCACCATGCCTTCCACCTGCGGCAGGATCTTCGGCACCAGTTCGTGCTTCTGCACGAAGGATGACATGCGTTCCACACCGCAGGCGCAGGCGGCTCCGTGGTCGTCGTAAGTGAGGCCGAGACCCGTCTCGAACACTTCCGGCATCTTCGGCAGCGAAGGGTAGGTTGCGGTCACCGCGCCGAAGCCGCTGGCGAAGAAGAACGGGTGGCCTTCCTCCGCCAGTACCGCCGCAGCCTCCGGCGAAAGCGAGAAGCGGCCGTCCTCGTATTCGACCTGCTGCACGCAAGCTTGATGCCGCAGCCACTCGCGCAGCCAGCGCTCGTGCAGGCCTGTGTGTGTTGCCAGTTCGTCGCTGTCCATGGGACCGGCCTCCGCCAAGGCGCGGTAGAGGCCCAGACGGTCGCCGAGATGCGAAAGCGAGCAGTTGAAGCCGGCCGCCACTTGGGAGCCGATCTGCTTGATGAAGGCTTCGAGTCGGTCCCGATCCAGTTGCGGGCGCTGTCCCGCTTGCACTGTGTCATTCATAGCCGATCAGGATCAACCTGTTGTCGAGTTCGTTGGTGTTGCCTTCGGTCTTGGGCACCGTGCGGGCCAGAATCTCGCCGCACCGCTCGATGGCGTGGGTAAGGCCAGCCTCCACGCGTCCGGCACGAACCTCGCCCAAGAAGTCCGCCACGATTTCCCGCCAAGCGTCGTCTTCCACCAGCGCGCTGATGCCCCGATCCACGAGAATCTCCACGAAGTGCTCCGCCTCGCTGACGAAGATGAGCACGCCCGTCTCGCCTTCGGTGTGGTGCAGCCCCTGTTCGAGGAACTGGCGGCATGCCATGTTCGACGCGCGCCATTCGCGCACTGCGCGTGGGATGAGGCGCACGCGGAAAGCGCTCATGGAGAGGGCCAACGCCAGAACCACGAACACGCCAGCCTGCGCCCAGAAGAGATAGAGCGGATCGAGTTCGTACAGCGGCGTGAAGTACAGCAAGGCCGGCACGAACAGCGCCGCCAGCGCCGCCCACAAGAGCGGGATGTAGCGATAATCGTCGCTGGCCGCGGCGATGACGGTGACGAGTTCCGCGTCGGTGTGGCGCTCCACCTCCGCGATCGCTTCGGCAATGCGCGTCTGCTGCTCCGCGGTCACGAGACTCATGCGTTCCTCTCCATCACCGCCGCGTCACCAGCTTCCGGAGGCGCCGCCGCCGCCGAAGCTGCCGCCACCGCCGCCGAAGCCGCCGCCAAAGCCTCCTCCCGCACCGCCGCCAAAGCCGTGTGCGTCTCGAGCTACCGAGCCAAGCACAGAGCCGAGCAGCAGACCACCCAACAGACCTCCGCCGCGGCGGAAGACGAAGAAGCCAATCAACACCAGCCATATCAGGCCGAACGCGCCGCCGCCGCGACGGTCTCGCTGCTGCCTCGGCGGCTCCCGCACGACGTATTCGCCGCCGAGTGCCGAGATGATCGAAGTGACCCCAGCCGCCACGCCGCCGTTGAAGTCGCCCTGGCGGAATCGAGGCAGGATATCCATGTTGACGATGGCCGAGGCGATGGCGTCCGGCAGATCGCCTTCGAGCCCATAGCCCACCTCAATGCGGACGTTTCGTTCGGCCGGTGCAACCAGCAGGATGATGCCGTTGTCCTCGCCTTCCTGGCCGATGCCCCAAGCGCGGCCAAGATCGACGCCGTAACTCTCGATGCTGTCGCCGCGTAGCGACTCGACGGTGGCCACCACCACTTGGTTGCCGCCGGCGTTCTCGTGCGCTTCGAGCTGACGTGACAGTGCGCGAACGGTGTTGGGGTGCAGAATGCCGGCCTCGTCCACGACGCGGCCGGTGAGCTTCGGGAACTCGGCAGCGCTGGTTGCAGTGGCGAGCAGGACGCCGGCGAACGTGACAAGCAACGCCCGCATCCAACCAAAGGCTCGCTCTGGGGGGAGGGTGGGTTGCCCTCCGTCCGTTCTCAAGGTCGTCAAAACTCTACCGTGGGCGCCACGTCGGCCCCTTCTGCGGCCTGGAAGGACTCTCGCACCTCCATGTCGCCGTGGAGAATGGCGTGCCAGATGAGGCCCGGGAAGGTGCGGATTTCGGTGTTGTAGACCTGCACAGCCTGGACGAAGTCGCGCCTCGCCACGGCGATGCGGTTCTCGGTTCCTTCGAGCTGCGCCTGCAGGGAGAGGAAGTTCTGGTTGGCCTTGAGGTCGGGATAGCGTTCCGCCACCACCATCAGACGGCTCAGGGCACTCGAAAGCTGGCCCTGGTTGCGCTCGAACGTGCGCAAGGCCTCGGGATTGTCGATCACGTCCGCTCCGAGTCGCATCTGCCCCACTTTGGCGCGCGCCTCGGTCACCGCCGAAAGGGTCTCGCGCTCGTGTTCGGCATAGCCCTTCACGGTGTTGACGAGGTTTGGAATGAGGTCCGCCCGACGCTGGTACTGATTCTGCACCTGCCCCCAGGCCGCCTTCACGCCCTCGTCCATGGTGGGGATGTTGTTGATCCCGCAACCTGCGAGCGATAGCGCCAAGACCACCACCGCCACCATTGCCGGCAACCGGCTCCTCCTGCCCATCGATCCGACTCCTCTTGTGGCAATGCACGAATGCGGGACGCGGCGGAGACTATGCGTGCGGGCAGCCGCAGATTCAAGCCGGAAGAGGCCATTCGATCCGTGCAGTGGCCGCAACGGCGGCACTAGCCGTTTGCGCCAGCGAACTGCCGACGCGCCCTTCAGGGCGCGCTAACATCGCGCCGCCGTTCGGTTGTGGGAGGGAAGGGCATGGTGTGGCGCAAGGGACTGGGCATGGCGTTGGTCATCGGATTCGGCTGCGTGGCCCATGCGAATGAGACGGCAACCGGCCCGGCCGAACTGCCGCCCATCGGCGCCTTCATGGACGAAGCGGAGTTCGGCTACGTCTCCATCTCACCAGACGGCAAGCACCTTGCGCAGTTCATGCGGGTCGATGGCATCGGGCGATTCCAGGTGCTCACCTATCCGGGCCGCGAACCCGTCATCAACTTCAACCTCGGTGAGCGCCAGCAAGTGGGCAACATGCTGTGGCTGTCGGACACCCGCGTGCTCACGTCGCCACGACGCTATCTGATCGGCTTCGACTTCCTCGTGCCCACCGGCGAGCTGTACACGGTGGACATCGAAACCGGCTCGGTGCGTTCCCTCGGCATTGGCGCGCCGCTGCACCTGTTGCCCGACGATCCCGACCACATCCTGATCCTCCGCTACAGCGCCAAGGCCTTTGCCGAGGCGCACCGGCTCAACATCAACAGCGGCCACACCCGGCGCCTCACCCGCAGTGCCATGCGCACGGGCAACTTGCTCGCCGACATCAATGGCGGCCTCACCATGAGCGATGGCGTCAACGGCGACTTCGAGTACGAGGTGCGCCATCGCAAGGACGGCGAACGCTGGCGGTTGGTCCACTCCTCCCCATACGCAGGTGCAAGCTGGGCGCCTGTGCACTTCGGACCGACGCCGGACACCTGGTACACCTTCGACGACCGCAGCGCTGCCACCGCCGGCCTCGGCCTCTACAACAGCGAGGACAACACCCACGAACTCATCATTCGCCATCCCAGAGTGGACGTGTCGGGTCTGCTCGCGGACTTCAACGGCCACGCCTGGGCGGTGCGTTTCGATCACCACTACCCGGCTGTGCAGTATCTCGACAAGAACCACCCACTCGCTGCTCAGCACGCCGCCATCAGCAAGATGTTCCCCGAAGACGAAGTGCAGTTCCTCAACTACACGCGCGACCACCGGCTCACCGTCGCCTTCATATCCGGCGACCGCCGCCCCGGCGACTACGTCCTCGTGAACCTCGAAACCCGCAAGATCGAGCCTCTGGCGCAACGCCGCCCGCAACTCACCCGCGAGATGCTTGCGCCCATGAATCCGGTGGAGATCCGCGTGCGCGACGGCGACACGATCTATGCCTATGTCACGAGTCCGGAGGCAGCCGAGCGGCCAGGGCCTTTGGTGGTGATGGTGCATGGCGGCCCGCACGGCATCCGTGACTTCTGGGGCTTCAACACCCAAGTGCAACTGCTGGCGAGCCGTGGCTATCACGTGCTCGGCGTCAACTTCCGCGGCTCCGGCGGCTACGGCCGGGAGTATCTGCGAAAGGGCTTCGGCGAGTGGGGCGCGTTGATGCAGGACGACGTCACGGACGCCACCCGCTGGGCGGTCGAAAGCGGCATCGCCGATGCAGAACGCATCTGCATTTTCGGCGGCAGCTACGGTGCCTATTCAGCGCTCATGGGCGTGGCGCGGGAGCCGGATCTTTATCGCTGTGCAATCGGCGCCGCCGGCGTGTACGACCTGTCGATCATGGAATCCTCCGGGGATGTCCGTGCGCTGCGAGGCGGCATCACCTACATCCGCCAGATCCTTCGCGGTGCCCAGGACAAGCCGGAGCGCTCGCCGGTGAATCTCGCCGATCGAATCAAGGCCCGCGTCCTGCTGATGCACGGTGGTGAGGATCGTCGCGCACCCATGGAGCATGCACGGAGGATGCGTGCCGCGCTGGAGGAAGCCGGGAACCCGGCCGAGTGGCTATACGACATCGAGCAAGGACACGGGGCAGCCGGCAACGAGCCGCGCCGCGAGATGTACCAGCGCGTCCTCGACTTTCTCGCCGAAAGCACGGGAGCACGTTCGACTGACGGCGCCTAGGAGCTTGCGTCGGTGAGCCAGGCTTCGGCGTAGTGGGCGTAGCTCCGACGGACGATGACTTCGAAGGTGTCTTCGTTTGGGGCGGCTATGAGGGCCTGGGTTTTGGCAAGGGTGGTCTGCACGCAACGACCGGGGGGGAAGTTGCGCGGGTGGAGGTCGTACGGGGTGGCGCTTGCCAAGGCTTCGCGGGCTTGGGGGCCGCTTAGCCGGAGGAGGATGTAGGCGCCGGTTACGTCGGTGATGGCGGCACCCGGGGCGGACGTGGCCTCGCGCAGGCGGCGTTCGATCTCCGCCTCTTCGCCGGGTGGTGCGACGATCAGCCATTCGTCGGGGGCGAGCCAGTGGATTGCGATGCTTGTGTCGCGGGCGGTGGTGCATGGTCTTCCGGGAAGTGTGAGGCAGAGCGCCTCGGAAGCCGCCCTGCGGAACTCGTGCGTGCCGTCGCCGCAGAGGTTCAGCATCGCTGGGGCTGTCGCCGCAGGTAGCGGTGCGAGGGCCAGAGGCTGAGGTGCACCTTGGCTTTCGCCTTCGTTCGCATCCACCACCGGTTCCAAGAACACGCTCGGCACCACCTTCGCGGGAATGACGCTGCCGTCTGCCTGCGGGCTGTAGAGGGTCTCGCCGATGCGCTCGCGGCCGCCCTTGACCATGGCGAGGGCAAAGGAGTGGCCCATGGCGGCGCTCAGGTAGCTCGATGTGACATGGCCCTGCATCTTCGCCGGCAACTTCGGGCGCGGTTCCTTGACGAGTTGCGCGCCTTCCGGCAGCACGGTGGCAGGGTTCAGCGGCGTGAGGCCCACCAGTTGAGGTCGGTCTGGCCGCTGGTGCTCTGGCAGGGAGAGGGAACGGTCGCCCAGGAAACCCCACGGCTTGCCGTGGCGCACGAGGCCCGCGAGGCCCATATCGTCCGGGATCATGGAGCCGTCGGTGTCCTGGCCGACGATGATGAACCCCATCTCGGCGCGCAGCACGTGCATCGTCTCGGTGCCGTAGGGAGTGATGTCGAAGTCATCACCGGCCGCTATGAGCGCCTCCCATACCCTCGGCCCGTGTTGTGCGGCGACGTTCACCTCGAACGAAAGCTCGCCGCTGAAGCTGATGCGATAGACGCGCGCCGGCACGCCGGCGACGTGGCCGGCACGGTAGTCCATGAAGCGGAATGCGTCTGGAGACAGGTCGATGTCGGTGCAGACCCGTCGCAACACGGTTCGCGACTTCGGCCCTACCACCGCTGCCGTGGCCCAATGATCCGTGACGGAAGTCAGATGCACGTTTAGCTCCGGCCACTCGGTCTGGCGCCAGAGTTCGAGCCAAGAGAGGACCGCTTCGGCGTTGCCGGTGGTGGTGTGCAATAGGTAGCGGTTGTCGGCCACGCGCACCGTCACGCCGTCGTCCAGGATGGTGCCGTCCTCGCGCAGCATGAGACCGTAGCGGCAGCGACCGACCGCCAGGCGCCGAAAGCCGTTGCTGTACACGCGGTCCAGAAACACCGCCGCGTCGGGTCCCTGCACGTCGATCTTGCCGAGCGTCGAGGCGTCCAGCATGGCAACGCCACCTCGCGCCGCCAGGCACTCGCGGCGCACCGCCTCGTCCATGCGCTCGTCGGCACCACGGGCGTAGTAGCGCGGGCGCTTCCACCGACCCACGTCCTCCCATACGGCGCCATGCGTCTCGTGCCACTCGTGCATGGGCGTGCGTCGCGCGGGATCGAAGAACTCGCCCACATCGCGGCCCGCCACGGCGCCGAAGGTCACCGGCGTGTACGGCGGGCGGA
This sequence comes from Gammaproteobacteria bacterium, assembly GCA_009837725.1. Classification (GTDB taxonomy): domain Bacteria; phylum Pseudomonadota; class Gammaproteobacteria; order Pseudomonadales; family Azotimanducaceae; genus VXYL01. The sequence continues at coordinate 28,582 of VXSY01000152.1, read as the reverse complement.
ACATGGTGGTTCCGGTTTCGTCGATGCCTTGCCCTAGGGCCCTCGCGAGAATGGCGACGCCGTTGACGTTGCCGAGCTTGCCCTGGTCGGTGCCGAAGCCGAGCGCCGTGTAGCGCTTGGCGTGCTCGACGGAGCGGTAGCCCTCTCGCGCCGCGAGGTCAATATCTGCGACGGTCACGTCGAGCTGCATATCGACGAACTGCCTCGATTCGCGGCTCGGTCGCGGGTGGGGCACGAGGAACAACGCTTCGGGTGGAGCGCATGGCCCGTCGTCGCCATCCGGCAAGTCGGGCTCGTCGCGGGGACCATCGAAACCGGCCAGCCTTGCGGCTTCGTTGCCGACGCGGGCGCCTTCGCGCATGCACGCCGAGGTGGATGTGTGCCCGTTGATGGCGCCGGCGTGATGCACGCCGTCGCGGGGGGACCCGGGGAGAAAGGCGAGGGCGACTTCCGACCACTGGGGTCGCACGCCGGTCTGTGCCGACAGATGCACCAGCGGATTCCAGCCACCGGAGGAAGCGACCAGATCGCAGTCGAGTCGCTCGATCTTGCCGCCGCCGACTGGCGCGATCTGAACGCCGTTCACTCGGCGGCGGCCATGCGCCTCCTGCACGACGTGACCCACACGGATGTCGATGCCGGCGGCCCGTGCCGCGTCAGGCCCCGCGCCGTCGGCCGTCGGCCTCACGTCTACCACCGTCACCTCGCGGCCGATGCGATGCCAAGTCAGCGCTGTGTCGTACGCAGAGTCGTTGTTGGTGAACAGCACCAGCCGCTCTCCGGGCGCGACGGCGTGGTGAATGGTGTAGCCGGATACCGCAGAAGCCGTCATCACGCCGGGCAGGTCATTGCCGGCAAAGACGATGGGCCGTTCGATGGCGCCGCAGGCGAGCACCACCTGTTTGGCGCGAACCTGGTGCAGGCGTTGCCGAGGGGCCTTGCCTGGGGTCTCTGCATTGCCGACACATCGCTCCAGGATGCCGACAAAGTTGTGGTCGTAGAGCCCGAACGCGGTGGCGCGATTGAGCAGGTGGACGTCCGGATTGTCCGCGAGTTCAGCCAATGCGTGTCGACACCACTCGCCGGCGCTCTCGGAATCGGTGGCGACCGACGACCACCGCAGCGTGCCGCCAAATGCCGAGTTCTCGTCAGCGAAAAACACTCGCGCCCCGGCACGCGAGGCCGAGAGTGCGGCCGCAAGCCCTGCCGGCCCGGCACCCACCACCAGCACGTCTGCGTGGCCGTACCGCCTTTCGTAGATGTCAGGATCGGCACCGTCCGGAACGTCGCCGAACCCGGCGGCCTCGCGCAATCGTTCCTCCCAGAAGCCCCACAGCCCCTGGGGCCGGATGAAGGTCTTGTAGTAGAAGCCGGCCGGCAGTAGCCGTCCGAACGCCCTTGCCAGAGCTCCCATTGCTGTGCCTGGTCCCCGCGCGGCGGAGGTGGCAACCATGCCGTCTTCGAGTTCCACCCTCGTGGCACGCAGATTGGGCGTGCGGGCGCTGCCTTCGCCCACCTGGACGATGGCGTTGGGTTCTTCCGCCCCATAGCCGACGATGCCGCGGGGCCGGCCATACTTGAAGCTGCGCCCCACGACATCGACACCGTTCGCGAGCAGGGCCGACGCCAGCGTGTCGCCCTCGTAGCCCGTTAGCGTCACGCCGTTGAAGGTGAAGGCAAGGGGCCGCGAACGGTCGATCGCGCCTCCTTCCGGCAGCCTTCGGGTCACGTCAGTCATCCGTTTCACGGGTTGCGGGTGTCGCGCCGATGGGCGTCGTGGAGTGGATGGCATAGGTCACCGTGTCCCGCACGACATCGAAGTAGCGTCGGCAACCGGCCGTGTGGCACCAGATTTCCCGATGGAGACCCTTGGGGTTGGTGCGGAAGTGCAAGTAGTCGGCCCATTGCGCATCGGAAAGATCGTCGGGGCTTGCCGGCCGGCGGATGCCCCCCTCTCCGGCGCAGGTGAACTCCTCTTCGCTCCGTTCCTCGCAGCAATAAGGGCAGCGGATCAGCAGCATCAGTGCGCCACCCCTGCCGCGCCGTGTTCGTCGATCAGCGCTCCCCGTGCGAACCGTTCGAGCGCAAACGGTGCCGCCAGCGGATGGGGGCGGGCGTGCGCCAGCGTATCGGCGAAGACGTAGCCTGAGCCCGGCGTTGCCTTGAAGCCGCCGGTGCCCCAGCCGCAGTTGAAGTAGAGCCCGGTCACGGGCGTTTCTCCGATGATGGGACAGGCGTCCGGGCATATGTCCACGATGCCGCCCCAGTGGCGGTTCATCCGCACCCGGCTGAAGGAGGGGAACAGCTCGCAGATGGCTTGCAGCGCATGTCCAAGCACGTGGAACGACCCGCGCTGGCCGTAGCCGTTGTAGGCATCGGTGCCGGCGCCGATCACGAGGTCCCCCTTGTCGGACTGGCTGACGTAGCCATGCACCGCATTGGACATCACCACCGTGTTGAGGCAGGGCTTGAGCGGCTCCGACACCAGCGCTTGCAGCGGGCGCGACTCGATGGGCAGCCGAAGCCCGGCCATCGCCGCCAGCACGCCGGAATGCCCGGCCGTCACGCACGCCACCTTGTCGGCGCCGATGAAGCCTCGGTCCGTTTCGACGCCCTGCACGCGACCGTCGGCTGAGCGAATGCCCTTCACCTCGGTGCGCTGCAGCAAGTCCACGCCCAGCGCGTCGGCGCCCCGCGCGAATCCCCACGCCACCGCGTCGTGCCGGGCCACGCCGCCACTTGGCTGCCACGAGGCGCCGAGGATGGGATAGCGAGCGTTCGGCGAGCAGTTCAGGATCGGCACCATTTCTTGCACACGCGTCCGATCCATTACCTCGCCGTCGATGCCGCCCAGACGGTTGGCGTTCACCCGGCGCTCGATGTCGCGCATGTCTTGCAAGGTGTGGCCGAGATTGAGCACGCCACGGGCGCTGAACATGACATTGAAGTTGAGCTCGGCGCTGAGCCCCGGCCACAGCTTGAGGGCGAACTCGTAGAGCTGTGCCGCCTCGTCGCGCAGATAGTTGGAGCGGACGATGGTGGTGTTGCGGCCGGTGTTGCCGCCGCCAAGCCAGCCCTTCTCCACCACGGCAACGTTGCTGATGCCGTGGTTTTTCGCCAGGTAGTAGGCGGTGGCGAGGCCGTGACCGCCGCCGCCAACGATGACCACGTCGTAGTGCCGCTTCGGTTCCGGCTCCCGCCACGCCGGCTGCCAGCGGCGGTGGCGGCTAAGGGCGTGGCGGACGAGCGCCAGGGCCGAGTAGCGGGACATCAGGCGCGGAGCCGTTCGTTGGTCGGATCCCACGGGCTTTCCGGAACCACCTTGGCCGGGCGGCGCTCGCCGAGGATGTCGATCTCCACCTCCGTTCCTGGTTCCGCCAGTGGCGGCCGCAGCATGGCCAGGGCCAGCGACTTGCCGACGCGAAAGCCGAAGTTGCCGCTGGTGGCCCGGCCCACCATCTCCTGGCCAAGATAGAGCGGGTTGTTGCCGATCGGATCGGCGTCCTCGAGGGCATCCACTTCCAGCGTCACAAAGGCGTTCTCGAACCCTCGCTGCTGCCACGCCGCAAGGCCCACCCTGCCGTGGAAGTCACCCTTGCCGAGGCGCACGAAACGGTCCAAGCCCGATTCCAGCGCGGCGTATTCGATGGAGAGCTCCGTGCCAACCATGCGATAGGACTTCTCGATCCTGAGCGAGTCCATGGCGCGGATGCCGAACGGCGCGAGGCCCAAGTCTTCTCCGGCGTCCATCAAGGCATCGAAGATGGTGTTCTGGTATTCGATGCCGTGGTGAATCTCCCACCCCAGTTCGCCGACGAAGTTAAGCCGCAGGAGGCAGGCCTCGGCAAGGCCCACGTTGGCCGATCGCCCGCTCAGCCACGGGAAGGAGTCGGTGCCGAGGTTCGCATCGCAAACCCTCGCGAGCAGTTCGCGCGACTTCGGCCCCGCCACCACCAGGACACCCATCGAGGCGGTCAGGTTCTCGAAGCGAACCGATCCATCGCGGGGCATCTGGCGCCTCAAGAAATCGTGGTCGAGCCGCTGAAACGCGCCGGCGGAAACGAGATAGAAGGAATCTCGCGACTCGCGCCAGATCGTGAATTCCGAGTGCACGCCGCCCCGCTTGTTCAGGGCGTGCGTGAGCGCGATGCGACCGACGCGGGGCAGGCGGTTCGCCACCAGCCGGTTCAGGAAGTCGCGTGCGCCGGGCCCGCTGACCCGCGCCTTGGCGAACGCGGTCATGTCGAGGAGCCCCACGTTGTCGCGCACGTTGCGACATTCTGCCCCTACCGCCTCGAACCAGCGTGAGCGGCGGAACGACCAGTGATCTTCCTGCGCCGCGTTTCTGCCCCGGAGCCTCCGCGAGTCGGCCGGCACGAACCAGTTGGGGCGCTCCCAGCCGAACTTCTGCCCGAACACTGCGCCTAGGTCGCGCATGCGCCCGTAGCAGGGCGCGGTGCGAAGCGGGCGTCCGGCCGGCCGTTCCTCGTCGGGGTAGTGGACCGTGAAGACGTTGGCGTAGGCCTCTTCCGTCTTCGCCTTGAGATAGGCGTGGGTGGCGTAGTCGCCGAAGCGGCGCGGATCGACCCCCAGCATGTCGATGGAGGGTTCGCCCTCGACGATCCACTCGGCAAGCTGCCAGCCAGCGCCGCCAGCGGCGGTGATGCCGAAGCTGTGGCCTTCGTTCAGCCAGAAGTTCGGCAAATCCCATGCCGGGCCGATGATGGGGCTGCCGTCCGGTGTGTAGGGGATGGCGCCGTTGTAGGTTTGCTTGATGCCGAGTTCACCGAAGGCCGGCACGCGGCGGATGGCAGATTCGATGTGTGGCGTGAGTCGATCCAGGTCCGCGTTGAAGAGTTCGTATTCGGCATCGGGGTTCGGGCCGTCGAGGTAGCACGCAGGCGCTCCCTTCTCGTAGGGGCCAAGCAAGAGGCCGCCGGCTTCCTCGCGCATGTACCACGAGCCATCGGACTCGCGCAGCACGCCCATTTCCGGCTGGCCCGAACGGCGGCGCCTGACGATCTCGTCGTGCGCCTCGGTGACGATGTATTGGTGTTCCACCGGCAGCACGGGGATGTCGAGGCCCACCATCTCGCCGGTGTGGCGGGCGAAGCTGCCGGTGGCGGCTACGACGTGCTCGCAGAGGATGTCGCCGGCATCCGTGCAGACGCGCCACTCGCTGCCGGCACGCTCGATGGCGGTGACGCACGTCTTCACGCGGATGGTTGCGCCTCGGGAGCGAGCGCCGCGTGCTAGCGCCTGGGCGAGGTCCGCCGGCTGGATGTAGCCGTCGTCCGGGTGTCGGATGGCGCCGATGAGTCCGTCCGTGACCGCGAGCGGCCAGATCTCCTGCACTTCCTCGGGGGAGAGGAACTCGACGTTGACGCCGATGGTGCGGGCTACGCTGGCGTACTGGCGGTATTCGTCCATGCGATCCGGCGTCATGGCGAGGCGGATGTTGCCGACGGTGCGCAAGCCCACGTCCTGGCCGGTCTCTGCCTCGAGGGTGCGGTAGAGGTTCACCGAATACTTGTGAATCTGCCCGACCGAGTAGCTCATGTTGAAAAGGGGCAACAGCCCCGCGGCGTGCCAAGTGGCGCCGGAGGTGAGGTCCTTGCGTTCGAGCAGAACGCAGTCGTCCCAGCCCTTGCGCGCCAAGTGATACAGCGTGGAGACGCCCACAACGCCGCCACCGATGACCACGACGCGGGCGTGCTCGGTCATGCCCTACCCTCGCATGGAGCAAATCGCTCAACTCGGGGGATTTCGCAAGAGAGGGCCTCGAAGCCGAGCCAACACCAACGTGCCGGCCGGATGGCGCTGTGTGAAGTGCATCGGAGCGAGGGCCCGTCACGCTCTTCGCGCCGAAGGCGAAGCAACCAAGGGCCCGGATATGCAACCGGCCCTCTCCCCGCGAGACGGGCCCTGTCGGTGGCGGGGAACCCCGCCCTGTGGCCTGCGCGTCGACCCGGCGTCCCCACAGGGTTGGAAAACTCGCATGGAACGAATCCTGTAGCGGGCTGATTTCCGGAAGCTCCCCCGGCGGAAGGCGCCCTGCCTCGAAGCGCTACCACCCCGACCATCCCTTGCTCAAAGGTTCCGTAGCGGTTCGTTTGCTAGGGAAAACGCTTGCTCGCCCGAGACTGTCTCCGGACTATCTGCAGTCGGGAACTGAAGCAACTCGCCGTAGCGGCCGCTCTCGGGTTCCTGCCCGCCTATCCTGCGTCGGCGGCGCAGCCATTCCGCCGTCGCAGTCAGGCCGCCGAAGGTGAAGAGGTGGACGCCGGCCAAGGGTGTCTTCGGATCCCTCGCCCGCTCCCGCGCCAATCCCCGCACGACTGCATTTGGTGACCAGCCTCCCAACATGCGCGCCACCGCGGGCCGGCGAGACAGTGCCTTGGCGGATACGCCAACGCCGCAGCGAGCCGCGTATGCAACCAACGTGCTGGCCTTGGCCGGCCCCGGCATGCCGACCCGCACCGGTAGCCTTGGCCCCACATCGCGCAACCTCCCGAGCCACGCAAGCGCCGGCTCCGGCGAGAACACGAACTGCGTGACGATCCACATCTCGGTGCCCGTTTCGGCCGCGTACTCCGCCTTGTACCAGAGCGCCCGCTCCAAGGCATCGTCGGCGATGGCGGGGTGGCCTTCGGGATAGGCCGTGATACCAAGACGCCGAAAGCCGAACTCACCAAGGAGGCCCGAATCCAGCACGCCGAGGGTGTCCGGAAAGGGCCCTTTCGGCGTGCCGTCGCCGGCGACGAGCATCAGCGAGTCCACGCCCACGTCGGCAAGGCCCCTGAGCCACGCGGCAAGTTCGCGGGCGCCTTCTAGGCTGCGCGCCGGCAGGTGCGCCACCGGCTGCATTCCCGCTTCCAGCAAGCGGGCGCAGGCCTCGATGGTCTGGCCGCGCCTGGCCTTGGGCGGGAACGGGATGTACACGGTGGCGCCCCGTGGCAGCAGGCGCGCCAGCGCATCCGCCGCCGGCAACTGGCGCGGCGTCACCTCCACGGACGCTCCGACCGCGAGTTCCTGCATCACCGAGTCGGCGTTCGACACGCCCTCGGCACGCCCGGCAGCGTTCATTCGGCGGTGTCCCGACCTTTGCTGTGCGCCACTTCGCGGGCGTTGGGATTGACGGACGCACGGAACGGCACATCCACCACCTGCGCTGGTGCGAAGCCGTCCTCAAGGTCGCCGGCGTATTCCTGCGGCAGTCGAACCCCGACCCTTGTGCCGATGGCTCGGCTTTCCCACGGCACATAGGCAAGGGCGATGTTGGTTTCGAGTTCCGGCGAGAACCACGGCGAAGTGACATAGCCGATGGCGTCGTCGCCGTCTTCTCCGGTGACCAGCCAGAAGTCGTTCGCGTAGTCGGTTACCGGAGCACCGCCGAAGGTGAGACCCACCAGCACGTTGCGGAATGGCGGATTGCCGGCCTCGATGGCGGCTCGGGCGCGTTCGAGTGCTTCCCGGCCGATGTAGTCCGCCCGCTTCTTGCGCGGCACTTGGTAGCCGAGGTTGCACTGGAAGGGCAGGGTCTCCTGATCCATGTCCTGTCCCCAGGAGAGGATGCCGGCGGCGATGCGGCGGTGGTGCGCTGGGGCGATCACCATCAGGTCGTGGGCGCGACCGGCTTCCAGCACCGCGTACCACATGTCTTCGGCGTGCAGGCTCGCGTCCTTCAGGTAGATTTCGTAGCCCTTCTCGCCGGTGAACCCCGTCTGCGAGATCACCACGTCGTGGCCGGCCACCTGGCCTTCCATGAGGCCGTAGAAGGGCACGTCATGCACGCCGGGGCCGAAGAGATCCGCCATCAACGCCTCGGACTTGGGCCCCTGGATCTGCACCGGTGCCACATCGATCTCGCCGATGGAGACGTTGCGCTTCAGCCCCACGTTGACGCCGCGCAGCCACATCTCCAGATCGCTGTCGGAGAGCGAGAACCAGAACTCGTCCTCCGCCACCCTGAGCAGCACCGGATCGTTCAGCACGCCGCCCGATTCGTTGCACAGAATCACGTACTTGCCGTTCATCGGCTCGATGCGCGCCGCGTTGCGGGTGATGACGTAGTTGACGAAATCCTCCGCGTCCGGCCCCTTCACGCAAATCTGCCGCTCGCAGGCGACATTCCACATGGTGACGTGGTTGACGAGGGCGTCGTATTCCACCATCGCGCCGCCGTCCTCGGGCCGCACATACCCGCGCGGGTGATACACGCGGTTGTACACGGTGGCACGCCAGCAACCGGCTTCCACGGAAAGATGCCAGAAGGGCGACTTGCGCACCCGGGTGGAAATGAGCATCTGCACCGGAGTGGGTCCGGTCTGACGCAAATTGATGGGCACAAGACGGTCGGATTGATCCACCGTGGTGCACTGCCCAGCCCCCGCGTAACCACGCACCCCCGCGACTGCGCTCATCTCTCGCTCCTCTCCAGCGCTGGGCACTGCCCACGCCCTTTGTTCCCTTGGAATGTCCTCTCGCCGGTAGCCCTTCTCGCCCACCGACCCAATGCGATGCGCGGCGAATATGGCACGGAGGATTCCCCCTTGGGAAGCACCCAACCCGTTGCGAAATCGCACCACGGCGATGCAGAAAAGAATGCAGACAGCCGCGCTGCGAGTCTGTCGGTGCGTTCAAGACGAGCGGGGATAAGCCCCGCCGGGGCGCATCGTGATGTGGGCAATCGTGCAGCGCGGGATTGGGGCGTACAATCGTCGTTCCTCAAGCGTCCTTTGGTGCTCCTCATGCCCGACCTTCGATTTGGTGCGTTTCTCGCGCCGCACCACCCCATCGGTGAACACCCCACATTGCAGTTGCAGAACGACCTGGAGTTCGTGGCGCAGCTAGATCGGCTCGGCTACGACGAGTTCTGGTGTGGCGAGCATCATTCGACGGGCTGGGAGGTGATCGCGTCACCGGAGCTTTTCCTCGCCGCCGCGGCGGAGCGCACCCATCGCATTCGGCTCGGCACTGGGGTGGTTTCCTTGCCGTACCACCATCCGTTCATGGTGGCGCAGCGGCTGGTGCAGCTCGACCACCAAACCCGTGGCCGCCTCATCTTTGGCTCCGGGCCGGGCGCGCTGCCGTCGGATGCGCACACGCTGGGTGTGGACCCGATGGTGCTGCGCGACCGGCAAGACGAGGCGATGGGCATCATCCGGCGGCTGTTTCAGGGCGGCGAACGGTTCAGCGCCGAGAGCGAATGGTTCACGCTGAAGGACGCCAAGCTGCAACTGCTGCCGTTGCAGCGCGACATGGAGTTCGCCGTGGCGTCGATGGTGAGCCCTTCCGGCATGACGCTGGCCGGGAAGCACGGCGCCGGTGTCCTCTCCATCGGTTCGATGACCAACGCCGGCATTCAGGCGTTGCCGCTGCAGTGGAGCTTTGCCGAGGAGTCCGCCGCCAAGCACGATCGCACCGTGGATCGCTCCATGTGGCGCATCGTCATGAGCTGGCACATTGCCGAGACCCGGGACAAGGCACGGGCGCAGGCGAAGGAGGGACTGTTCGCGCACAACAACCTCTACACCGTCGGCACCCTCGCGGCCGGCGTCGGCACCATCTACAAGACCCCGGACGAGGCGGTGGACGCCACCGCCTTCAGCGAAGACAGCGTCGCCACCATCGGCACGCCCCGGGACCTCTGCGACCGCATCGAGAAGATGATGCAGCTCACCGGCGGGTTCGGCTGCGTGATCGGCTTCGTCCACGACTGGGCCAACCGCGCCGACATGTCGGAAAGCTGGGATCTGGTGGCGCGCTACGTCATCCCGGAAGTGAACGGCATGCTCGACAGCTACCGCGAGTCCAACAAGTGGGTGATCGAGGCGCGCGACACGTGGATGCGCGCCGGCGAGGCGATCATGAGCAAGATCCAGGAGAACAAGCGCGCTGCCGAGGCGATGCAGGCGGCTCAAGGACAGCCGGTGCGAACGGCGCTGGGGGCGCATTCGGCGTCGGCAACGAAGGCGGCGGCAGAGGCCGGGGAAGGCGCAGACTAACGCGCCTCGTCGCACCGGTGCCCGTGGGGCCAGACGCAAGGTCCCCGTGGGTGGCCGGCGCCGTGTATTCGCCCGCATAGGCCCGGAACTGCTGAAGGTTCGAGGGAGCATCCACCCCGCTCTCTCACGGCGTCGGGGGCGAACGCGATCAACTGACTCCCGTCCTCGCCAGGGGTTCGGTCAGGTGCCTGTGCGGCAGACGCAACGCTTCACCAGGCGTGCCGACTGCAAACCCGAGCGGCAGGTAGTGCGGCGCGCCTTCCTCGAGGATCCCTTCTTGGTGGGCTCCCTTGTTCTTCGGTGCCTTACGGTGTTGTGGAGTTCGCGTGCATGGTTCGGCGCCAGGCGAGGAACCCGGTCACCGCCATGGCCAGATAGATGAGGTAGAGGAGCGCGTAAGGGAGGATGCCCTGGGTGTAGTAGAGGGCGACCGAGACGATGTTGACGCCGAACCAGACCACCCAGTTGTCGAGCTTCTTGCGGGCGGTGAGCCACATGGCGGCGAGGCTTGCGGCAAACACGGCGTTGTCCCAATAAGGCCAGGCGGCGTCGGTGGCGGTGTCGAAGTACCAGCCAAGGGCCGCCGTCGCGACGAGGCACAGGCCGGCGAGCATCGCGAGGGTCCTTGGCGAGGCGCGCGTGACCGGCAGTTCGTCGTCCTCGTCCTTGCCGGCGATCCAGAAGTACCAGCCGTAGAGGTTGAGTGGCAGGAAGCCCACCACGTGCAGGAGCAGGTTGGCGTAGAGCCGCGCCTCCCAAAGCGGCGTGATGGAGACCAGCACGTAGGCGACGCCCAGCGGCCACGCCCACAGGCTTTGCCGGATCAGGAGCAGAACGACGAGGAGCCCCAGCACGAGGCCGATCCACTCGTCGGCGACAAGCCAGGCATCGATCAGTTGCGACATGGGTTGGGCAGGCCTCAAGGCTCGGGCGAAGGTGCGAGCATAATGCGCGCGCCCGGTGCTGGCGCGCCCTGACGGGCGCGTTGGCAGTTCGCTGCGCGAACTGCTGGCCTTCGTGCTCGCATTCGCTCGCAGCTCCTAGGGCGGCGTTGGCCTTTTCGTTTTCATCCAAAGGACCTTTCTTGCATGGAAGTGCTCATCCGCCTGCTGGTCGTGGCCGCGCTTGCCTACGTCGCCTTCTGTGCGCTCCTGTTCTTCCTTCAGGACCGGATGATTTTCTTCCCGAGGCCCTTGGACGGACGGCCAAGCGGACCGGATGTGGAACCGCTGGCGATTCACGCGGGCGAGGCGTTGCTGCGGGGTTGGGTCGTGAATCCGGATCGCGGCGGGGTGGTGAGCGTGTACTTCGGCGGCAATGCGGAGGAGGTTTCGCATCTCGTTGCACCCTTTGCCAAGCTCGACGCCACCAGCGTCTTGGTCAACTACCGCGGCTTTGGCGAGAGCGAGGGCACCGCCTCGGCGGCGGCCCTCTTGCAGGACTCCACGTTCGTCGTCGAGTGGGTGCGAGAGCGGTTTGCCGGCCGGGAGCTTGCGATTGTCGGACGCAGTCTCGGCAGCGGCATTGCGGCCCGCGCTGCGGCCGAGGCTGGCGTGGAACGGCTGGTGTTGGTGAGCCCGTATCGGAGCATCGCGCGCATCGCTTCGTCGCGCTTCCCCTTTGTGCCCGTGCGTTGGCTGCTCAGGCACAACATCGACGTGGCGGAGGTTGCCGCGAAGCTGCCGGTCGGGGTGCTGGTGATTCATGCTCTGGACGACCGCGTGGTGCCGACGGCGGAGTCGCAGGCACTCGTGGGGTTGCTGCGTGAGCCGCAGGTTGTCATTTGGAACGGCCCGCACAACGTGCAGCTCGACAGTCCTCCGATCTGGCCGGCGATGCGGGCGTATCTCGAGAGGTAGGACGTTTTCGGCTGAGCGGACAGGCGGCGAGGTTTTCTTCGCCCACGCTCTATCGGGGATAATGCGCGGGTTTGCCCACAGCCAGGAACGCCCATGAAAGTCGCGCTGCCGCAGAGCCCCTACAACCGCGTTGACCTGTTCGAGGCCGCTGGCCTTGAAGTGGTGGAGGCGCCGGTGCGGAGCAAGGAGGACTTCATCGACCTCTTGCGCGACGCCGACGGTGCCCAGGTGGGCGTGATGCCGCTGACTTCGCGCGAGGTGCTCGAAGCCTGCCCGAAGCTGAAGGTGGTGAGCCGGCTGGGCGTTGGCGTCGATTCCATCGACCTCGATGCCGCCACGGAGCTTGGCGTGCTCGCCTGCAACGTGCCCGGAGTCAACACCACCGAGGTTGCGGATCACGCCGTCGCCATGCTGCTCGCGCTCACGCGACGCATTCCCGATGCCGTCAACACCATCCGCGCCGGCGGCTGGCGCGAGACGCCGCGGAAGGCGGGCGAGTTCCAGCGCAGTGTGCGCCGCATCGCCGGTCACACGGTCGGCATCGTCGGCTTCGGCAACATCGGCCGCGCCTTTGCCACCCGCATCCGCGGCTTCGGCCCGTTCGAGGTCGTGGCCTACGATCCTTACGTGCCGCAAACCGCGGGCGACCTCTATGGCGTGCGCATGGTCTCGTTCGAGCAACTGCTCGAGTCGGCGGACTACATCACCATCCACTGCTCGGCCACCAGCGAAACGCGGCACATGTTCGACTCCAATGCGCTCGGCAAGCTGAAGCCGACGGCATTGCTTGTGAACACGGCGCGCGGCCCCATCATCGACGGCAAGGCACTGGCAGAGGCCCTGGAGGCAGGGCAGCTCGAAGCGGCGGCGCTGGACGTGACGGAGATCGAGCCGATCGAATCGGACGATCCCCTCCTGAAGCTGCCGAACTGCATCGTCACGCCGCACATCGCCGGCTTCTCGCCGGTGTTCCTGGAAGAGTGTCCGATCCGTCAGGCCGAGAACATCATTCGCGTGCTCGGCGGCAAGGCGCCGCATGGCCTCGCGAATCCGGAAGTCATCAAGACCATCGCGGTCATGCGTTCCAACGATCCGGGGCGCTGGGAGGGAGTGCCGGATTTCTCGACCGCGCTTGCGGTTTGAGGCTGGCGACGGAAAACGAAACCATCAGGAGGGAAGGGCAATGGGCAAGGTAGCCATCGTTACGGGGGCTGGAACCGGCATAGGCAAGTATTCGACGCTTGCCTTGGTGCGCGAGGGGTACTCGGTGGCGCTCGCCGGTCGGCGGGAGGAACTGCTCGAAGCGGTGGCGGAGGAGGCCGGCGCCCCGGAGCGAACGCTCGTCGTGCGCACCGACGTGCGCGATGCCGATTCGGTGGCCAACCTGTTCGCGCAGACGAAAGAGCGGTTCGGGCGGTTGGATCTGCTCTTCAACAACGCCGGCACCGGAGCCCCGGGCGTGCCCCTGGAAGACCTCTCCCTCGAGCAGTGGCAGCGGGTCGTGGACATCAACCTGACCGGTACGTTCCTCTGCACCCAGCACGCCATTCGCTTGATGAAGGAGCAGGACCCCATGGGCGGCCGCATCATCAACAACGGCTCGATCTCGGCACACGTGCCGCGCCCGAACTCGGCGCCCTACACGGCCACCAAGCACGCCCTCACCGGCCTCACCCGCTCCACCTTCCTGGACGGCCGCAGCCACAACATCGTCTGCGGCCAGATCGACATCGGCAACGCCCTCACCGACATGACCGGCCGCATGGGCGGCGGCGTCCCGCAACCCGACGGCACCCGCAAGGCCGAACCGACCATGGACGTGGAAAACGTGGCGCGAGCGGTGGTGTATATGGACAGCTTGCCCTTGGACGCCAACGTCCCATTCATCACGGTGATGGCCTCGTCCATGCCCTTCATCGGCCGCGGCTGAAGCGTGGTGCGCTCTGGAGGGAGGGCACCAAGAGCTTGCCTTGCACCGCAGGAGCGACGGAAACACCGCGCATGCGGTGCAAGGTCATGGGGAGGTGGGGGCTGGGGCCAGACCCCGAGATTCGCGAGGGGGTTGGCGGCGCTCGCCCTCCAAGCGCCCGCAAGGGCGCGTCCTCTGAGGAGATTGTGCAGAAGAGCTACTAAGTGCTGCGCCCTCGCGGGCGCGTGTGGAGGGCGAGACGCCCTCCCTCCAGAGTTCGCGAAAACGGGACTTTGTGCAGAGACTTCCTAGGCGGCGGAGAGGACCTCTAGCACCTTGGTCGGGTGGTCGGCGGCGCGGGAGACTCGGCGCCAGTGCTTGACCACCTTGCCGTTCGGGCCGATCAGCACGGTGGAGCGGATCACGCCCATCACCTTCTTGCCGTACATCATCTTCTCGCCGTAGGCGCCGTACTTGGTCATCACCTTGCGATCGGGGTCGCACAGGAGGGTGAAGGGGAGGTCGTATTTGTCGCGGAACTTCTGGTGCGACTCTTCGGAGTCTGGCGACACGCCTAGCACGACGGCACCGATTCTCTCGATGTCGCCCCAGTTGTCGCGGAAGCCGCAGGCTTCCTTGGTGCAGCCGGGGGTGTCGTCCTTCGGGTAGAAGTACACCACGACGTGCTTGCCCTTGAGGTCCTTGAGCGCGACCTTGTTGCCGTCTGCGTCGTTCAGGGTGAAGAGCGGTGCCGCCTTGCCTTCCTCAATCGCCATGCCTTGGTTCTCGCGTGCCTTGCCGGAAAGCGGCGCAGTCTATCAGCCCTCCCCCGAGGAAGAGGATGCGTTCCTTTGCGGGGAGGGCATTCTGCCCTCCCCAGCGCGCCGATAGACGCGACTCCTATTCGCCTTCGTCGGCCGAACCTTCCTCCGCCTCCGCTGCGGCGAGCAGGTCTTCCTTCTTCGGCAGGCCCTTGAACCAGGTCGGCAACCAAGTGTCGTCCACGGCGTCTGGATTCTCGCGTTCCTGTTCCCGGGCGCCGGACAGCATCAGGTGCATGGCGACGTTGCCTTCGTGGCAGGCGTATTCGTACACGTCGTCGTCTGTGCGACGCATGTCATGGATGACGCTGAACGGCGCCTCGAACGACTCCGGGTCGTTCACCGTGTATTCGTAGCGCAGGGTGTCGGCATCGACGCGGCTGAACTTCTCGGTCAGATGCAGGTTCTTGCCGGAGCCGCGGAAGTTGGTTTCGGGGCGGAAGTTGGTGGTTTCCACCACCAGCTTGTCGCCTTCCCAGCGGCCGACGGAATCGCCTTGCCAGAAGCGTATGTGCTCCGGCGCCGCCTCGCCACCGCCGGTTGGAATGATGCGGTGATCGTTCACCATCTCGTTCAGGATGGCGACGTAGCCCGGCCCCTGCACCAGCTTCATCATGTTGTTGTAGGCGCTCGACACCATGGGCGGGCCGGCGTTGAAGCCGATCAGGCAACGGGTTGCCGGCGGCCTGTCGGCGGGCGTGCGCGGCGAGCGGCTCCACGTCTCCCGATTCTCCGCCATGCGCCAGAGGGCGTCACGGGTGTTTGCCGGCGCGCGACCGTTCGGCGGATCGACCACCAGCGAAGTGCGCATGTGCGGGCTGGTCTGGGTGCCGGTGTCGATGAAGAAGGAGTTGTAGCCGACATCGAGGTCGCCTTGGCTGGCATCCGCCTCTGGGCTTGGCGTGATGTCGCGCTCGGCCTTGCTGTCGGCGGCGCGTGCCTCCCACTCGGCCACTTCCTCGGCGGTGAGGAACTCGCGGTCTGCCAGTTCCTCCGGGCGCTGGAAGGGGGTGATGGTGCGGAAATCCCAGTTGCCTTGCAGGTCCGGAACTCCCCAGGAGGTTCGCATGGGTTCGGCGGCTTCGTCGGCATTTGCCGGCACGAGCGCGACGCCGGCCGTGATTGCCGCCGCGAGGGCGGCTCCAAAATGCGTGTTCAATCGCATTGCATGTCTCCTCTCAAGCGTTGCTGTGGGGCTCCGAGGGTCAACCGTCGCCGGCTTCGTCTTCGTCGGTGGCATAGAGGTGGCCGTACACCGCCTCTTCGGCGAATTCGACGCACTTGAATTCCAGCAGGCGCGCGCCTTCCTCTTGGCGACGATAGAGCGGCATGGCGATGCTCCACGGCTCGGTGAAGACCTTGGGATCGTCGATGGTCGCTTCGTAGTGCAAGAGGTTCGGTCCCACGCGCGTGTAGCGTTCGGTGACGCGCAACTCGTCGCTGTGGAAGTTGCCGGCGCTGTCGAACCAGGTGTCGGGCACCTGCGCCGTCACGTCCACCACCAGGCTCGCGCCCTCGTAATGGCCGAGGGAATAGCCCATCCACGACGGCAGCGGCGCTTCGGTGCCGGGCCGGTCGAGATGGATGATGCGGGTGGAACTGGTGAACTCGTAGGCGACGAAGATGCTGTCCTTGCCCTGCACAATCTGGAACGGAAAGGGCATGTAGGCGGCGCGCGGGATGCCCGGCATGAAGCACTTCACGGCGGGATCTCGCGCCACCCAATCAGCGGCGTTGGCGTCGCGCTGCTCGGCGGCCCAAGGCTGGTAAGGAATGGTGCCGCCGACCACCACACCCATGCCGGCGGGAATCGCACCGAGCGCGCCGAGCGCCGGGACGGGCCCGTGGCTCGCTGCATGGGCCTCGAGATTCCAGTGCGCGGTGCCGAGCGCCTGCCAGATGCCACCAACGTCCACGACCCCGTCTGGCGTCAGGGGTACCGCATCGCTGGCATCGCTTGGCGCAGGTGGGGGCGATTGGCATGCCATTGCGGCCAGCAGCCACGCGGCGGCGGGAGCTACCGTCAGGAGTCGATTGAACCGCATGTCTTGAACCCCTCCTTCGCCGGCCCCCGTTTGGCCGACCGGTTCAGTAAACCCCATATCGCCCCTCGCCGCCACTTAGGTTGCTTGGCACGGCTCTGCTTCGGCGACATGGGGAACGCGCTCCCTAGGTGGCACGTCCACCAGTGGGTTCGGCAGATGGTGCCCAGGGAGGGATTCGAACCCTCACGCCTTTCGACACCGGAACCTAAATCCGGCCTGTCTGCCAGTTCCAGCACTTGGGGCCTGAAGGGATTGTCTGCCCCTGCTTGTACCGAAACGAGGCCTTGACCGCTGAATCGTTGAGGATGGCAGAGCACGCAATCCCCATCGAGCGTGGTTTGGGTTGCGCTACAGGCCCCGTCAGCACGATGCTGGTCCAGCACCTCTGCCGTCAGACCCATCCGTGCTGCTTCAGCGTGGGTGCGAACGAGCGGCTCACCGGCACCTCGTTGCCGTTGGTGAGCGCGAGAAGGATACGTCCTTCGCGCCGCCGCACCTTGGCTACTGCGTGCTTGGCCACCCAGTGGGAGCGATGGACTTGCATCCCGGGCAACGCCGACACTTCTCGGAGTGCGTCTCGGAAGCGCAACAGCACGAGTGCCGAGCCCTCCGTCGTGTGGACCTCCACATAATGGTCCTGCATCTTTAGGTGGAGCAGGTCGTGTCCCAGGCGCGACGGCAGGCGGGCCATGAACGGCGGCGCGCTTGAAGCCTGATTGGCGCGACTTGAAGTGTCTGGGGGGCTGGTGGGCACAGTACTCAGCAGCCGCCGCATGACGAGCCCCAACGTGACATGCACCAGTGCAACGCTGGCATAGATGTAGAGAAGGTCGGCTGCCAGTGCCGGAGCTTCGTCCAGCCACGCCTCGAGCAGGAAGACCACACCTGCACCCGGCACCGAGGCAGCCAGTGCGCCGGCGACGATGCCAAGCCAGACCGGCTTGCCGGCACTTGCCGCCATCGACCCGGCTGTCTGTACTAGTGCCACGCCCAGAAGCCAGTTGAACGTGATCGCCGTGGCCGCGTAGAAGGTTCTCGCCAAGAGATCGAATCGCTGCCCCGTGCCGAACGGTGCCAGCCAAACGAACAGCAACGTGGTGACGGCGAGGGCGAGCAAGTGCCGCGATAGCCGTCCGGGGACAAACCATTGGCGAATCGCCAATGACGTTTCGCCGACCAACCGCGAAAAACCGAAGTGATTCACGAACTCGCGCTCGCGCCTGCCCTGTCCGCTCCACATCATGCCATTGCACGCATGGTGCGTTGCGAATGCTCGATCGACGAAAAGGAGCACTTCATGGACCGAAGATCCCGATTCTGCCTCGCGGTCGGCCTCGCGCTGGCCGCCGTCATGCCAGCTTGGGCCGCGACTCTCACGACTCTGACGGTTGAACTTGGCGCCGTGCGCTCGGACGAAGGGCGCATCTACGTCGCCGTGTTCCCGGAGTCGGCGAGCAAGACCTTTCCGGATGCAGGCGATGCCATCGCGGGTGCTTGGCGCATAGCCAGCGCGGGCAGCCGCCGCTTCGTGTTCGCGGAGCTGCCGCCCGGCCGATACGCCGTGACGGCGTATCACGACGAGAACGGCAACGGCGAGTTGGACGCCAACATGCTCGGCATCCCCACCGAGGGCTACGGCTTCGCCAACGACGCTTTCGGCCGCATGGGGCCGCCGAGTTTTGGGGCTGCCGCCGTGGAAGTCGGTGAAGACGGCGGCACTGCTGACATTTCGCTTTCGTACTGAGGAGCGGCATGATGTTCAATAGACGATGCTTGATTGCAGGGGCGGCGGCCCTTGGCGGGTGTGCCGGCCTCGCCCCGCTCGTTGCCGCATTCGCCAATGGGTCCAGCGGCAACGCGTTCCATTCTGCATTGCAGCAGGATGCGCGGTTGCTCGGCTGGAAGACGCCGGCGGCCGACCGGCTGGACTGTCCTTCGCTTGTCGTGGAAGGCACGCTCCCGCCGGACTTGCGCGGCGTGTTGTACCGCAACGGCCCCGCCATCCACGACCGCCACGGCTTGCGCTACCGGCATTGGTTCGACGGCGACGCCATGCTTCAGGAGTTCCGCTTCGATGGCCAGCACGTGAGCCATCGAGGGCGTGTGCTGCAGACGCCCAAGCTGGCCCACGAGGACGCCGCGGGACGCCGTCTCTACGATGCCTTTGACACCCACATCGCCGACGGGGCCCCTGTGCGCCGACCGGACGACGTGAATCCCGCCAACATCTCCGTGCTTGACCACCACGGCAAGCTGATGGCGCTGTGGGAGGCCGGCTCCGCCAGCGTCATCGACCGCGACCGGCTGGCATGGCAGGGATTCCAGGTGTGGGGCGACGGTCTCGCGGGTGTTCCGTTCACGGCGCACCCCAAGGTGGAAGCCGATGGCACGCTGTGGGCGTTCGGCTGCGCCACCGGGTCAAGCCCCGCCCTCGTCCTCTATCGCATTGCCGCCGACGGCAGGCTCGTGAAAGTGGCGTTGGTGCCGCTCGAGCCCATGGGGATGGTGCACGACTTCGTCGTCACCGAACGGCATCTCGTGATCGTCGTGCCACCGTTCGTTCACGATCCGGAGCGCGCCGGGACGTTCCTCGGCAACCACGCCTGGCAGCCGGACATCGGCACCCGCGTTCTGGTCGTGGCCAAGGACGACTTCGACCAGCGCCGGTGGTATCAGCTGCCTGCCGCGTTCGGATTCCATCACGGCAACGGCTGGGAAGAACGGGACGGTACGATCCGCTACGACCATTGCGTCGCCGAGGACCCCGGCTTGGTGACGGCAGGGCTGCGCGACGTCATGGCTGGCGCATTGGGTGCCTTGACGACGGAGCGCTACGCCTCATTTGCGCTCCACCGTAGCGGCCGAACCGAAGTCTTCGAGACGGCGGAGCCGGCCGAGTTTCCGGCGGTGTCGCCGGCGACGGTCGGTCGCCGCAATCGCTACGTTTACACGCTCGGCGTTGCGGATGGTGCGAGCTGGTACTTCCGCACCGTCGCCAAGCGCGACCTCGAACGCGGCTTCGTCGAGTGCTTCGACTACGGCGCCGGCATCGTTGCCGAAGAGCATGTCTTTGTGCCGTCTCCCCGTGCGCGCAGCGAAGACGACGGCTACCTCGTGGGGACCTTCCTGGCGTACGAGCGCGGGGTGGGCGGCATCGGCATCTTCGATGCCGGCAACATCGCCGACGGCCCCTTGGCGCGGGCCTGGCTGCCATACCCGTTGCCGCTCGGCTTCCACGGCAGGTTCACCGCGGCGTGAATGTCGTTGGGGGGGACAACGCCCTGTTCCCGTTGTCTTCAAACGCGCGAGGTTGGTGCCCAGGGAGGGATTCGAACCCTCACGCCTTTCGACACCGGAACCTAAATCCGGCCTGTCTGCCAGTTCCAGCACCTGGGCGGAATGTGGATTTTCCGCCCCTGCTGGCGCGGAAACAACCGGCGCTCGCTATGGCTTGGTCCGTTGCGCCCAGCCTTCCTTCATGGCGCGCATCTCGTCGGTGATGTGGAGTTCGCGGGAGGGGGAGGGGTCCGTTTGCCAAGTGCCGGTGACGTTGTCGCGGCGCACTGCGGCGCGGGCATCGACCGGCGGGCAGGGATGCACCTGGGACGGCTGCTCGGCGTACCAATAGGCCACGCTCGACATCTCGTTGGCGAGGTGGTTGCCGTGGCCGTGTTCGATGGTCACGCGGATTTCGCGCTCGAACCGCACGGGGTTCTCGATGTGGTGCACGTAGCTGGTCTGGTAGCCGGCCGTATTGCGCTCGTGAATGGACGAGCCGTTGCGGAGGAAGGCGTTGTCCTGCATGCCCCAGGCCTGGTTCAGGTAGTCCTCGGAGCCGGTGCCGTGCAGGTCGGGCGGCCACTTGTAGCCGTCCACCCAGATCATGTCGTCGCCTTCGCCCCACCAGGTGCCTTGGAAGTTGGTGACGGAGAGGTTGCAACCGAGGTAGTGGCCGCGCCCCTTGGCGTCGAGGATGACGTAGTTATTATCCCACGCGAGCCGTTCGTGGTTGGCGATGTTGGCTTCCGGGGTGTTGACGCGGATTTCGTGGCCCCAGCCGGGGAACGGGTTCTCGCGGCGAAACTCGGCGTGCAGGAAGCCGGCGTTGCGTGCCACTTCGCCGAGCTCGTAATCGACATAGAAGTACTGCCGATGGCGTTCGCCGCTTTCGTTCACGAGGGTGACCACGGCGCGTTCTCGGAAGGGCATCGGCAAGTAGGCATTGAGGGCGCAGCCTTGGTTGAAGCGGTTGTTGTTGCGGGTGGAGGCGGAGAACAGCAGGGACTGGTAGGAGTTGACGATGCCGTGTCCTAAGCCGAAGAAGTCGCCCAAGGGGCAGCGGATGCTGGGCGCGTCGGCGTTGTCCCATGTGAATTCGAGCAGGCACTCCCGGTAGTGGTTCGGCTGCGTCATCCAGATGTGGGTGATGGTGCCTGGGCCGCGAATGTCGGCCAGCACGCGGCGCTCGCCCGGCTCGATGTTCCAGGCGTCGTTGTTGCGGCCGGTTGTGTCCCAGGAGGAGACGCGGGCGGTGCGGCCGGAGCGGATGGTGGCGAGCTCTGCAAGGTTCATGCTTGGGGTCTTGTGGCGGTGTGTTGCTGCGCAAGTGTAAGCGCGCCGTCCGGGTGCCGTGGTAACGTGTCGCGCTTTTCAAGGGGCGAGGGAAGCCATGTCCGATTTCGAGAACGTCCTGATCGACCGCGTCGGCACCGACGACCGCGTCGGCAGGATCACCCTGAACCGTCCGGAGAAGATGAACGCGCTGTCGCAGGAGCTCCTGTTCGAGCTCAACGACGCCCTGCACGACCTGGAAGCGGACGATTCGTGCCGCGTCATCATCGTTCGCGGCGGCGGGCGCACCTTCAGCGCCGGTTACGACCTGACGCCGGCCTCCGGCAAGGGCGCGGACGCGGTGGTGCGGCGCCACAAGGCGGTGGACGACAAGGGTCGCCGCCTGCTCATGGGCATCCGCACCGGGATGCAGGCCATCACCAACATCCACATGTACTTCTGGAACATGGCGAAGATCACCATCGCCCAGGTGCATGGCTATGCCATCGCCGGCGGCTGCGAGCTCGCCATGATGGCGGACCTCGTGGTGGCTGCCGAAGACGCACAGCTCGGCCATCCGGGCCTGCGCGGCCTCGGCACGTCGCGCACCGGGGTCATCTGGCCGCTGGTGATCGGCATGAGGAAGGCGAAGGAGCTCTACTACACCGGCGAGAACGTCACCGGCGAGGAGGCCGAGGAGATCGGCATGATCAACTACTCCTGGCCCAAGGACGAGCTCGAAGAGCGCACCATCGCCTTCGCCGACCGCATCGCGGTGATGAGCGCCGACCACCTCTCGATCCTGAAGCTGAACATGAACCGCTTCTACGAGAACATGGGCATCTACTCGTCGGTACACAGCAGCACCGACCTCGACGCCGCCGGCCAGTTCACCGGCTTCTCCTACGACTGGCAGGACAAGAACCGCGAACTCGGCATGAGGGACGCCGTGCGCTGGCGCGACGGGTTGTTCCGCGACAACGACTGGTACAAGTACAAGGACCGCAAGGCGCCTCGGAAGTAGCTCGGAGGGAAGGCATTCTGCCTTTCCTAGTGCCGACAGGCGCTTCTCGTTGCAAGTCGCGGTCAGCGCGCCAGAAGGCGCGCAGGGAAGGCAAAATGCCTTCCCTCCAAAGTCCGCCTTACTCACGCGCTGGCGCGCCCCTAAAGGGCGCGTCGGCGGTTCGCTGCCGCGAACTGCTGGCCTTCGTGCTCGCGTTCGCTCGCAGCTACGGCTGATAGGGAAGGCAGAATGCCTTCCCTCCAAGGTGCGTGCGGGGGCGTTGCGCGGTAAAGTAGGCGTCATCGCCACCTGAATTGAGGACTTGATGGTCGAGATCTCCCAAGCCGCCCAGGCGTACCTGCGCGATCTGCTTGCGAAGCAGGAGGACGGTTGTGGCATCCGCATCTTCGTGTCGGAGCCGGGCACGCCCAACGCCGAGACGTGCATCGCCTATTGCCGCCCCGGCGAGGAGCAGGACGAGGACACCCCGGTGCCGTACGAGGGCTTCACGGCGTGGCTGGAAGATCGCAGCGAGAAGTACCTTCTCGATGCGGTGGTGGACTTCCGCGAAGACCGCATGGGCGGTCAGCTCACCATCAAGGCGCCCAACGCCCGGGTGCCGAACGTGGACGCAAACTCGCCCTTGGAAGACCGCATCAACTACGTGCTCTACAACGAGATCAACCCCGGTCTTGCCGCGCACGGCGGCCAGGTGACGCTGGTGGAGATCGTCGAGGAGAGCGTTGCCGTGCTGCAGTTCGGCGGCGGCTGCCAAGGCTGCGCGGCGGTGGACATCACCCTGAAGCAGGGCGTGGAGAAATCCCTCACGGAGCGAATCCCGGAACTCACGGAAGTCCGCGACGTGACGGACCACACGATGCGGGAGAACGCCTACTACCGCTGATGGACGCTGGTAAGGAGGCAATCTGCCTCCTTGCCTAGCCGGCAGCGATGGCGTTCGTCTGGTTCTCGGCTCCCAAGCGATCTCGCAATGGTGCGGCCAGTCCTGTCGCCAGCGATCGCAGCAGGGTTTCCGTTTCCTCCCAATCGACGCAGGCATCGGTAATCGACACGCCGTATTCAAGGCTCGCCGGGTCGCCGAGCTTCTGGTTGCCGGCGCCGAGGTTGCTTTCCAGCATCAGGCCGACGATGGATCGGTTGCCCGCGGCGATCTGTTCTGCCACGGATTCTGCAACCAGCGGCTGGCGGGTGTGGTCCTTGTTCGAGTTGGCGTGGGAGCAATCCACCATGACGTTGGCGGTGAGCCCCGCATCGGCTAGTGCCTGCTCGCATCCAATCACCGACTCTCGGTCGTAGTTGGGGCCGGAACTGCCGCCGCGCAGGACGATGTGCCCGCAGGCGTTCCCGCGCGTATGGACGACGGAAACCTGGCCCCGCTGGTTGATGCCCAGGAACCGATGCGGGCTCGACACCGATTGCAGTGCATTGATGGCCACATCGAGGGAGCCGTCGGTGCCGTTCTTGAACCCAACCGCGCAGGAAAGCCCGGAGGCCATCTCCCGATGCGTTTGCGATTCCGTGGTGCGGGCACCGATGGCTGACCAGGCGATCAGGTCCTGCAAGTACTGCGGCATGATGGGGTCGAGCGCCTCGGTGGCGAGGGGCAGGCCGAGATCTGCAATCTTCAGCAGCAGTTGCCGCGCCACGCGAATGCCGCGCTCGACGTGGAAAGTGTCGTCGAGGCTCGGATCGTTGATGAGCCCCTTCCAGCCGGTGGTGGTGCGCGGCTTCTCGAAATAGGTGCGCATCACGAGCAAGAGCGAGTCCTTGGTCTCGCGCGCAAGGCCGGCAAGCCGAGCGGCGTAGTCGAGCGCTGCCTCGGGATCGTGGATCGAACACGGGCCGACGACGACGAGCAGCCGATGGTCGCGCCGTTCGAGGATCGCGCGGATGCTCTCCCGCGCCACCGCCACGCCATGCAGCACGGCCTCGCTGGCCGGCAGTTCCACCTTCACCTCATGCGGCGTCGGCAAGAGTTCGTGTGCCAGCACGTTCAGGTTCTCCGTTCGTTCGGCTTGGTCGGACATGTTGGTTTGCTCCCCATTTCCGGTTGTCTCGTGCCTTCGTCCCACCTAAAAAAACGAAACCCCGATGGCATCGCCAATCGGGGTTCTTCGACGGGCGGCACCTGCGCCCTCGATTTCGAGTGCGCGTCAGCTCGTGAAAAACCAATACCCGCCCGTGGTCGCCGCGGCTGCGGCGCGCCTTGGGCTCGGCTGGAATGTCGTTCGGGGATTCATGGGGCGGCGATTGTCCCTATGTGGGGGTGGATGTCAACCCTCCCGACACACAAACATTTCGTCCCACAGGCTACCTGGCCGATGTCTCACAAGTCTGTCGCGACGCATTCAAAACAGGCGGGGACAAGCCCCGCTAGGCGTTCCCCTCCCCTCTCCCGAAGGCGACCCTTGTGGTCGCCCGCGCTCGGCTTGCCTTCTCATGGCTGCCATTCGGTGGCTACACTTCGTCGCGAGCTTTGCCAAGCCTCGGGAGACGCTCATGCCGTCAACCACACGCGAACGGTTCGAGCAGGCGCTTGCCGACCTCATGGAGGAGGTGCAGGAGGATCGCCACATCCTCGCCGGCATCCTCTGCGGCAGCCTTTCCCACGACGAGGTGTGGGACAAGTCCGACATCGACCTCGTGCTGATCTGCACCGACGATCAGAAAACTGGCGTCCATGGCGTGGCGCTGACGATGGACGACATCAACATCCACACCTCCGTGGAGCCGCGGGCGGAGTTCCGGCGTCGTCTGGAGGCATCCACGCGCAACATGTTCGGCCACTCGATGTATGCCAAGGGACGCCTGCTTTTCAGTCGCGACCCGTCCATCGACCGCCTGTTCGCCCAGCTCCAGGACATCGGTGCCCGCGACACGCAGATCCAGGTGATGAACAGCGTCCTGCACGCGCTCACCACCCACTACAAGGCGCGCAAGTGGCACGAGGTGAAGGACGATGCGGCATACACGGCGCTTTGGATTCTGCAAACGGCACGAGCCCTGGCGGAGGCGGAGGTGGGCCTGGCCGGCGAAATCGTCGGCCGCGAAGCGCTCGCCGACGCGGTGCGCCTGAACCCCGCGCTCTATGGCGCCATCTATCTCGACCTGCTGGAGCGACCGGCCACGGCGCCGGCCAATGGCGTCGCGCTCGACGCCATCGACGCCTGGCTCGAACCCCGCGCTCGGCAGATTTTCGCCCCGCTGCTCGAATATCTGGAAGCGTCGGGCGGCGAGCCCCGCTCCACCACCGAGATATCCCACCACTTCGCCCGCAACCACGACGTGGAGCACATCCTCATCGCCTGCGAGTGGCTGTCGGACATCGGCGTGATCGAGAAGGCATCGACGCCCGTCAAGCTCACCACCCGCAGCCAGATTGAGGTGGAGGAACTGGCCTTTTTCGCGTCCTGACAGGTCCTCGTAGGGCAAGGCTTGTCCTCGCCCGTGTCGAATGGTGCCGGTGAGTCCGTGAGACATCGGCCACGCAGCCTGTGAGACGAAATGTTTGTGTGTCGGGAATACCTCGCGATCAAATCCTCGGACGATCAACGTGTCGGGGCCTCGTAGGGGCGCGGCTCGTCCCCGCCCGTGTTGAATTACGAACCCGTCGATGTGTAATGACGCACACCCGTACGCCAGGCGAGCAACGACGCGCCGAAGAAAGCGAATCCGGCGAGTGGAGCGGCGAACTGCATCCAGGCGGTGCTGCCCAACGGATCGGCGACTCCCATGACGCCGACGAGTGGGAAGTAGGTGACGCAACCCAAGGGCACCACGAAGGTAAAGAAGCGGCGGAAGTCGCGGGCGTAGATCGCCAGCGGGTATTGCGCCGTCTCCACGCCGCCGTAGGTGAGGAGGTTGAAGATGTGCAGCGTTTCGGTGGTCCAGAAGGCGAGCGTCGCCTGCAGGATGATGAGGCCGTAGAAGAAGAGGAAGGTGCCTGCAAGCGACAGCGCGAGCAGGAGCACGCGCGCCGCATTCCAGTCGATGTCGAGCGACCACAGCGCCCACACGAGCACCACCAGACCCGGAAGCAGCCGACCGACCCGAAACAGCGTGAACTCGTGCCCTGCCACCTGTGGCACCAAGGGCCGTGGCCGCAGGAGGATGCGGTCGAAGTTGCCCGTCTTGATGAACTGGTCGCCAAAGAGGTCAAAGCCGCGGGCGAGGGCGTCGGTGAAGGCGAACGCGACGCTGACGGTGCCGTAGAGCAGGGCGACCTGCGGCAGCGTCCATACGGCAAGGCTGCCGAAACGGTCGAACAGCGCCCAGATGGCGAACGGCTCCAACGAGTGGGTCAGCAGCTGACCGAACGACATGACGAGGAAGGTGCCGCGATACTGCATCTGCCCGCGCACGCTGACGCCGATGAGCCGCAGGTACAGCCCCACCGTGCCCGGCTTGCGCGGGTGCCGGTCGTCCGCGAGCGTGGCCTCGCGAGATGCGGTTCCGGACGGCGCCCTATCCACCTTGAATCACCAGCCGACCACGGCCCCGGCTCAGCACGGCATAGCCGATGCCGACGAACACCGCCGTCCAGCCGAACTGCAATGCGATCTCCACCGGCGCCGCCGATGCCGCGATGTCGCCGCTGTAAATGCGAAACGGCGTGTCGCCGAGCCCGCGAAACGGCTGCCAATACAGCGCCGGCTGAAGCCATGCAGGCAAGAGTGGCAACGGCACCGCCAATCCGGACAGCAGCGAGATGAGCCCATACATGCACGCCTGCAGGCCGCGTCCGGAAACGAGCCAGAACAGGGTCGTCTGGAACAGCATGGTCACTGCGGTTGCGAGGGCTGCCATGCCAAACAGCGCAACGGCAAAGGCAATGCCGCTCGCAAGGCTTGGCGGCGGCTTCAGTGCCCACGCATCGAGCCCCACCCACGGCAGCACCCAAAGCGCCACGAACAAGAGCGGCAGCATGCGGATGGTCGTGTCCGCCACCCGGTGTGCAAACGTCCTTGCGTACCAGAAGGCATAGAGATTCACGGGGCGAAGCAGTTCCCACGCAACGTTGCCTTCGAGGAATTTGCGCTGGATGTCGGGATCGAGGGAGTAGGGCAGAAGGCCAAAGAACGCCTGCCCCAGCCAGATGTACGCCACCACGGCGGCGAAGGCCATCGGCGGCTCGGTGCTGGCCGAGGCAAAGAAAGCCGCCAGCACCATCAACCGGATGCCGCCCCAGAAGAGCTGCACGACGGAGTTGGCGACCGCCGCCGAGCGGTATTGCAGCACCTCGCGGTAGCGTGCGCCGAGCACGGCCAGATACGGGCGCAGCATGGGGTCAGGCGCTGGCCGAATGATAGAGGTCGCGGACGATCTCCTCGATGGGAGGGTGCTCGACGATCAGGTCGCGGATGCGATAGCGGGCTGAGAGTTCGGCCACGAACGCCGGTGCGTTCTCCGCCACCCGGAACTCAGCCCGACTGCCGTCGCCTTCGGCCAGTGCTCGATGCTGGGCTGAGAGCGTTTCGCCTTCTTCGAACTCGACGATGACCCGCCTTTCGCGATAGCGGCGCGAGCGCAGGGAATCCATCGGCCCGTCGAGCAGCAGCATGCCGTCGTTGATGACCATCACCCGTTCGCAAAGCGCCTCAATGTCCCCCATGTCGTGGCTGGTGAGCAGCACGGTGATGCCGCTTTCGCGGTTCTGCCGACGGATGAACTCGCGCACGGCGAGTCGCGACGGGGCGTCGAGGCCGATGGTGGGTTCGTCGAGGAACAGGATGTCGGGCCGGTGCAAGAGCGAAGCCGCCAAATCGCACCGCGCCCGCTGGCCGAGGCTCAGCTGGCGTACGGGCACGTCGAAGAGGGGCTCGAGGTGCAGGAGGTCTGCAAGCTCTTCCAGGACTCGGGCGTGCTGCCTCGGTGGCGTGGCGTAGATGTCTCGCAGCAGGTCAAACGACTCGATCACCGGCAAGTCCCACCAAAGCTGCGAACGCTGCCCGAACACCACGCCAATTCGCGCCACATGGCGTGCGCGGTCGCGCCAGGGCGACAGGCCATTGACTCGGCATTCACCGCCGGAGGGCGTGAGGATCCCGGAGAGAATCTTGATGGTGGTGGACTTGCCGGCGCCGTTGGGCCCGATGTAGCCCACCAGCTCGCCCTGCTCGATATCGAAATCAACACCGTGAAGCGCCTTCACCTCACGGTAGCGCCGGTGTGCCAGCGAACGCACCGCGCCCCAGAACCCAGGCTGCCGCTCCGCCACGCGAAACACCTTCTCAAGCTGGCGCACAGTGATTTGCGGCACGGCTGGGGGGCCTTCCGGGAAACGGGGGCGCGCGACCATAGCGCCGCCCGAGCCGGGCATCAAGGAGGTGGGGAGGGGCCGATGTGTACCCGAGGGCCTCGTAGGGG
>VXSY01000037.1 GCA_009837725.1 Gammaproteobacteria bacterium | reverse complement strand
CACATGGCACCATCCCATTATCCCACGAGGCAGACTTTGTTCAGAGCTTCCTTAGGACTATCTAGCGTGCCGCGCACCCAAACTTCACGAAATCCTAACCACGCTACAACTCCGTTACGGATGTCACGAAGGGGCGCAACAAAGGCCGCACGCCCACGGTTCCGGGCAGTTCGTTCGCAGTTGGTCCCGACTAACTCGGCGACAAGAGGATCAACTCCCCACTCCACGTTGACCTGCAGGTCGGGAATGATGCCTTCTAGAGTTTCTTCTACTGAGCGAAAATGACGTTTTAGGCCGGACATCGACGCTGGGACTTTATCTGTCACGGTGACTACAGGTGCTCGAACACTTGGCGGCCATAGAGCTGCATCACCAGATCGTCCGCAACTTCAGATGTGCCACGAACCGTAGGATCGTCGCTCCGAGCAAGGTTCGCCAATGAGCTGACCGCCCGGCCCGCTCGTTCATCGGACAGGAGGACAGGAATGTTGGGAAGAGGAACGTGCCCAACGAATTTTGGACTAAGGTCGAACTGTCCGCCTGCAACATAAGGAGAAAAAACACGCAAGAGCCGTTGAAAGGGTGAGGAGTTCATGATTGCCGCATACGTGTCGAGTAGATCCTCGAACGGTTCTCCCTCGTCCTCCTTGATATCCGCAGGTACCTCCCACCTTGGCAACCATGCGTAGCCTTGTACGACAACGTGGGTTGCCTCAAGGTCCGTCGCAAATCCTCCAGCGCCGCCGAAGAACTTGGAGACAACCCGCGGTCCCGCTTTGAGCATCCACGGCCGATGCCATGAAAGGCCCCACCAATCTGTACGTCCTCGGAGGCTGAGGCGTCGCAGGAGCTCGCTCCGATTGGGGGCTAGATGGGCTTTGAAGTACTCGGGAAGTTCGTCGACAAGCTGCGCTTCGGTGTCGATCACAAGGCCATTCTCGTCGTACGGATAGAATACGAACCGGTCCGGAACGACTCTCCCTTGTGTCAACGCCTTGTTCGTCACAGCCGGCCTAAACCACTTTTGCTCCCGTGGCGGTAGGGCCGTGCGTTGCCCTACGCTCAATAGGAACGCGCGATTGAGCCCGGTCCTGACCCCTTGGCGAATGTCAAAAAGGTCACCGGCCGGGAGTGCGTCGCCAGCGTCAAACAAGCGACCGATAGCTGCCTCTGCCCGAGGAGGCACGAGTCTCCAAGTAGGACGACGGCGCAACTCCCGAACAGGCACTTGAAACAGGCGCCAGCCAACGCCTTCGGGCAGCACGTCATGATTGACCGTCGCCTGACGCAACGCCCGAAGCGCGTTGCCGGTGGCTCGATGGTCGTTGTCGGCAACCAGGACCGCAACGCTCTCCCGCGAGTCATCGGGGGACGTGTCCCTCGCGAGCACTGCTACAGCAACTTGTACTTGGGCGTAGGGGAACAAGCCGTACTCGCCCAAGGCGGCTAAGAACCTGACTTCCGCACGCTCCAGGAGGCTTTCCCGCCACTTGGAAGCCGCGCTGAGGGCTAGCAGGCTGCTAGGTAGCAGCGTCCCGATGACGCCCTTCGGCGACAGTGCTTCAAGCGCGCGCGTAACGAAAGCCATGCTGTAGTCGCCGCGGCCTGTTGCTAAAGAGCCAAGTACGCTCCGCATGTGTTCACGTTGCTCGGTCGTAAGGGCCAGCCAAGAAATGAAGGGGGGATTCATTAGTATTACGTCAGCGGATGGAAGAGGGGTAATGAGGGAGTTCGTTTGGAGAACATCGACCTCAAACCCACCATCAGGTGACCAATCCGCAAGGGCGTTGGCCAGCACAAAGCGAGCCATCGCGACGGCAGGCCTAGAGCTATCGCGTCCAACTAGCCGGATCTGCCCCGTGTACCTCACTCGCCGCAATGTGCGTAACGCCTCGTGCAGAAAACCTCCTGAGCCACACGCGGGATCGAGTACTGTCAGAACTCGGCGACTCTTTAGGTTGGGCAAATGAGCCAGCGTCTGCTCGACCACCGTGCGCGCCAAGGCGGCAGGTGTGAAGTGGGCGCCGCCGCGCGTTACACGCGCACTCTCCGCTGGTTGAGAGTAGCCGAACAGGTCGGCACCGTGGGCCCGAACGAGCTCGAAATGGGCTTCCTGAAAAATGTCGCTTCCGGCATGGCGCACAGCCAGGGCCGGATGGGCGGTCAAGCCTGCAGCGTTGGGTGCCTGAAGGACTCCAAGCAGCCGGTCTACCCGATCTGGCGCGAGGGACCGAAGGACTAAATCTCCCTCCGATTGAAGAGCGCCGGCGATCGTACTGCTGCCACGTGCGCCAATTGCCCGTGACAGGAGGGCCAAAAAGGCCTCTATGCTGAGGTCGTCGTCAACACCGGACGTCGTGAGTAGTGAACGCATGCTACGGAAGATCCCTAGCATGTGTTCTATGACGCGTTGGTTGGACTTGACCAAATCGGTGGTTAGGTATTGGTAGAACGCCTCCCACTGCCGTTCAACGCTGGCAAGTGTGAAGGTCTCAACATGGCCTTTATCCCAGCGAACAACCGCGACCTCACGACCTGTGATCGTCACATGGTGCGGCAAATTGCTCGACCATGACCAATCCGCTGGTGTGCGGAAGTTGGACCACAGGTGTTCTGTACTCACCGAGAGGGCGAAACTCCCGTAGCCGCCATCGAGCAGTACATTGTGCTCGCCGCTGACGTCCATCTCGCTCCGCTCGAATAGGGGCGATTGCGCTAAGCCGTACCTGAGCGCCCAATCGGGCGTGTCCGCGATGTCCATCAGGTCACCACGAGGGTGCGATTCGCGAGGCGGCGCTTGAGTTGGTCGGTCTCGCGGTCTTCTGTGAGGAGAAGTCGGCGTTCTTCGGCAATGGCACGGTTCCTATCCTCGATGATGCCGTCCTTGTCCTGGTTGGCGCGCAGAAGTCGGCGATAGTCGGGTCGAGCAGGCGGAGTCGACTTCCGTCTAGGCGGAGGGGGAGGGCGAGGACTACCCTGGACTCGCCGTGGCGGATTCGTCCTGGGATCTCCAGGGACACGGGCTCGCAGGCACCCGCACGGGGTCAGCTGGTGGCCCAGCAGGATTAGAGGCATGTGTCGATGACGTTCGCCGGTCGGGGCTGAGTGGCCGGTAAGCGCGGCCTGCGGGCTCGTAGGGGCTGCCGCACAGTGGGCATGGCGTTTCTCCGTGGGCACCGGAAGCACAGGTGTACGTTAGCACAGCAATACACATGGCGGCGCGCGGTGGCGTGGGACGGTGTTGCGGTTCGTTGAGGCAGGGACGGTACCTTGCGCGTTTCGGCGGAGAGAACGGTGGCACGGGCTTCAAGAAAAATCTGTAGGATGTCGCCGCTAAAGCTTGTGCGAGATTGACGCTTTTGTGCGGGTTGCGCCAGCACATGTAAGCCCTTGACGCGCGTCGAGGGGCTGGTCGCTGATAGTATGCCGCGCCTTGTAGCCCGCATCAGTCTCGCCATTGGCCGTTGAACGCGACAATTCACGCCGCGAATCTCTGAAGCCGCCGCCCACTGCCGTGATTGTGGACTACGACGCCGGCAACTTGCGCAGCGTGCAGCGGGCGTGTCGGGAGGTGGGGCTCGATGCCGTCATCAGTGCGGATGCGGAGGAAGTGCGGCGGGCGGAGCGGATCATCTTCCCCGGCGTTGGTGCCGCCGGCAGTGCCATGCAGAGCCTCCGTGCCACCGGCATCGCCGGGGCGCTCACCGATGCCTACCGTGCCGGCACGCCCATCCTCGGCATCTGCCTGGGCTTGCAGATCTCGCTCGACCACTCGGAGGAGAATGACACCGAGACGCTCGGGCTCGTCCCCGGATCGGTGCGCCGGTTTCGCCTGACCGATCCTGCACTCAAGATTCCTCACATGGGGTGGAACGCCGTGGACGTCGTGCGCCGGCATCCCGTGCTGGCGGATGTCCAACCCGGCGACGAGTTCTACTTTGTCCATGCCTATTTCCCGAGCCCCGCGAACCGGGGTCACGTGCTTGCCGAAGCGGATTACGAAGGCCGCTTCTGTTGCGCCCTCGGACGGAACAACTACATTGCCACCCAGTTCCACCCCGAGAAGAGCGGTCGCGTTGGCCTCGCCCTCCTCAAGCGCTTTGCCGAATGGGACGGACATGCTTAGCAAGCGCGTCATCGCCTGCCTCGACGTGCGCGACGGTCATCTGGCCAAGAGCGTGCGCTTCGTGGACACCAAGAACATCGGCGACCCGGTGGCCAAGGCGCGGGAGTACTACGAAGACGGCTTGGACGAGCTCGTCTTCTACGACATCACCGCCAGCAGCGAGAGGCGCCGGATCATTCTCGACGTGGTGGAGGCCGTTGCGGCCGAGGTGTTCATTCCGCTCTCCGTTGGGGGCGGCGTGCGCTCCGTGCAGGACGCCACCGACTTGCGCCTCGCAGGTGCGGAGAAGATCAACGTCAACTCCGCCGCCGTGCGCCGTCCCGCACTCATCGCCGAATGTGCGGATGCGATCGGCAGCCAGAACGTCGTATTGTCGATGGACATCCGCCAAGTGACGCCCGACCAACGCCACCCGTCAGGCTACGAAGTGGTGATCGACGGCGGCCGCACGCCGATGGGCATGGATGCGCTGGCCTGGACGCGGCAAGGGGAGCGGCTAGGCGCCGGTGAACTGGTGGTGAACTCCATCGACGCCGACGGCACCCGCCAGGGCTATGAGCTCAACCTGACGCGCAAGATCAGTGAAGCCGTGCGGATTCCGGTAATCGCATCGGGCGGCGCGGGACTGCCGGCGCACCTGTTTGACGTCCTCACCGAAGGCAAGGCGGATGCAGCCCTCGTCGCCTCGATGGTGCACTACGGCGACTATACGGTGAGCGGTCTTAAGAGCTATCTCCACGGGCGTGGCGTGAAGGTGCGGATGTCATGGTAGGGCGAAGGAGGGGGATGCGGTGCAAGCGATCTTGGTGAAAGGCGACGAACTCGTCTGGGGCGACGCCCCCGAACCATCCTTGGGCGACGGCGAAGTGAAGATCGACAACCGCGCGACGGCCGTGAACCGCGCCGACCTCGCCCAGCGTGCCGGCGGCTATCCGCCGCCGCCGGGGGCGAGCCCGATCCTGGGCCTCGAATGCGCCGGTGTCGTGCGTGAAGTGGGCGAGGGCGTCACAAGGGTGAAGCCCGGCGACGAAGTGTGCGCCCTGCTTGCTGGCGGCGGCCATGCCGAAGTGGTGGTAGCGCCCGCGGGCCAGGTTCTGCCCAAGCCCAAGGGACTCTCGTTCACCGAAGCCGCAGCCCTGCCGGAAGTGTTCGCCACGGCCTGGATCAACCTCTTCCATGAAGCCGCGGCACAACCCGGAGAGCGAATCCTCCTGCACGCCGGCGCCAGCGGAGTCGGCACAGCCGCCATCCAGATGTGCCGGGAGTTCGGCAACCCCTGCTATGTCACCGCCGGCTCGACCGCGAAGATCGACCGCTGCGTGGAACTCGGCGCAGATGCTGGCTTCAACCGGCACGATGGCAGCTTCGCGGATTCCGTGCGGGCATGGTCTGGGGGTGGCGTCGATGTAATCCTCGACCCCGTGGGTGCCGCTTACGTCGCAGACAACCTGAAGTGCCTGAACCTCGACGGTCGTCTCATCGTCATTGGCCTGCTCGGCGGCGCGGTCGCCGAAGTGCCCTTGGGGGCGATGATGGTGAAGCGCCAACGCATCATCGGTTCCACCCTCCGCGCCCGCACCGTAGCCGCCAAGGCCGCCGTGATGGACGCCCTTGAGGAGCGCGTCTGGCCCCTGATCGAGTCGGGCGCAATCAAGCCGATTGTCGAAGCGATCCTGCCCGTGCAGCAAGCCGCCGCCGCACACGAACTCCTCGCCACCAACGACACCTTCGGCAAGGTGGTGCTGGAGATAGGCCGGTAGTCAGCGTTGCTCGAACTCCGAGCGAGGCACGCCGGATTGGCGCACGATGGACATGAGCGTTCCAGTCCGTAGCTCTCGGTGATCTGGCACTGGGACGGTGGTCGTCCCCTCCGGCGTGGATTTCTGCATCACGATGTGACTACCCCGTCGGCGCCGTTCGCTGAATCCATGAGATTCAAGCAGCCGACGTACATCCTGCCCCGAGAGGATGCGCAGCCTAGCCAACTGCCACCTCGACGTGCGTGATGTACACCTCCGTACTGAGCCTGCGCTCGACCTCTTCGGCTCCAGCGGTCTCGAAAAAGAGCGTAAGGGCTTCGGCCAGATTGTCGCGAGCTTCGGCCACGGTGTCGCCCTGGCTCGCGACATCCACTTCTGGGCACAAGGACACATAGCCGTTGCCCTCGCGTTCGACGATCGCGGTCAGACGCGTCTTCATGGCTCGCTCCTCCTCCTTCACGGACTGTCGAGATTCAACGCAAGTATTGCCCCGGCACCCGATTCGCGGGGAACTTCACGTTTGGGTCGCGTTCGGCTATCTCGGACGGCACGTCTGCATCCCAACCCGTGGGCACGTCGATGGAGCGGCGGTTGAACCAGCCGAGCAGTACGGTACGGCGTTCGTCCGTGGTGTTCGGATGGGTGCCGTGCAGCAAGCGGGCGTCGCCGATCATCAGTTGTCCTGGGCGCACCGGTACGTCCACGGCGTCCGGGTGGTCGTGGAACATCCATTCGTTGGTTTCCTCCACCTCGTAGCCGCCGCTTTCGTGGGGCGGAATGAGGTGGCCGTGCAGGTCCATGCGTCGGCGGTGGCTGCCGGGAATGACGCGCAGGCAGCCGTTGGCGACGTGGGTTTCGGTGAGATACCAGTTCAGGAACACCACCTGCGGCCACGGCGAGAGGCTCATGGGGTCGTCCCAGCGCATCCAGTCCTGATGCCAGTAAAGCGGCGGGCCGCCGGGCGGCTTGGAGATGATCTGGAAATGGCCGATGGAGCGGAACTCGCCAAAGCCGAGCGCCTCGAGCAGGGCGGCGGGTTGCTCGATGAGGAAATCCACGGTGCTGTCGGTGGGGAAGTGGTGGAAGCGCTTGGCGCGGTGGGCGCGAACGCCGGAAATCTTGACGTCCGAGCCTTGATACTTCCACTGTTTCGGATGCTCGGTGCGTGCAAGCCAGTCGTCCGACCAACCCCGGAGGCGCTCGATGTCGGCATGCGCCATCGCGTCGTCGATGAGGCAGTAGCCATCGTCGATCAAGCCTTGCCGTGCGGCGGACAACTGACCTTGGTCCATGTGGAGATCCAGCCCTTCGGTGTGAACGGGACATTATGCGGGGTTTCCGGCGCGTCTCGCAGGGAGAGGGCTGCCCTCTGCTGCACGTACCGAAAGTGCGTTACGGGTAGAGTGTGCGCGAGAGTGGGGAGGTTCGCTATGGCAGACGATGTGGTTGACGTGCTCATCATCGGTGCGGGTGCGTCTGGGGCGGCGGTGGCGTGGAGCCTTGCCGAGACACGGATGCGGATTGTGTGCCTCGAGCAGGGCGGGTGGATGAATCCCGCCGAGTATCCGAGCACGCGGCGGGACTGGGAGACGGCGCGGGCGCAGGAGTTCGCGCCGAGTCCCAACATTCGGCAACTGCCGTCGGACTACCCAGTCAACGACACCGACTCGCCCATTGCCGTGCTCAACTACAACGCCGTGGGCGGCAGCACCATCCTCTACTCGGCGCATTTTCCGCGCTTTCATCCATCCGACTTCCGCGTCCGCTCCCTCGACGGTGTGGCCGACGACTGGCCCATCGACTACTGGACACTCGAACCCTTCTTCGCCCAGAACGACAGCAACATCGGCGTCTCCGGGCTCGCTGGCGATCCGGCCATCCCCGCGCATGAACCGCCGCTACCGCCGGTGCCCTTGGGTCGAATGGGCGAGGCCATGGGACGCGGCTTCAACAACCTCGGCTGGCATTGGTGGCCTTCCGACAGTGCCATCGTCACGCGCCCCTACGAGGGGCGCGACAAGTGCCTGAACCTCGGCCCATGCAACGCTGGCTGCGCCCAGGGTGCCAAGAGCAGTGCGGATGTGTCCTACTGGCCGATGGCTGAGCGAGCTGGCGTGGAACTCCGCACGCATTGCCGCGTGCGCGAAATCACCGTGGACGAGCGTGACATGGCGAGCGGCGTCACTTACTACGACGCCGACGGCGTGGAGCAGCATCAGCGCGCGGAAGTCGTGATCGTCGCCTGCAACGGCGTCGGCACGCCGAGGCTGCTGCTCAATTCCACCTCCGCGCGCTTTCCGAACGGCCTCGCAAATCGCTCCGGCCTCGTTGGCCGCAATCTCATGCTGCATCCATGGGGCATGGTGGCCGGGGTCTTCGACGAGCCGCTCGCCTCGCATTACGGCCCGCAAGGCACCTGCATGTTGAGCCAGGAGTTCTACGAAACGGATGCCGGGCGCGGCTTCGTGCGCGGCTACGACATGCAGATCACGCGAGGCGGTTCCGCCGTGCAGACTGCCATGGGAGGGCTCGCGGGCGGCAGCATCCCGTGGGGCGAGGGCCACCACGAGGCATTTCGGCGGCACTACGACCGCACGGTGCATCTCGGCATTTGCTGCGAAGACTTGCCGGAGGAACACAACCGCGTGACGCTCGATGACGAACTCACCGACTCCGACGGCATTCCCGCGCCGAGGGTGAGCTACACCTTGAGCGAGAACAGCCGCCGAATGCTCGATCACGGCCTCGCCCAGGGCGCGGAAGCGATGCGCGCCGCCGGGGCCGTGGAAGTGCATCCGGCGGCGTCTCCCATACGCATGGCCGGCTGGCACCTCCTTGGCACTGCACGCATGGGCAAGGACCCGGAGCGCTCGGTGGTGAACGAGTGGGGCCGCAGCCACGACGTGCGCAACCTCTTCCTCGTGGATGGCAGCGTCTTCGTCACCTCAGGCGGCGTAAACCCCACCACCACGATCCAGGCAGTGGCGCTCTACATCGCGGACTCTATGAAGCGGAACCTTGCGAACCTGTTTGACTAGGGAAGCTCTGAACTGGCGTTGCGAATCGCCGGTGTTGGGTTGTCGACGA
>VXSY01000242.1:6282-8991 GCA_009837725.1 Gammaproteobacteria bacterium | reverse complement strand
GGCCTCGGCGTGCGCGCCGTGCCCGGCCTCTTCACGCCCTTCGGCCAGATCCTGGTGGCGGGCGATGAATCCCGCCGGCTGCGCGCCGGTGTGCGCTACGGACTGTCTCTCGACGGACTGCGTTCCGCCCGCCTCAGTGCCTTTGCCGAACATGCCGCCCCCGCCCGCGGCCCGAAACCCGAAACCCGGACAATGTTGATGGTCGAGGCGCGGTTTTAGCGAGGGACGGCGAAGCAGCCGCGCCCGGACCCTTTGGCTGGCCCCTGCGCCAGAACGTCCGCTTGCCGGGGCGCGTTGCGTTCGCGGCCCTCCGTTGGGGGCCGCGCCTTTGCCCGTTACGGCGCCGGCTCTTGGTCGCCTTGTGCGTCGGCTGTGACGGACGAGTCCGGCGGAGTGGGGGCGACGGGTTCCGCCGACGCGTCGTCCTCGTCGGTCGTTGCGCGTTCTTCGGCCAGAGCCTCGTCCCGCGTGTCGCAGATCTCGACCAGTTGGTCGAGGCCGGCAACGTGGAACGTCTGGCCCACCGAGGGCGGCAAGTGGCACAGGGCGACGCTGGCACCACGGTCCACGCATGCATCGACCGCGCCGACAAGCGCTCGCAGGCCGCCGGAGCCGATGTATGCGACACCTGCCATGTCGATCACGACCCGCATCTCCTTGGTTTCCATCGCGGCAGACAGGGCAGCCGGCAGTTCTGGAGCGACGCGATCGTCGATTCGACCTGCAGGCATTACCACCAAGCTGGCGCCGTAGCGCTCGGTGCGGATATCCATTTGTGTCGCGACACTCTCTGAAGGGCGGTGCAAGACAGTATAGCGCGCGCAGTGCCGGCGGTCGCTTCTTGGGCTGGCGGCCACCACGCCAGCCACCCCCCCGACCGGCGATGGATTAACATGGGGGAATGTGGCGCCGTCGCCGGCTCGGTCTTGGAGGGTAGAGGGAAAGATGGCAGAGTTCGCGAATCCGTTCGAAGCGCATCGCAACGTCGGCATTCCGATGCAGGAAAAGACTTGGCAGGACCATCAGTTCAGCGATGAGGACTGGGCCGGCATGACCATGATGGGCTGCGTGTTCGAGAGGGTGGCGTTCCTCTCGATCAACCTGCTGCAAACAATGTTCGTCGAGTGTCGCTTTGTCGATTGCACCTTCGAGGACTGTCAAATCGTCGGCACGAACCTGACCGCCTGCACGGGCACGGGTTTCCGCATCCGAGACGGCGCCTGCCGCGAGCTGATGCTCTCGGACTGCACTTTGGACGAGGTCCGGTTCGAGCAGTCAGGGCAGCAACTGGTGCTCGCAGGGTGCCGCATCGGCGACGTTCGCTTTGCCGACGCCGGTCTCTCCCAAGAGATACCGACCATTTCCGATTGCGAGATAGGCAACCTGCACGCCGCGAACGCCATGTGGAGCGACGCCAGCGCCGCGGGCGCGGATCTGTCGCTCTGGGACATCGCCGGTGCGTCGTTCCGGCGCTGTAGCTTCATCCGCGCGGCCGCCGAGGGAGTCGACCTTACCAAGGTCGAGTTCGTGTCCTGCAACCTCTTCCAGTCTCGGCTGCGCGGGGCAAGGTTCCGCGCCGTGGAAGAGTGCATTTTCTCGGAGTGCAATCTCGACGATGCAGACTTCCAGGACGCACGCGCCGCCGGCAGCCTGTACTCCAAGTCCCAAGCGCGAGGATGCCGGTTCGACGCCGCATCCATCGAAGGCGCGCTGTTCCCGGAAACCGACCTGACTGCGGCATCGTTCACAGCCGCGAACGCACCGAACAGCGTTTGGGTGGATGCCAATCTCACGGACGCGAACCTCGAGCGCCTTTCGGCGCGGCTCGGGACGTTTCGCAACGCCTGCCTCCAAGGCGCGTCGCTGCTTGGCTGCGACATGCGCGAAGCGGACCTGCACGGCGTCCAAGGCGACTTGCGTGCCGCCGACACCCGTGACGCTCGCGGCTCGGTGGAGTGGCGCGCCGAACGCGAAAGCGACTTGCGGCAGTTTCGTGCGGACCCGAAAGGCCGCTGAGCCACAAGGGCGGTCGAGCCGGAAGCAATAAAGGGCAAAGGGCGTGCCACAGGGACAAGGCAATTTGCAATCGGTGATCGTGACCGGTTGCCAAGGCGGAACATGAGCGGACTGAGGGTGCCGCGCGACTCGTACTCAGCAGTGTTCCTGCCGTTGCGGAAGACGTTGCGATGCGTGCAGGTAGAGTTGCCTAGCGGTGCGTCTCCGGTTAGCGCGTCGGGTCACCTGCTCGTTGTGGACGGGGTGTCGGGAGCTGCGATCCGCCGCGACCGGCAAGTGGATGGAGGAGCACGGAGACTAGGCCGTGGCCGTTTCGGAGACCTCCTCGGTACGTCGCGGAGTTTGCGCGCTTGAGCGCTTGCACGGGGTGTTGCGGGCGCGATTGAGGGCTGCGGCAACGCCCAGCGCCTGCCAGCAACAAGCGCGCAAGAGTCGGGACACGTCGCCTCGCCTGAACAACGTGGGAAAGTGGTCGTGCCCAAGGCCGCGACCCAAGAAAGTCGCCCGCCACAACCCTCCCAACAGATCAGGCCCCGCTGCTCTCGATCACGTCGCCCCTGCGCTGCAGCACCGTCACGCCCCGCTCCAGCGCCGCGCCCCGGATGTCGTCGTCAACGTGGAACGCCGCCAGCGCCAGACGCTGGTCGCGGTCGGCGTACTCGGGAAACAGCCGCCGGAAGTTGGGCGCCTTCA
>VXSY01000242.1:0-6182 GCA_009837725.1 Gammaproteobacteria bacterium | reverse complement strand
GTCCGTCTTCGCCAGCTGGGCATCCGTCTTCGCCAGCTGGGCGTCCGTCTTCGCCTGTCGGGCATCGGCCCGGTCCTGGGAAGCCGCAATCTTGGCAACAAGCGCCCTCAGCTCGTCGTCGGTCATGGCAGGCGGCCCCGCTTGGTGACTCTGCCCGCCACCATAGCCGAGGGAGGGTCGCGACGGCAACTGCAAGTCTTGTCCGATGCGGACCCCGGCAAGCCCCCAAAAGGGGCTTGCGAGGCGTTTCCGAGGCTCAGACCTCGTCTGCTCTCTCTGGCAGCTTTGGAAGACAGGCGTGCTGCTTTCCCTCGCGCTTTCCTTGCCGAACCTCGATCAGCGCGTCGAGCCGTGCGCTAGTGTCCCGTCTCCGAATTGCGTTGACCGATTGGATGGTGCTTGGGAGCCCTTCCACCGGCTGAAGAGTGGAGGATGTGCCGCCTTTAGAATCATGCGGTTTCGGTGGACTCACGGATTGCGTCGGGCGAGAGATCAAACGTCAACCAAGTTGAGGAGTCCGGCCAGCCGGCGCATGCGGCCTTCGACTTGCAGCAGGGAAACAAAGCATAGTGTGTCAGCCATTGCGGGGCATCCCTTTCCGAGACGTTACGTCGGCATCAACGCGCCAGGCGTGTGGCGAGCGTCGGATCCGCGGAACGCCGCGGCCGAACGCCGAGCATTCCCGATAGCGACGCGAAGGTGGCGTAAAGCTCGTCGCGCCGGTCGTTGCGCGGGGGGCGCTTGTTCACGGCGGTGATGGTTCGTCCCTGTGGTGCCAGCGCTGCCACGATGAGCTCCAACCGTCCGATGCCCATGACATCAGGATTGTGGATCAGGATCTCGGTGTTCTCGGCACTCGCGAGCAGGCGCAGCAGCTTCGGCATGGGGCCGACAAGCGGGTCGGCCACCTCCGTCACCACGGCAAATATGGGCCGCCCGCGCAGCGTCGCCCACTCCGTTACCGCCTGCACTTGACGGTTGG
Source organism: Gammaproteobacteria bacterium (assembly GCA_009837725.1). Taxonomy (GTDB): domain Bacteria; phylum Pseudomonadota; class Gammaproteobacteria; order Pseudomonadales; family Azotimanducaceae; genus VXYL01. The sequence continues at coordinate 5,200 of VXSY01000242.1, read as the reverse complement.
TCACGTCCATGGCAGCCCGCCCCGGCGTCGCCCGGGCATAGACCACCGTCTTGCCAAGACGGTCCGGCGGCAGCAGCACATACCACCGTCCCGTGGGCGACTGTTCCGCCGGCACCGGCAGGATGCCTTTGCGCAGCATCCGGTAGGCGGTTATGCGGGATATCCCTTGAGCCCGCGCCCATTCGGAAAGGCGGATGCGTTTCACGCCGGCGCGATTGCCCGCAACGATGATCGCCGGGGGGACCTAACGACGCCAAACATCCATTGACGGGCACGGCCACGGAGCCTATCGATGTCGCTCAGCCGCCCTCTCCGGCAGCTTCGTCCTCTACCTCCGCGGCAACGTCCGATGACCCGTCCAAGAGCGCGCCCACCATTTCCACAATCCGTCCCGCCGCCCCGGCCCAGCCTTCCTGCGGGCTGGCGTGCAGAACGCGAAACGCCGGCCACGCCCGCTGCGGCAGCGGCCCGGCCCAGAACGGATCGCCCGGCGGGGCAAGCACCACCGCCGGTCGGCCTTGTGCTGCCACCGCCAGCGCCCGGTCCGCACCCACCACCCACACGGCGGCCTCCTGCGGCGGTGCCAAGGTGACAGCCGAAAGCAGTGCCTTGTTCTCTTCCTCCAGCCAGTCGTGACCGATGCCGACGCCCATGCATAATTGCCGGTCGACCCAAACGCCCTTGCCGGGCACGGGGCGGACAGGCATCGGCACCGGCGCCACCATCGAAATCAAGGCGCCATCGTCGATCGCCATCTCCGGCACCACGCCCCGCTCGGGCAGCGTTCCCGACGCAAGGTCATATACCTCGACCTGTCCCGGCGCACGGGTCGCCGCTTCGATCCATGCCTGCCAGCGCGATGGATGGGTCCGCCAGATGTGGTACGTCCGCCCCTCTTCGAAAGGCTCCGCAAAGGGCTCGCCGGGACCGTTGATGAGCGCAAGCGCGTCCTGCGCGGGTCCGCTCAGCGGGCCAGCGCGTTCCATCAGTCCTTGCAGTATCTGTGGATCGCCGGCAAGCGCCGCCAGTTCCAGACGCGCGGCGATCGACCAAGGGTCCTGATCGTCGGCAAAGCGCTCCCACGCCGGCTTTGCGAGGCCACCGATCCATGCCGTTCTGGCGAAGGTGGGCGCAGTCTCGGGCGGCGCGTCCGGCGCGCGCAGAAGCGTCTCGGCAAGCCGCCGCAGCCGCCCCACCTGGCCGAGCCGCGCAAGGGCGCTGGCCGCCAGCACGGCGAAGGCTCCGGCCGTCATGGCGTTCGGGATGGGGGCCCCGCCGTCGAGAAAAGGTTCCACCCGCCGCATTGCCTCGGCGTCGGCGTGGAGCAAGAGCGCAGCTCGTGCCGCCACCTGGGCGGCTTGGGCATGCATGGGGAGCTGTGCGGCAGTGCGGATTGCGCCGCGGTGGTCGCCCAATGCATGCTGCCGGCGAGCCAACGCGACCGTGGCCGCCACGCTACCGGCCTGGCTCATCCGACGCAAGATGTCGAGCCCCGCCACGACGGCACCAGCGGCAACGAGGCACTCCCCTTCAAGGAGCGTGGCGGATCGCGCACCATTGCCATGGCCCTGGCGCGCGATCTGCAACGCCACCGAGACGTCGCCTTCGGCGAGCTTCGACCACCCCGGGGCACCCACACCGGCTGCGCCGAGCACATCGCCGTTGGCGGCGAGCCGCTCCGCCCGCACACTGGGCGGCAGCCCCCGCCAAGCAGCAACCAAAAGGTCCGTGCCGGCAGCGTGACAAACGCGACTGCCCCACAGGCGCACCAAGTCGCCGTCAAGGAACACGGCCCGGTCCGCCCGCGCGTCTAGCGTCCCTGCTGCGGCAGGTCCGCGACCAAGCGCAACGAAGCCGTCAATTCCTCCAGCTGGAAATGGGGACGCAGGTGCGCCACAGCGGTGTACGAGCCCGGCTTGCCCGCTACGTCCTTCACCTCCACCCGGGCTTCGCGCAGCGGGAAACGCGCCTTCGCGGCATGCGATGCCTGATCGTCCGACGTCACGTACTGCATGATCCAGTCGTTCAGATAACGCTCGATCTCTTCACGCGACGTGAACCCGCCCACCTTGTCGCGCATCATCGCCTTCAGATAGTGCGCGAACCGCGAACAGGCGAGCACATAAGGCAGACTGGCGGACAGCTTGGCATTCGCGGTGGCTTCGTCTTCCATGTACTTGCGCGGTCGATTCAGGGTGGCACCGGAGAACACCACCGCGAAGTCGGTGTTGCGGGCATGGCACAAGCCAATGAGCCCTTGATCCGACAGTTCCTTCTCGCGCCGGTCGGTGATCGTCGTTTCCGTCGGGCACTTGGTGATCCTCGAACCACTCAGCGACGGAAACGAGTGCAACGGCAGGTTGGCGACCTTGCCGCCCGTCTCGGTGCCGCGAATGGCAGAGGGCCAGCCGTGCTCGGCAAACGACTTCATGACGAGACTGCCAAGCGACCAAGACGACGGCGCCCACAGATACTGCTCGTGGTCGCCGCCGCTTACGTCCTCGTTGAAGTCCATGTCGTCAATGGGCGCGGAGTCCGCTCCCCAGGGTTGGCGCGCGAGCACCCGCGGCGCCGTCAGCACGAGATAGCGTGCATCGGCGCTGTCACGCAGCGAGTTCCACGCACCCATCTCGCTCGACTCGAAGATGCGCGCAATGTCGATGGGGCGGTCCAGCTCCGTGAAGGAATCCAAGTCCAAGAGCCCCGGATCGGCACCGGCGAAGAATGGCGCGTGTGACATCGAGGCCACGGCACCGATGTTGCGCAGGAGCTGGATGTCCGGCGGGGTCCGACCGAACTCCATGTCGCCGATGAGAAACGAATACGGCGAACCGCCGAGCGTGCCGTACTCGTCCTCGTACACCGACTTGAAGAAATGCGACTGGTCGAAATCCGGCGCCCGGGCGAAATCGCGTTCGAGTTCGCGACGACGCACATTGAACACCCGAACCTTGAGCGACGTCGAGAGCTCGTTTTCGGTCATGAGCCGGTCGAGGCTGCGCCAGCTTGCCTCTAGCTGCTGGAACTTGGAATGGTGCAGCACCTCGTTGACCTGCGCCGAGATGATGCTGTCGATGGCGGCGATCCGCTCGGCCACCGCGCGCTTCGCGCTGCCGTCGAGAGCCGTGCCGGCGCGGGTGGCTTCCTCGATGAAGCCAGACAGCATGGACCGCGCCGCATCCACCTGGTGTTCGTGGCGAACCAGCCGCCCTTCGTCGAAGATGCGCCCCAAGATGGAGTCTGCCTCGACCCCTCCCGGCACCTGTTGCACTTCAGCCATTGGAATCGTCGCCTCCTTCCGCGTCGTCGTCCAAGCCGCCGAGCTGCTGCTTCAGTTCGGCGAGTTTCTCCTCGTTGGCGAGGACATCGCCAAGGATGCCCTCGAGCTTGTCGTTCGCCTCCAGCTTGCTGTAGAGGTCTGCGAGCTTTTGCCGGGACTCGAGCAGCTTTGCCGTCTGCGGCAACTGGCTCGCGACGCCCATGGGGGAAAAGTCGTCCATGGAACGGAAGTTGAGGTCCACCCGCACTTCCTGATCCTCCTCGCCAGAGACCTTGTCGGCGACGTCGAACTGAACCTTGGGATTGAGGCGATTCATCAATCCGTCGAGGCCGCCCGGATCCACCTGAACGAACTCGCGATCCTTGTATTCCGTGCTGTCCTCGCCGTCGCCGGAAAGATTGGAGACGACGCCCACGATCATGGGCAGCTCGCGCTGCGCCGTGCCGTCGCCATCCTCGACATCGTATGTGATCTGCACGCGCGGCGGACGAACGCGCCCGACGCGACCTTGACTGGAATCTGCCATTTGCGCGACTTCCCCTGTCCTCAATTTGACGAGGTAGCATCTTGTGGCGAACACGTCGACGGTGTCAAGCGCATTCTGAACCGGCTTGCGAGGAAACCGCGAGTCCTACCCACGCAGTGCGGTGCTCGCGTCAGTTCATGGACGGCGAATGCGCGGAGGTCCACTGCCAAGTTGTTCCGACCGGAGCTACGGCGCGTTGCGCGAACGCCAACCCGGACCCGATGGCGTCGTCACTTCATCTTGAGCAGCGGATAGTCGGGCGTGCGAGGCGTCAAACGTTCGGCTTGTGCAGTCCGCCACCATGTCCACAGCCTCAAGCACCAACTGACCGATCAGCACTTCACACAGCGGCGGCCCGATCACGCACTGGTTTTGCGTGATGCGGTCTCCAATCCTCACTGTCACGGGGCCCGCCACCGGACGCTCTTCCTTGCGCTCGTCGGCATAGGAGACGATGACCGTCTGGCACGTCGCCAACCCCAGACGCTCGACCAGATTCTGCGGCAGCATCAGCATGACCGCGCCAGTGTCCACAATGCCTTCAACATTCGCGCGGCGCACCTCGGATGCGGGAACCAGGCCACCATTGGCATTGGCCCGATCCACGGTGTTTTCCACCTCGCATTGAACGACGATCTCTCCCATGTCACGCTCCCGCTTCAGGTCAGTCTCGCTCGGCAATCGTCGGCAGTTTCTCCGCAAGTGCCGGTTGCGACAAGCCCCGTCCAGCGTTTGCCAGTGCCATCACTCGTCGGCATGCCAGTTCCAGATAGACGGCATCGTGGAACGAAAGCCGGTGTGCCTCGGCCAGCGACAGCGCGGTGCGCAGATGGGTCGACGCGTCGTCCGAGATCGGAAGCTCCCCCGAGCGCTTCGAGCCGATCATGCATGTTGCGGGCGGAAATGCGTCGCCGCCGAACGCTCGCCAGCAGGACGTTGCGGACCCCCCAGGTGCCACATTGGCGGCACGGCCGCAGCGTCCGTGGCGAGATGACGGGCCACCCGCATTGGCGACTGTCGAGTCCTCGTCCGGCAACACCCAGGATGCGGCCACGCAGGCGTCGAGGACAAATGCACTCAAAGTCGATGTCCTTCGTGCCGCCAGCTCAGGATTTCCTTCGTGGTGGCCCCGCCTTGCCATCGTTCACGACGCCGTTTCGAATGACGCAAGCGCAGCTTGCCGATGTGCGATCTCTTCCTGTTGCGCGGGCACCAAATGGGCAATCACGCGCCCATGGCGCGTGATCGAGATGCGCTCGCCGTTCTGCGTGATACGCAAGAGTTCGGCAAGGCACCTTGGCATCCGTGGCGGTGACCTGGAGCATGCGAATGTCATCGGTTAAGGAAGCTCTGAACTGGCGTTGCGAATCGCCGGTGTTGGGTTGTCGACGACT
>VXSY01000273.1:38659-63421 GCA_009837725.1 Gammaproteobacteria bacterium | reverse complement strand
TGCCCAGAATCACCCCAAACACCACCTCCGCATCCACCCCTTCCGCCTCCGCCAGCGCAAAGCAATTCGCGTCGTTGGCAATGCGCACGCGATCATCGAGAGCGGCATTGAGATCATCGAGCAAGGGGCGGCCGTTCAGCCAGGTGGAGTTGCAGTTCTTCATCTGCCGCCGCTCCGGCACCCAGGCTCCGGGCGTGCCGATACCCACCGGCGAGGAACCGCCGAATTCCACATCGATCCGCCCCACCAAGGCAGCAATCGCTGCGACCGTGCCGGCATAGTCGCCCTTCGGCGTCGCCACGCGCTGGCGAAACCGCACAGCGCCGGTGGCATCAAGCAGCACCGTCTCGATCTTGGTGCCGCCAAGGTCGATGCCAATGCGGCCTGACTTCATCTCGGCTTGGCGCCTAAGCCAGACGGCACGCTACTGGCCAAATCCGCCAGCAGCCGTTGCCAGTCGAACGCCGGCCCCGGATCCGTTTTCCTCCCCGGCGCAATCTCAGCATGCCCCACCACCCGCGAAGGCGAGAGCTGCGGGTAGCGCAGGAACAACGCCTGCAGAACCCCGGTCAGTCGCTCGTATTGAGCGTCGTCGTAGGGCGCATCATCCGTGCCTTCGAGCTCAATGCCTATGGCAAAGTCGTTGCAGTTTTCACGACCACCGAAGGAAGAGACGCCAGCGTGCCAGGCACGGCGATGAAAGGGCACGAACTGCGTCACGGCACCGCGGCGATCGATGAAAAGATGCGCCGACACCCGCACCCCTTCCAAGTCCGCGAGCGCCGGATGCGATGTCAAGTCCAGCGTGTTGAGGAACAGCGCCTCGACAAGACCCGTGCCGAACTGACCCGGCGGCACCGTGATGCCGTGGATCACCACGAGGCCAATGTCGTCCTGCCGCGGGCGGTCGTTGCAGTTGGGGCTCGGCCGCGGCAATGCACCGCGGAGCCAGTGGCCGGCATCAATGTCGGGTTCCCGCTCCATATACTCCCCAACCCACCATCGACACGGACTTGAAGCCCGCGAATATGCGCGCCGACCCAGAAACCGTCAAACAGAACGTCGCCTGTGCCCTCGCCGAGGACATCGGCGCCGGCGACATCAACGCCGAACTCATCGAGCCGGAAGCACAAGCACGTGCGAGGCTCGTGACCCGCTCCGATATGGTGCTCTGCGGCCGCCCGTGGGTCGTGCAGGCGTGCGGGGAGGTAGATCGGCGCATAGCCACCCGTTGGTTCGCCGAGGAAGGCGAAGCCGTCACAACCGGCTCTCTACTGCTAGAACTCACAGGGCCGGCGCGGGCCCTGCTCACCGTGGAACGCACCGTCGTCAACTTCGTGCAGGTGCTCTCCGCCGCTGCGACGGCGGCAAGGCGCTACTCTTCCGCCGTCGCCGGCTTCCGCACCGCCACCGGCAAGCCGGTCACCATCCTCGACACCCGCAAGACCCTGCCGGGCCTCCGCCACGCCCAGAAATACGCCGTCGCCGCGGGAGGTGCCACCAACCACCGCATGGGCCTCTTCGATGCCTTCCTCCTGAAGGAAAACCATATTGCCGCCGCCGGCAGCATCGCCGCCGCCGTCCACCGCGCCCGGTCCCTCCACCCGAACGTCAAGCTCGAAGTGGAGGTTGAGAACAACGAAGAGCTGCAAGAGGCCATCGCCGCCGGCGCCGACATGGTGCTACTCGACAACTACACCCCGGACCAGATGCGTGAGGCCGTCACGCTGAACGCCAACCGAATCCCCCTCGAAGCCTCCGGTGGAATCACCCTGGCAACCATCGCCCCCATCGCCGCCACTGGCGTCGACTACATCTCCATCGGCGACATCACCAAGGCGGTAGCGCCACCAGATCTGTCAATGCGGCTCGAGCGCATCGGTTGATCCACGACGCCTGCGCAAGTGCGAGGGTCTCTCCTTCGACGGACGGCACCTCGCCTCCCGCGACGGCTGCGCACGGCGCCAAGAGGCGTCAACAAAGCTGTAACCTATTGATAAAAAGAAATTTAGGCGGGTTCAATTGCAAGGACTCCGTGCCCCCACAACGCAACACCTTCCTTCAATGACGTCGCTCGCTTGGAGCACGTAGGTTGGTGCCGGAACGCGGAATCGAACCGCGGACCTACTGATTACGAATCAGTCGCTCTACCGACTGAGCTATTCCGGCACGTCGGCAAATCGTACCCCAATCGGTTCGGATGCGCCCGTTCGATCACTCCCCTTGGGTGCATGGATCGTTGGCCGGCAGGACACGGCAGAGCGTAGCCCCGCTCGCATCCGTGGCGATGACTGTCCACGCGTCGGCCTCCGCCGTGACGACGAATGTCGCGCCGTCGTCGGTTGCGGGTTGCCAGCCGATGGCGGCTGCCAAAGACTCCTCGCCGGCCGCCGGGTCCCAAGAGCCAGCGCCATAGCTACCCGTGCGCAGCCGCGTCTCCTCCTGAAAGATCGCCATGGCCGCGATGCGCTTGCCAAGTGCGCCCTCCCGCGCCGTCGCCATATAGTCGCGATACCAAGGCACCGCCACTGCGGCCACGATCGCGACGATTGTGAGCGCTGCCAGCAACTCCAGCAGCGTGAAGCCTGCCATGCGCCGCGCGGGTTGCGCCGCGCACGTCACGCACCGTGCAGGCTTGCTCGAATGCCTACGCCGAGAGGTCCGTGGGGGGTTGCCAGGGCGGCCCCGGTGTCTGGCACGTGCTCGGCACCGGTTCGCCTTAGGCCATGCGCCGCCAAGGGCTTCGCCCCCACCACGGTGCCACGGCGCAACCCCTACAGGTCTGCCCACGCGATGCTCCGCTGCTCTTGCGCCGCAAACTCGCCAAACATCGGCCGCGTCACTGTCACCACCAAGTCGCCCGAAGCAAACGCATTCTGGACACCTATGCCCACCACTCCGTTGCCGTCGTCCGCCTGCGCTGCGAACGGCGTGCCACCGCCGGGTGCGCTGCCGGCCCCTTGGCCGTTCAAGAGATCGATCCAGCCCTGGCCGCTGGCCGCGTTGTAGTCGGTGTCTGCCTGGGCTGCGGTAAGCGTGCCCATGGCAATCTCGGCCTGAATGCGCCGCAGTTCCGACTGCACGACGCTGGCGCCCGTCTCGAAATGGGCGTTCACCTTCGCCATGTTGGCGCTCTGGATGTAGTCGTTGTAGGCCGGCACGGCCAATGCCGCCAGAATGCCAATCAACGCAATGACGATCATCAATTCGATGAGCGTGAAGCCGCGCCCTCGCCGATGCCCAATCGTGTGGTGTTGCCGTTGCATTGAAACGCTCCTCGTGTTTTGTCTCCCGAGCCGAAAATCGTAAGCAAGTCTGCAACGCCTGTCGTTGCATCCTTCGACCAGCACGCATGTAGGCCACCTAGGCAATCCGTGTGAGACATCGCCACAACCGGCGGCAATCGACAATCTCGCACACATCGCGCGGACAATTTCGGACAAAACGCGGCGGCGATCTCCCATCGACCGGTTGCCCCCCGCCGGCGTAGCGTTTTCATGTGAACAGCCAAAGCGAGAGCCTGATGTCGCCAATGCAGCAAAACCCAACGTCAGCGCGGGATGCGGCCATGGCCCTGGCAACGGGCCTAAGGGCGCCGCTCTTGGACCTCACCGCCTTCGATCTGGCCCAAGCCCCACGCGGGCTGCTGGACAGCGCCTTTCTGCAAGACCGTCGCGTCCTGCCGCTGGCCGTCCGCGCCGGACAGGTGTTCATCGCCACCGCCGACCCAGCCGACAGCGCCGCTATCGAAGCGGTTCGACTTCGCACCGGCAGGGCGACGCGATGCGTCGTCGTCGAACCGCAACCTCTCGCAGCCGCACTGGCCGCACTCGCGCGATCTGCGGATGCCCAAGGCGGGGGCACAGTCGCTCCCTTCACGGTCTCCGCCAGCGCCCCGGACACCGCGTCGCCACCCGCCGACGGATCAAAGAACGCCGCCGGTCCCACCGGCAGCCTCCGCCAAGGCACGCCAGCACCGGCGGCCGACAGCGCCGACGAAACTCCCGTCGTGCGCTTTGTGCAAGCGACGCTGCATGACGCGATCCGTGCCGGCGCGTCTGACATCCACTTCGAAACCTATCGCGGCTCGAGCCGAGTGCGCTTCCGCGTCGACGGCGTCCTGCGGGAAGAGAGCCGGCCGCCGCTGGAATTGGGCCCGCGACTAGCATCGCGCCTAAAGGTGATGGCGGAACTCGACATCGCCGAACGCCGCATCCCCCAGGACGGTCGCATCCGTCTCACCCTCGGCGACGGGCGCAGCACCGACATGCGCGTCAACACCATGCCCACCATGTGGGGCGAGAAAATCGTGTTGCGCATCCTCGACGCATCCGCGACGCAAGTGAGCATCCACAAGCTCGGCTTCGACCCCTCCCAGCAGCGCATCTTTCTCGATGCACTCGCCTTGCCACAAGGGATGATCCTCGTCACCGGACCAACCGGGAGCGGCAAATCGGTGACACTGTATGCCGGGCTCAACGTGCTCAACACCGAGGAACGCAACATCGCTACCGCCGAGGACCCGGTGGAGATCAACGTCGAGGGCATCAACCAAGTGCAAGTGAACCCCAAGGTGGGGCTTGACTTCGCCACGGCCCTGCGTGCATTCCTCCGGCAAGACCCCGACGTGGTGATGGTGGGCGAGATTCGCGATCTCGAAACCGCCGAAACTGCCGTCCAGGCGGCGCAGACCGGCCACCTCCTGCTCGCCACCCTGCACACGAACTCGGCCGCCGAGACCCTCACACGCCTGCGCAACATGGGCGTTCCGGCTTTCAACCTCGCCACCTCCGTGAGCCTCATCGTCGCGCAGCGCCTGGCCCGCGCGCTGTGCGAGGCCTGCCGCAAACCCCAGCCCGTACCGGCTGGAACGCTCGCAGACGAAGGCATCGACGCCGCCGACATCGCGCGCGGCGCACGCGTATTCGCCGCCAATGCCGAAGGCTGCGGCAACTGCCGCAAGGGCTATCGCGGACGCACCGGCATCTACGAGGTCGTCCGCGTGACGCCAGCCATGTCAAAGCTCATCCTGAACGGCGGCGACAGCATCGAGCTCGCCGCCGAGGCGAGGAGAGAGGGCTTCCCGAGCTTACGCAGTGCCGGTCTTGCAAAAGTGCTGGCCGGCATCACGAGCCTCGCCGAAATCAACCGCGTCACGGCCTGAAGGGGCTGCCGCCATGATCCGACAAGAAACGTCGCAAACCTTTCTTTGGGAAGGCACGGACCGAGATGGGCTCAGCCAAAGCGGCGAGATAGAAGCCGCGTCCATGTCGTTGGCGCGGGCGCTGCTGCGGCGCCAAGCCATCGACCCGCAGCGCATCCGCCGCAAGGCCCCCGGGTTGTTCCTTCGCAAGTCCGACCGCAAGGTGAAGCCGGCGCAGATTACCGCCCTCATGCGCCAGCTTGCCACCGTCACTCATGCGGGCATTCCCCTCGTACAGGCGTTCGACTTGGTGGCCGACGCCGCGGATGGCGGCGGTGCGCGCTCCCTCGTCAAGCGCATTCGCGAAGACGTCGCTGGGGGCTTTCCCCTCGCCACCGCCCTGCGTCGCCACCCGGCGCACTTCGATGCCTTGCTGTGCAATCTTGTGGATGCCGGCGAGCAGTCCGGCGCCTTGGACGAGATGCTCAGCCGCATCGCTACCCACGGCGAAAAGACCCGCGCAATTCGCGGCAAGGTGCGTCGCGCGCTCACCTATCCGGCGGCAGTGGTCGCAATCGCGCTCGCCGTCACGGGGCTCTTGCTCGTGAAGGTCGTGCCACAGTTCGAGAGCATGTTCGCGAGCTTCGGTGCCGAGTTGCCGGCCGCGACACAGACCGTGATCGCGCTATCCGAGTTCGCACAAGCCAGTTGGGCCGGCATCCTCGCGGCCCTGATCGGCGCCGGCGTCGGCGTCGGCTGGACGCGACGACGTTACGCACGACTCCGCCGCGCCATCGACCGCACCGTCCTGAAAGTGCCGGTGATCGGGCCGATCATCGAGCATTCGGCCGTCGCCGGAACCGTGCGCACCCTCGCCACGACCCTCGACGCCGGCGTGCCCTTGGTCACCGCCCTGACGCTGGTGTCCGCCTCGGTCGGCAACTCCGTGTTCACCACCGCAACCCTCGCCATGCGCGATGAAGTGGCCACCGGACAGTCGCTGGCCCAGGCCATGCGCCACGCCGCCGCCTTCCCTCCTTTGGCGACGCAAATGGTCGCAGTCGGCGAGGAATCCGGCACCTTGGACGACATGCTCAGCCGCTGCGCCACCCACTACGAGGAACTCGTGGATCAAGCCGTCGACCAGTTAACCGCCCTGCTCGAACCGGTCGTAATGGTGGTCCTAGGCGTCTTGGTCGGTGGCCTGATCACCGCCATGTACCTCCCCATCTTCCAGATCGGTGGCGTAGTTACCGGCTAGGAGCCTTGGGCCGCAGATATGGCGACGGCGGTGCTCCACGGCGTAAGCTTCCTCAAGGCCCTTAGGCGGCCTGGCGCCTCCGCAGGCGGGGATCGCCGACGGGCTCGGCCTAAGGCGGGCCCACGCCGAGCGCGTGGGCACCGAGTCGCGACTTCGGGGCCGCTTCGCAACGTCAGCCAGGCGTACCGACCACGCTATCGAGCCACCGACCGATGTCAGAGAGTTCCTCGGCGCAAACTTGGTGACCCATGCCGTACTGGCGCCACTCGACGCGATAGTTGAGGCCTTCCAAGGCCTGCCGCGAGGTGACCGCCCGGGCGATGGGGATCATCGGGTCCATGTGGCCGTGCGCCATGAAGATCGGTGTGTCCACACTGGCGAAAGTGACCTCCGCCGGCAGCCCCTCCGGGTCGTGTACATAGGTGGAGAGGCCCATGATGCCGGCGAACGGTTGGCTCGCCCGCGTGCCCATGTGCAAGGCGATGACGCCGCCTTGGGAGAAGCCGGCGAGGACGATTCGGTCCGGCGGCGTGCCGCGCACGGTTTCCGTATCCACCAGGGCCTGCACCTGGGCAGCCGAGCGCGCGATGTCCTCCGTGCCGGAATGCGGTGCCTGCGGATCGATGTCGTACCAGGCCCGCATTTCGGCGCCGCCGTTGATGGTCACCGGGCGCACCGGCGCGTGCGGAAAGACGAAGCGCAAGGGGGCGCGGAGGTTGAGCATGGGCACCACCGGCTCGAAGTCGTGGCCGTCCGCGCCGAGGCCGTGCAGCCAGATCACGGTGCCGGCCGCTTCCCCCGCTGGCTCCTGCTCGATGCACTCGAGGGCTGGCAGGTCACTTCTCATGTTTTCTCCATGTCTTCCGGCATGTTGGCGAGGGAGTTGCGATAGTCTGCGATGGCACGCAAGGCATCGGGCCCGGGGCGCGGCATTTCCGGGGCCATCGCGGTCAGGGTTTCGGCGATGACGGTGGCGACGATCAGGCGAGCGGTCGGCTTGTGGTCCGCGGGGACGATGAACCAAGGCGCCGACTCGGTGGCGGTGGCGGCAATGGCCGTTTGGTAGGCGGCCAGGTACTCCTTGCGCAGGGCGGTTTCGGTGATGTCGGAAGAGTGGAACTTCCATTGCCGCTTGGGATCGTCGAGCCGTCGCATGATGCGACGTCGCTGTTCCTCCTGCGACACGTGCAGGTAAAACTTGACGATGTGCGTGCCGTTGTGGACCAGATGCCGCTCGAAGGCACGGATGTCGCCCAAGCGCTCATCCCAAAACTCCTCCGGTGGCGGATGCGAGAGCCCGCGCGCGGCCAAGAGTTCCGGGTGCACGCGCACCACGGCAACTTCCTCGTAATGCGAGCGGTTGAACACGCCAATCTGGCCCTCGGCCGGCACCGTCCGCCAATGCCGCCACAGCCAAGAGTGGCTGAGTTCCTCCCCCACCGGCTGCTTGAAGCTCGTCACCGAGATGCCCTGCGGGTTGACGCCCTTCAGCACCGCGCGGATGGTCCCATCCTTGCCGGAAGCGTCCATGCCTTGGAAGACCAGCAGCAGGGAGGCGCTGCTGCTGGCGAACAGTCGCTCCTGAAGTCGCGCTATGCGTCGTCGCTGGCGAGCCAGCCGCTTGCCTGGCTTGGCGATGTCGGCAAGTCCATGCCGGGTGGGGATTGAGGCCAAGTCCACGGCGGCATTGGCCACCACGCGGTATTGCGAGGTGTCCGGCATGGCTGCCACGAACGCCGGCGACCCCGGCCGGCCTTGCCGTACCGCACCGTTCCCCGTCTCGTCGCTCCCCGTCACGGGAATCAGGCGAGTTCCAGAATCGCCCGACCGCTGATGCGTCCCTCTTCGAGCGCCGTGGTGGCTTCGTTGATGTCGTCGATCGGGTAGCGTTCTGTGACGAGGGCATCGAGGTCCAGATCGCCCTTGGCGTGCCAGTCGAGGAACATCGGAAAATCGCGGTCAGGGCAGCAGGAGCCGCCGATGGAGCCCCGGAACTGCTTCTCCTGGCCGAGCATCGCCCCGGCGTTGAGTTCCACAGGCGTCGAAGGCACACCCACGAGCACCGCGGTGCCCCCTTGGCGGGCACCGAAATGACCCGGGCGCACCGCCGGCACGATCTGCTCCATCGTCACCTTCAGGCCAATGCAGTCGAAGGCATAGTCCACTCCGGTAACCGGCTGGCCGCCGATGGCGACCTCGTCGGGGCACCCCACCAAGTCGTGAATCGCCTCCACCGCATTCACCTTGGAGGCGTCGATGCCGTGGGTGGCGCCGAAACGGCGAGCGAATTCGAGCTTGGTGGGGTCCAGGTCCACCGCGATGATGGGGTCGGCACCGCGCATCTTGGCCCCAACCACGGCCGACAGGCCGACGCCGCCAACGCCGAAGATGGCCACGGAGTCGCCCTTCTGCACATTGGCGGTGTTGAGCACGGCACCAGCGCCGGTCATCACGGCACAGCCGATGATCGCGGTGACGTCGCGGCTGATGTCCGGCCCGGCTTTGACGACGAATTGGCCGTCGGCAATGGTGTGGTCGGCCCAGGTGAAGACGTTCTGCGAAACCGCATCCCCACCGGAAACGCTGAGATGCGCCGCGGCCGGCGGCGTGCGGATGGCGTTGGCATCGCGCGGCACCCAGGTGACGAGCACGATGTCGCCCTCTTCCACATGCGTTACCTCCGAACCCTTGGCGATCACCTCGCCGGTGGATTCGTGACCGAGCAGCACCGGGCCACGCCTGGGCCGGTGCATCTGATGCAATTGCGAGTGGCAAACGCCGGATGCGAACTGCCGCACCACCACCTGCGACGGACCGGGGTCCGGCAGGCGCACTTCCTGCACCTCAAGCGGTGCGTCCTCTTGGGGCAATACCACCACCCGAGCCGACGTAGCCATGCGAATCCCTCCCGCACGTTGACTGCCGCAGTTTGACCCGCCGCGTGCGCGCTTGGCAAGTTGCGGGTCCAGGCAATAACGCTCAGCCGACGCCGTCGGGGTCGATGCTCGCAGCGATTGGCGTTAGTCCGGCTTCGGCAGTGTCGGCGAGGAATGCGCCAAGCCGCTCCACGCTGTCGCTGGCGGCGACGCCAATGTCGCCGCCGCCGGCGCCGCAGGGCTTGTAAACCACGCCGGACTTTGCCGCCAGCCGCGCGGCGGTTCTGTGCGCAGGGCCGAATATGCCGATGCCAGCAGCGTCGTCCATGTGCATGAGTGCCTCCGCATTGAGCGCAAGCGACTCCAGAAAGTGAGCGGCGGCAACGCCAACCGAAGCCTCAGCGGCAACCTGACCTGCTGCGTGCTTGAGTGCGCGCAACGCGGCCGGCATCTCGCCGCTGCGCCAAGCGTGGAAGCGCGCCAGCATCGGAGCGGTGGCGGTGCCGTGGCCGGCGAATACAAACCGAAGGTGGAGCCCGCGGGGGAGCGTCACCGGCACCGCCTTGCCCGTCTCGAAGCGGATCACCCCCCCAGTGGCCGCCGCCGCCACGTCCAGCCCGCTGCCACCGCCTTGCAAGCGCTGGTGCAGGGCGAGCAACTCCGCTAGCCGGCAGCGACGCCCCGCCAGAGCCGACAGCGCCGTCGCAAAGCTCGCCACCACCGCGGCGCTGGAGCCGATGCCAAGCTTCACGCCGCCCTGGTAGCACGCGGTCGAGTCGATCTCGACGGCCACGTGCGGCGGCGTTTCGGTCGGACGCAGCACTTGCGGCACGATGCCGGCAAGGGTGTCCGCCGGGCTCGCCAACACCTCGTCGCGAAGCATCCGCTGGTGCATTTCGTGGCCGGTGCCACGGAAGTCCCAGCCGCCCTGCTGCCGCACCGTCAGTCGGCAACGGACGCGGCGGTCCAGCGCTGCCACCAGCGCCGGCGCACCGATCAGCACGGCGTACTCGCCGCTCAGCACCACCTTGGCGGGTGCAGACGTCGCGATGACGCCCCTAGTCTCGGCCATCAGCCGGCGTCGGTGACGGCCGCAGCGGGACCGATGCTGCAGCGGATCACCCGCTCGATGCCCGGGACCGTCGCGAGTGCGTCCGCCACGTCGTCCGCATCGTCCAAGGCACTGAATGCCTTCACTTGCGGTCCGGCGTCAATGCTGGCGAAGACGCCCGTGCCGGCACTGCGCAACTGCGCCAGCGCGTGGAGGGCGGCCACGGTGGCGGGCGCCCAGTACACGATCGCCGGACGGCTGGTGAGGGTCAGCGCGTGCAGCTTCATGCTGCTGTGCTCCGCCACCTCCGCGAGGGCATCGAAATCTCGCGCCCGCACGGCACGCAGCGCGACCGAAAAGTCGTCGTGAGTGCTTGTGGTCCAAGCGTTGTAGAAGGGGGAGGTCGCACGCGCCCTCTCCATGCCCGCGGTCGAGCCGACACTCTTCACCTGCTTCGATGCGACGCCGACGGTTACCGCCAAGGGCCAATGGTCCGCGTCAGCAACCGTTTCGGCCACGGATTCTCCACCCCGTTCCACGAGTGCCACAAAGCCGCCGAAGATCGAGCGCGCCGCCGATGCCGAACCACGCCGCGCCCAAACCGAGCGTTCGGCCCTGTCAAGACCCAAGCCGAAGGCGGCGTCGATGGCGGTGGTGAGGGCCGCGAAGCCAGACGCGGAGGACGCAAGGCCCGCGCCGGTGGGAAAGTCGTTGCCGGTGGTGATGGCGATGCCCGGAATGTCGAAGGCCGTGCGCAACTCGGCCAAAAACCCAGCGATCTTAGGGTCTTGCGCCTCCTTGCCGTTCAGCCACAGCCGGTCCGCAGGCGCGGCTTCGACCCGCGTCGTGGTGGCGATGCCGCTCAGCGTCACCGAAAGGGATGGCGTCGCCGGACGGTTGCCCGCTCCCGCTTGCTTGCCCCAATACTTGACTAGGGCAACGTTGGGATGCGCGACTGCGGTTGCCTCCCCGCGTGCCGCCATCCTAGCCCGGACTATTCATGGATGCGCGCAGCGAGGGCGACGAGACGCCGCTGTGGCTGGACGCGCACGCGTGCCAGGAGGCACGGAGTGGAGGAACCCGAAGGCATAGCTGCGCACTATGTCGAGGGGGCCGGAGCGAACGCGTCCGTAGGACGCGCGAATGCGTCCGTAGGACGCACGAGTACCTGCACAGCCACAGCGAGTGGATCGTCGTCCGCAGTAGGGCATTCATGGATAGTCCGGGCTAGCCTCAAGCGCCGTCGAAGCCCGGCGGGGCGCGGAACGCAAAGCCCTCGCGTTCGAGCAACTGCGCGACGCCGATGGTGATTAGGTCGCCATATTCGGGCCCCGCGATCTGCACACCGATGGGCAGCCCGGAGTCGTCCGGCCCGGTAGGCACGATGGTGGACGGCAGATAGGCCACCCCGGTCAGACCAGACCAGAACACCTGGCGGAAGTAGTCCTGCGGTTGGCCGTTTACCGTGACCGTGCGCTCGCCCATGGGGCGGTGGTCGTGCTCGATGGCAGACGTGGCCATGATGGGGGTGAGCAGAATGTCGTACTCGGCAAAGAACCGGTGCCACTGCCAGCGCAGATGCGTGCGCGCCTCGTTGGCGGCGCTCCAGTCGCGGAAGCGTGCCACCTGGGCCCGCGCCGAGATGGCTGCGAGGCTGTTGTCGTCCGGCGCCAGGGCATCCGCCCTTGCCACCGCGCGCAGGTATTGCTCTTCGGGAATGCGCGCCGCCATCGTCGCCTGCAACAAGCGCTGGTAGGTTTCGTGCGAATGCCCGGGCTCTACCGGTCGGGCGTCGTAGTCGAGCTCGGCGCCGAGACTCGCGAGGGCATCGGCGACGAGGTCCACGCGGGCAGAGACGCTGGCGTCCACCGGCGCCGCCTCGTCATCGCGCCAAACCGCCACCTTGAGGTCGGACGGCGCCTTGGCGAGGCTCGGCAACTCCAGCTTGAGTCCGCGCGCGGCGATCTCGTCCGGGCCGGCCATGATCCGCACCGCCGTTTCGAGGTCTGCGGCAGAGCGTGCCAGCGGACCGATGACCGAGATGTCGGAAGGCGTCAGCACTCCCGGCATCGCGTGGCCTCGGGGCGGCAGCAGGTTCCAGGTGGGCTTGTGGCCGAAGACGCCGCAGAAGTGCGCCGGATTGCGGATGGAGCCGCCGATGTCGGAGCCGGTCTCGAGCCCCGTGAGCCCCGCCGCCAAGGTTGCCGCCGAACCGCCGGAAGAACCGCCCGGCGCGCGCTTTGTATCCCACGGATTGTTGGTGGTGCCGTAGATTTCATTGTAGCTCTGGAAGTCGGACAACAAGAGCGGCACGTTGGTCTTGCCGAAGATGATCGCACCCGCCCGCCGCAGTCGCTCGATGGAAAGTGCGTCACGCTCGGCGATGTTGTCCTTGAGCCGGGGAACGCCCCAGGTGGTTGGCGTGCCGGTGACGTCATAGGACTCCTTCACCGTCATGGGCACCCCATGCAGCGGTCCCACATCGTCGCCCCGTGCAAGTGCCGCATCGGCCTCGCCAGCCTCGGCGAGGGCCTCGTCGCGGCGCTGGACGATGATGGCGTTGAGGCGTTCGTTGTGCCGGTCCACGCGGCCCAGGAAATGCTGCAAGAGTTCGACGCAGCCAATCTCGCGCCTCTGTATGGCGGCGGCAAGCTCGACTGCGGAGCCGAAGGCGATTTCGCTCACAAAGATGATTCCTGAAGGCTTGAAGCGGGCGCACTGTGGCGGCCCGACGATGCGAAATCAAGCGTGGCGGAGCATCGGGCAGCGTGGCAACGGCGCTGGTCTAGACCTCCCAAGGGGAAAGGCTCCCGAAAGCCTACACTCTCCCCAACGAAGGGTCGCGCTCGTGAGGACTCGGCCTGCGTCTACCGCGAGGCGACGGTGCCGGGCAGGTAGCTGTAGGTGTACTCCAACGGCACGTTGACGCTCTTGACGGGTCGGTCGCCATCGAATGCGGGACGGTAGCGAGCCCGGCGCGCGGCCATCCGCACCCGGTGTTCGATGATGCCACCCGGCTCGGCGCGCACGGTGCGGCGGCCGACCACGTCGCCTCGGTGGGTGATGGTTAGCGCAAGCTCCACGACGCCCTTCCAAGACCCGCCACTAGCGCCGCGACCGGTGGGCAGGGGCAGGTAGATCGGCACGGGCTGGTCAAAGGCGCGCGCAAGCGCTTCGGGATCTGACGCTAGCGTGGCGCGAACGCGACGGTATTGCTCGTATGCCTGGCTGTAGCGCCGGTAGAGCATGTGCAGGTCGGCCAGCTCCAGCATCGCTTCGGCGACCTCCGCGGTGGTGCCGGTGGCTTCGAGGTGGCCGATCACTGTCTTGAGGGCGAGCTCGCCCTTGTCGTGGGCGCGCCGGCGCAGATGGTAGTGCTCGAACGGGTCGTAGCCTTGCAGGATGCGCCAGTCGTAGAGATCGAGCGGCGGGCCGGTGCGGAAGCCGCCGGTGTTGGGGCGGCGCGGCAACGGCCAGACGATGCGCTGGTAGGACTCGGCATAGCCACGCCAAGCGTGCAGCGTGCGTGCATCTCCCTCCGGCAGGTGCTCCTCGGCAAGGGCGGTGAGGTGCTTGTAGATGATACGAGCGGAGATGTGGTAGCGATTCTGGGCATACCAGTCGCCGAGCCGAAGCAGGCCATCGATGATCTCGGGGCTGTCTATACCGTGGCCGCGGATGAGGAGATCGAGGGCGAACTCCTCGCGATCGTTGGCAAGCCCACGTGCGCCCATGCGGCTGCGGGCGTCTGCTTGGCGATACACCAACGGCAGTTGGCTGAGGCTCACCGGGCCGTCATTGACGCGCACCAGATGCAGTGCGCGCTCGAAGGTCTCGTCGGCGCGAACGGCGTCGCCACCGCGCAGCAGCGCTTCGGCGAGCAGGCTGAGTGGGGCAATGAGATCCGTGTCGTAGCGATGGGACCGGGCCTCGATCGTCTCCACGAGATCTTCGCCCTGAACGATCACGCGGGCATACTCTCGCGTGTTGATGCCAGCTTGCATCTGCTCGAGGGCTGCGGCTTCGTCTGGCCGGAGCGTCGCGTCCCGCTGCTCGGCGTCGGCGCTTTCCGGGCCCAGCCCAACCGCAACGACGAGTGCGAGCATTGCCATGCGAGCGCCACGCCATGTGCGCGTGGCGTCCGTCGTCGGCCCCCGTTGGTGTGACCGGACAAGCATTTTGGCAGCCCCTTGATGTGCCGCGGGTGCGTGCAGGAAGTAAAGGCTACATTGAACCGGCGCGCAAGGGGCAGGTCCGGTCTGCCTGAATGCATCTAGCCCGAACGAGCGCCACGGAGCAATCACAGACAATCCGGGCTACGATTCGTGTGGTGGCGGATGCGGGACCAGACGAAAACCGGCGGGCGGCAACGAAGGAGCTGACCCGGCTGTTGCCCATTTGGTCGTTTGTGGCGCCGTATCGATGGCGCGTTGTCGGCGCCTTCGTGGCGTTGCTGGTCACGGCTTCCGTGACGTTGTCGGTAGGGCAGGGGCTGCGACTGTTGGTGGATCGTGGCCTCGCGCAGGACTCCGTGGAGGTGCTGCAAGCGAGCATTCTCGTGTTCGCGGTGCTCGTGCTCCTTCTCACCGCCGGGACGTGGATTCGCTTCTACCTCGTCTCCTGGGTGGGAGAGCGCGTCAGCGCCGACATCCGCACGGCCGTGTATGCCCGCCTGGTGCGCCTGCACCCCGGCTTCTTCGACACCAACCGCCCCACCGAAATCTCCTCGCGCATCACCACGGATACCACGCTCGTGCAAACGGTGATTGGTTCATCGGTGTCCATCGCCCTGCGCAACCTGCTCATGGGTGTGGGCGGCGTTTGTCTCTTGGTCGTGACGAACGCGCGCCTGTCGCTGCTGGTGGTCGTGTGCGTCCCTCTCGTCGTGCTGCCGGTGATGCTCTTTGGCCGGCGCGTGCGGCGGCTGTCGCGTTCGAGCCAAGACCGCATCGCCGATGTCGGCAGCTACGCCGGCGAGTCGCTGCGACACATTCGCGTGGTGCAGGCGTTCCGCCGTGAGCAACGAGACCTCGACGCGTTCCGCCGCCATGTCTATCGGGCCTTCGACGTGGCGATTCAGCGCATTCGCCAGCGCGCCTGGCTCGTGGCGACGGTGATGGTAATGGTGATGGCGGCGGTCGCGACCATGCTGTGGATCGGCGGTCAGGATGTGCTCTCGGGTCGCACCAGCCAAGGCGAGTTGGTGGCGTTCATCTTCTATGCCTTCATCGTTGCCGGATCGGTGGGCGCCTTGAGCGAGGTTTGGGGCGAAATCCAGCGTGCTGCCGGCGCTGCCGAACGCCTGATGGAACTGTTGGCGTCGTCGTCCCGCCTGCCGGAACCAAACACCTCCTCTCAGCAAACGACGCCGGGCCGCATCGAGTTTCGGCGGGTGTCGTTTCGCTATCCGTCCCGCCCTTCTGCCAACGTGCTCACCGATGTCTCCTTCGTCGTGGAGCCCGGCGAGATGGTGGCACTGGTTGGGCCTTCCGGTGCCGGCAAGAGCACAGTGCTCGATCTGGCCTTGCGCTTCCACGACGTGGATGAGGGCAAGGTGCTGGTGGGCGGGGTGGATGTGCGGGCGCAGTCGTTCTCGGACCTCCGCGAGCAAATGGCGCCGGTGCCACAGGACGCAGTGCTTTTCGCCGGCTCCATCGCGGACAACCTCGCCTACGGCGCGACGGAGGCAAAGCCAGCCGACATCGAGGCCGCGCTTGAAGACGCCCATGCCACGGACTTCGTTAATGCGCTCCCGGACGGTATCGAAACCAGCGTCGGCGAGGGAGGTGTCGGCCTTTCCGGGGGCCAGCGACAGCGACTCGCCATCGCTCGCGCCTTTCTGGCGGCGCCGGACTTGCCCGGACGACCAGGCATCCTGCTCGTGGACGAGGCCACTAGTGCCTTGGACGCACGTTCGGAAGAAGCGATTCGCACGGCGCTTGAGGTGCAGAAGGGCAAGCGCACAGTGCTAATCGTCGCACACCGCCTGTCCACCGTTCGTCAGGCCGACCGCATCATTGTCCTGGACGAAGGCCGCACGGTCGCATCGGGCACACACCGCGCCCTGGTGGCAACCAATCCCCTCTATCGAGAGTTCGCGCTCGCGCAGTTTCTGGAGTCGGACGTGCGAGACTCGGCAGCCTAGCGATACATGAACTTCCAACCCGCCAGCCGGGAGGCCGGACAACTACAGTGCAAATGCTCCTGCTAACTCGCCATGGCATTTCGCCAACTTGTGGATCACGGCAACGAAGAAACCGTCGAAGGTGTCGTCGGGGATGATGCGCAAGGTGCCGGCCAATGCTCCTTCCTCACCCGGCACACTGTCGAAGTGGAAGGGGCGCAGTTCGGCAGTTTCATGGCGGCGCAACAACCACTCCACTACTTCCTCGTTTTCCTTCAGCGCGAAAGTGCATGTGCAGTACACCAACACGCCACCGGGCTTTAGGCAACGAAATGCGGAGTCTATGAGTGCACGTTGTTTGCGCGATGTCTCCACCACCTTGCGGGGCCGCCAGCGACGGGTAGTGTCGGCGTCGTCGGTGCGGAAGCGTCCTTCCGAGGAGCAAGGGGCGTCGAGCAGCACGCGATCGAAGCGTTCGGGAGTCTTCCTGCCCGTGTTCCTGCCGTCGTCGAGATAGCATTTCGACATAGTGACCCCACAACGCTGCAGATTAGCGCGCATTCGCAAGAATCGTTTGCGCACGGATTCCACTGCTGCCAGCCTGCCGGTGTTGTTCATCCTTGCGGCGATAAGTATCGACTTGCCACCGGGCGCAGCGGCGAGGTCGAGAATCTCCTCTCCCGGCAATGGCGCGAGCGCCAGGACGGCAACCACACTCGACGGGTTGATGGGGTAGATGCCACCCTCCACGGCTGCCGGATGACGCACGACCGATTGCCGCTCGCTTGGCGCGCACGTCATCACTCCCGACAACCCCAGCAGGGGGCGCCCGGTTGGAAGCAACTCCGACGAACACGGCCGCAACGGGTTGACCCACCACGCGATTCGCTTCGGTTCTGACATACTTGCGACAATGCGCCTGGCCTGGTCCTCACCAAGTTCGTCTTCGACCCTGTCAACAAACTCAGTCGGCAAAGGCACTTGTTTTGTACTCCACCATTCAGCCACTACGTCACGAATGCGTCGATTCTAACGTCAGGTCCACCATAGGCCACCCTTTTTCGCTGTAGGGTTGCACGGTGTGAATAAAATGCTATGCTTCGCGCCTCGTTTGACGAGGCTGCGTCAACAGCTTCACATCATCACGTTGTCAAGCCACACCATCGACAAGGGAACCGAGGGGAGTTGACTCATGGAAGAAATCCTGTTGATCATCATCGCCGTTCTGGGCGTCATCGTCGCCTACTTTGCATGGCGTGTAGCTGATCAGATGCCCGACATTGCATTTCGCCTGAGCGAAATCCAACGAGACATGGCGACCGTCGCCCGCAAGGCCAGCGAGCCGGCACCAGCTCCCGTGGTTCAGGCCGCACCAGCGCGCGAGCTGGCGGAACCCCAAACGGCTGCGGTGCCAGCACCTTCGCAACCGATGCCAGCGCGGGCTCGCGGCCGGGGAAGAGCCGTGATGCTTCCCAACGGTCAAAAGCGAACTGACTATATTCGCGACCGGTACTACAAGGAAGGTGTTTCGCGATCCGATATCCGCAAGGAAATCAACCAGATCATGGCGGATGCCAACATCGACGACAAGATCCAGTATCAAATCGTCTTCGCCGCCACCAAAGATCCGGCCGACCCCCGCGACAATCCCGCGCCTCGTCGCCGCCAGGGTGCTGCGGCAGCGGAAGCTGGCACCGGAGCCGAGGATGCCGCTACCGACACCGCGCCGGCTGGGGATGCAGACACAGGTGCCGCACCGGAGGCGGACGACACGGGTGGTAACTTCTGATCAGCCCTGCCGAGGCCGACTGTCGCCCGTACCGGGCGGCAGTCGGTCGCCACCTTCTAACCTAGCGGCTTGTCCGTTTTCGCACGTTGCCACTGGTCCGCCTTTGCAGTATGGATGATGGACTCGACTGATCCCATTGCGACTCTCGGGCGGGATCGCGCAAGCGCCCGCGAACAAGGTGACGGAAATGCCAACCTTTGCGTAGTAAGCAGTGTCGATGCAACCGGCACGCCGCAGGCTCGGGTGCTCGTGTTGCGCGATATCGACTCGCGACTTGGCATCTTCTTGAGCGGCAGCAGCCCCAAGGCGAGTGAGTTCGGCCACGGTGACCGCATCTCGGTTTTGGCATGGCTGCCGAGCCTCGGTGTGCAGTATCGAATCTCCTGCCGGCTCGAAGCCATGGATCCCCATATCGTGCGAGAAAGCTGGCAACTTCGTCCCCTAGCGGCCAAACGCCTCGATTGGTTGTATCAACGCTCGCCGCAAGGCAGTGTTGTGGAAGATCGAGCGACACTGCTGGCCCGATTGGCACAGATGGAATCCGATGCAGCTCCCGCCAACGCACTTGGCTTTTTCCTGCACCCTGAACGTGTCGATCGACTCGCCCTCGACAACGACACCGGCGTGCATGATCGACGCCTTTTCGAGCGCGAGGGTGATGGTTGGGGGTGCAAGCTGCTAATTCCATGACGTTAGCAGCCTGTCGGACTTTGCCGCGCCAGCGGCGAAGTCCGACAGGCTGGTAGCCGTAGCTGTGAGCGAACGCGAGCACGAAGGCCAGCAGTTCGCGTGAGGAAGGCCACCCGAAGAAGGGCGACGCAGGCGTCGCCCTGTCCGGCAAGCGGGTGCATCGCCGCCAAGTCCGACAGACTGTTAGTGCCACCAGAGCCGTTGCCTTCGGATGACGATTCTTGCCCAGCCCAAGCCGACCCTGAGCGAAGTTTAGGTTTACGGTCTTCCTTCGAACGCGTTACGTCGGTGCCGCGGGGCGTGGCCGGTCGTTCGGCGCACTCATAGGCGACCGGCCTATCGCGTCCCGTGCCTAAGGCGGCTGCCACAGCTTCGGGCACGCACCGGGCAAGCCCGTCCCCTACGCCCTATGGGTGCGTGCTAGGTATTCCTCGCCCTGCATTTCGATGATGCGGCTCTCGGTTCGCTGGAACTCGAAGCCGAGGCGTTCCCCCTGATACAACCGTTCCACCGGTGCATGGGCGGAAAGCAGCATCTTGACATTGCGATCGTAGAACTCGTCAATGAGACTGATGAAGCGTCGCGCCTGATCCTCTGTGGCCGGCGTGAACACGGGAACACCGCTCACTACCACCGCATGGAACTCACGAGCCAGCTCAATGTAGTCATTCTGACTGCGTGGGCCGTCACAGATTTGCCCAAACTCGAACCAAACCACGTCCTCGCCCCGCTGTCGGGCAAGAATGCTGCGGCCATTCACCTGCAAGCGTGCATCACGCTCGGCAACGCCGGGACAAAGTTCGCGAAAGCTCCGTTCAAGACCCGCCTCGTCGGTGGCCGCTCGGTATATCTCCGACTGACGCAGCACGCGCAGCCGGAAATCCACCTCCCCTCCGATTGCCACCACATCGCAATGTTGCTCGATTAGTCGTATCGCCGGCAGGAAACGCCGTCTTTGCAATCCGTTATCGTACAGGTGTGACGGCTCGACGTTGGAGGTCGCCACCAACGTAACCTGCCGTGCGAACAAATGACTCAGCAGTTCCGCGAGGATCATGGCATCGCCGATGTCGGAGACGAAGAACTCGTCGAAACACAAAAGCCGAGCCTCGGCGGCGATGCCATCCGCCACGTCGTGCAGAGGATCCGGGTTTCCGGCAAAGCGACCGAGTTCCGCATGTACCCGCTGCATGAAGCGGTGGAAATGCAGTCGCAGACGGTCTCCCGGCACCGACTCGTGCAGCAGGTCCATGAGATAGGTCTTGCCACGCCCGACACTGCCCCACAGATACATGCCGCGCACCGGTGGCCGTCGTCGAGCGAGCAGGCGACCCAAGCCTCGCCCGGCGGCGGACCCGGCAGCGAGCTGCCTGTGCAACGCGTCGAGCCGTTCCACCACCGCAAGCTGCGCCGGATCCGCGTCGAACCCGGCGTCGATGTTCCTGCGGTGCAACTCGCCCGGCGTCAACGCGCTTTCCTACGGCAACGCGCAAGCACCGGCGCACGCCTGCCGGTGCGTCAGCAGTTGCCGTTGCGAACTGCTCGCCCAGCCGGCTGGGGCCCGCTGCGCCGGCCATTTCGGCCAGCAGGCAACGCGTTTGCTGCCGCGCTGCCACCTATAATCCCCACCTCGCTCGCCGCCCTGCAGACCGCTTTCATGTCGCAACTGCTGCGCTACGTTGCCTTGCCGATCCTTGGCGGTGGCCTGGTGGGCGTTGCCATCGTCCTGTGGCTGCGCGGCGCCGCACCCGCCGCCAACGACGGCTTCGCCGACGCCGTGGATCGCGCCGCACCGGCGGTGGTCAATATTTTCTCGCGCAAGGTGGTCGCCGCCTATCGCCATCCCATCTGCCGCCTGGCGCGGTTTCGGGGCCTCTGCGAAGACTCCGGGCGCATGAGAAGCTCGCTCGGATCGGGGGTGATGGCACGCGAGGATGGCTACATCCTCACCAACAACCATGTCATCGCCGGAGCGGACGACATTCTGGTTGCGTTTCCGAACGGTAGGCAGGCGCAAGCGGCGGTGGTCGGCACGGATGTGGAAACCGACCTCGCCGTCATCAAGGTGGCGGGCGACGGCTTTGCCGCCATCGAACGGGCGGACTCGGGCGCCCTGCGGGTCGGCGACGTGGTGCTCGCCATCGGCAATCCGTTCAACGTCGGCCAGACGGTGTCCCTCGGCATCGTCAGTGCCAAAGGGCGCTATGGCATCGGCGCGAGTCCTTGGGACGACTTCATCCAGACCGACGCCGCAGTGCATCCCGGCAACAGCGGCGGCCCGCTGGTGGATTCCGATGGCCGCATGGTGGGCGTCAACACCCTCATCTACAGCCCCGACGGCAGCGCCGAAGGTGTCGGCATCGGCTTTGCGATTCCGTCTGAACTCGCCTTTGACGTGCTCGACCAGATCATCGCCAACGGTCGGGTGGAAAGAGGCTGGCTCGGCGTCGATCTTGCCGCCGGCCAAGGCGGCCTTGTGGTGGCACGGGTGCTGCCGGGCACTCCTGCGTCGGGAGCCGGCATCCGCCCCGGCGACATCATCCTTGCCATCAATGGCGAGGCAGCCACGTCCATGCGCTCCGTGGTGCAGCGAATGCGCGCAATCGAACCGGGTGCCGAACTCACCGTTCGCCTGCGCCGGGAAGGCACCGAACTCACCGTGCGAGCCGCCGCGGCAGTGCGGCCCACGGCACGGCGTTGACGAAGGTGGCATCAACACATCGCGTGCGCCACCGCTAGGCGCGATTGTCGTCGAACCCGGCGATGCGGGCGTGTGCTGCCGCCGCATGAGCGGACAGCCCCTCCGACTCGGCCACGTTGGCGGCGAGGCGCGCCGGT
The DNA here is from genome assembly GCA_009837725.1 of Gammaproteobacteria bacterium. GTDB lineage: Bacteria > Pseudomonadota > Gammaproteobacteria > Pseudomonadales > Azotimanducaceae > VXYL01. Next base: position 41,649 of record VXSY01000273.1, on the reverse strand, counting down.
TCCTGCACGCTTGTCTCGTTGCAGCGCACCAGGGAACTGCGTTTCTGGAAGTCCGTGACACTCAGGGGTGAGGCGTAGCGTGCCGTGCCGAAGGTCGGCAGCACGTGGCTGGGGCCCGCGCTGTAGTCGCCGATCACCTCCGCCGCGTGGCCACCCAGGAAGATCGCACCGGCGTGACGGATGCTCGGCAGCAAGGCGTCGGGGTCGCGCACGGCGAGTTCGAGGTGTTCGGGCGCGATGCGGTTGGCAATGTCGCAGGCTTCGGCGAGATTGCGCGTGTGAACCAGCGCTCCGCGCGATGCGAGGGAGTCGCGGATGATGTCGGCCCGGGAGAGCGAACGCAGGGATTCGGCGGCGGCTTGTTCGACGCGGTCCAGATAGCCCGCGTCCGGGGAAAGCAGGATGGCCTGGGCGTCGGCGTCGTGTTCGGCTTGCGCCAACAGGTCAAGTGCAGTCCAAGCCGGCGCAACGCTGCCGTCGGCAATGACTACCACCTCGCTCGGTCCCGCCAGCGAATCGATGCCGACCGGACCGAACACCAGCCGCTTCGCCGCCGTGACGAATGCGCCGCCCGGGCCGACGATCTTGTGAACCTGCGGCACGGTTTCGGTGCCCCACGCCAATGCCGCGATGGCTTGTGCGCCGCCGACGGTGAACACGCGGTCTGGCCCGGCAATGAACAGCGCCGCGAGCAGGTGATCGCTGCACTTGCCAGCGGGCGTCGGGGTGGTGACGATCACTTCGCCGACACCGGCGACCCGTGCCGGAATGACGGTCATGAGCGCCGTCGAGGGATAGGCGGCCTGCCCGCCCGGCACATAGATGCCCACCCGATCCAAGGGGGTGACGCGCATGCCGAGGATGTTGCCCTCCTCGTCCGTGATCTCAAACGCTCCATCGGGTTGCGCCTCGTGATAGCGCCGGATGCGTCGCGCCACGCCCTCGAGTGCTTCGCGATCCGCTAGGGGAAGCCGGCCGTAGCTTTCCTCGAGTGCGTCCTTCCCGAGTTCGAGGGCTGCGGCGTCCGACACTTGCAGTTGATCGAGACGACGGGTGCATTCGAGCAATGCCAAGTCGCCGCGTCGTTGCACGTCTTCGACGATTTCCTGAGCGGCACGGCTAACGGCAGGGGACTGGGCAACGTCCCAAGCCAAAAGCGCGTTCAGTTCGGCGGCGAACCCGGCCGCGTCGCTGTATAGGCGACGAATCACTCGGCCTCGGCTGGCGTCAACGCCCGGATCGTGACGGCGTGGACCGCGCCGGATTGGATGTGCTGGCGAATGGCCCCATACACCGCCTGCTGCCGCTGCACGCGGCCAAGCCCCTCAAAGGCGTCGGAAACGACCCGCAGTTCAAACCGGTTGCCTTCGCCAAGCACCTCCACGATCGACCCAGCAATCGCGCTCTCAACACACTGGCGCAGTTCGTCGATCATTGGTTTGCGCTCCTGGCGTGGCGAAACGGGGATGGAAGCAAGCGGGGCGGAGAAAGCGCCCGGACCTACGTCCGGGCTTGCCCTCATACCTTAGGAGCTCCTTCTTGCTGCCGTTGACGAACGAGGCCCTCGACCACACCCTCAAGATGCGCGATGCGTTCCCGCAGTTCCGCTTCGAGCTTGGTCATGCGTTCCAGCATTTCCTTCTCGAGCTTGGTCATGCGTTCCAGCATTCTCACCTCGAGGTTGGACATGCGTTCAAGCATCCCCTTCTCAAGGTTGGCGAGGTCACGCCGCATTGCTCTTTGCCCTGGCACTATCACCACGGCCAGCGCAATGCCGGTGCCGATGATGGCGATGAGTTCAGGCGTCATAGGTTGCTGATCTCCGTTGCCCAATGACGTCGGTGCGCGACATGCACGCCGACGGCCCCATTATCCGAAGGTGCAGCCAGCCGTGTAAAGACGCACCCCTGCGCGCGCGTTGGCAGTTCGCTACCCGAACGCGCGCCCTAACGGGCGCGTTGGCGGTTCGCTTCGCGAACTGCATGTGGCAGGTCACGGGTTACGATCACGTTTCCTTCTTATCTGCTGCCCCTGGAGGGCAAACGTGGCATGGCCGGCATGGAAGCCATCATCGACGACGCTTGGGAACGACGCGAGGAACTCGGTTTCGACACGGGCGGCAAGATTCGGGAGGCCGTCGAGCAGGCACTCGCAGACCTCGACGCTGGACGGGCGCGGGTTGCCGAGAAAGTCGGCACTGAATGGCATGTCCACCAATGGCTCAAGAAGGCCGTGCTGCTGAGCTTCGTGCTGAACGACATGCGTCCGGTGCCAGGCGGCCCCGACACCGGCGACTGGTGGGACAAGGTGCCGTCGAAATTCCGCGGCTGGGACGAAGCCACATTCCGCGCCGCCGGCTTTCGCGCCGTGCCCACCGCCACGGTGCGCCACTCGGCATACGTTGCCCCTTCCGTGGTGCTGATGCCGAGCTTCGTCAACGTCGGCGCCTATGTGGACAGCGGCACCATGGTGGACAGCTGGGCCACCGTCGGCTCCTGTGCCCAGATCGGCAAGAACTGCCACATCTCCGGTGGCGCCGGCATCGGCGGCGTGCTAGAACCGTTGCAGGCGGAACCGGTGATCGTCGAGGACAACTGCTTCATCGGCGCCCGCTCGGAAGTCGTGGAGGGCGTGCTGGTGGAGGAAGGCGCCGTCCTCGGCATGGGCGTTTTCATCGGCCAATCCACCAAGATCGTGGACCGCTTCACCGGCGAGATCATCTATGGCCGCGTGCCGGCCTATTCGGTCGTGGTGTCGGGCTCTCTGGCGGGTGGCACCGGCGAGGACGGCATCCCCCGCCCAAGCCTCTACTGCGCGGTGATCATCAAGCGGGTGGACGAACGCACGCGTTCCAAGACGTCGATCAACGAGCTGTTGCGGGATTGACCCCTAGAGGGGCCGCCTTGGCGCTGCCGAGGTTCCCCAAACGAAACGTGGCCCGCCAAGCCGGCCCCCCACCACAAAGGGTGGGGCCGAGCAAGTGGTGACCC
>VXSY01000273.1:0-38649 GCA_009837725.1 Gammaproteobacteria bacterium | reverse complement strand
GGGTTTTCCCCCCCTGCGGGCGCGTCGTGGGGGCGCCGGTGTCCCAAAAACAAACCGGGGCCGCAACCCGCGGCCCACGCTCCAGATCGGTTGGGCCCGATCAGGTGGTCAACCAGCCGAACTCCTGCGGCTTGCGACCCGCACGCGGGTTCAGGGGCACGTTGATGAGAGTCGGGCCGTTGAAGGCCATCGCCTCGTCCAACGCCGCCCGGAGGTCCTTCGGGTCTTCCACGTAGAAGCCCTTGCCGCCCAAGGCTTCGAGCATGCCCTCGTAGTGAGCGCCGTAGGTGAGGATGCCAGGCGGCACGGTCTGGCCTTCCTTAAGCGGGCCAATGCCGCCGCCGATGCCGCCGTTGTTGAGGACGATGAGCTTCACCGGCAGGTTGTAGCGCACCATCGTCTCGATCTCCATGCCGGTGAAGCCGAACGCGGAGTCTCCCTGCACGGAGACGATGGGCTTGTCCGGGTTCGTCACCGCCGCGGCGATGGCGAAGCCGAGGCCCACGCCCATGGTGCCGTAGGTGCCGGCGTCGAGTCGGTGTCGGGCACTGCGGTTCGGCATCTGCGTGCGGCCGATGTCCATCGTGTTGGCGCCCTCGCCGATGATGATGGCGTCATCCGGCATCCAGTCGACGATGTCGCGGAAGGCACGGTAGTAATTGGTCGGCGCCGCATCGTCGTCGATCATCGGCTGCACGGCCTTGAGATTCGCTTCGGCCTTGGCCTGCAGGGTGTCGCGCCACTCGGTTTCCGCCGGGTAGAACCACTGGCGGTTGTCGAGGGCGCGGTTAAGCTGCCCCACAACCGCCTTGCCGTCGCCCACCAGCGCCGTTTCCACCTCCACGTTGGAGCCAATCTCTTCAGGCTGGATGTCGAGCTGGATGACCCGAACGTCCTTGTTGAAGCGCGGCGGCAGGCCGAAGTGCATGATCCAGTTGAGCCTTGCGCCAAGCAGCACGACGAGGTCGGCTTCCCGCAACGCGGTGCTGCGCGCGGCCCCCACCGAAAGCGGATCGTCGTCCGGCATCGTGCCCTTGCCCATGGGCGAGTTGAGGAACGGCAGTTGCGTGCGCTCGATGAATTCCCGCACTTCGTCTTCGGCGCGGGACCAGGCCATACCCTTGCCCACCACCACAAGCGGCCGCTCGGCAGATTCCAGCGCATTCAGCGTCGCTTCCACCGCTTCGGGGTCCGCCAGCGTGCGCGGCGGTTCGGGCACCCGAGGCGCATCGACGATTTCGTCCTCGTCCACCTCGGCGCGGATGATGTCGTCGGGGAAGTCGAGATAGACCGGCCCCGGCCGTCCGTAGATCGAGTGCCGCACGGCCTTGTTGACATAGAAGGGGATGCGCGAGGCGTGCTCGATGTCGTGCGCGAACTTGCAGTAGGGCGCGGCGAGCTCGGTCTGGCGCTCCTCCTGAAAGGCACCCATGCCGTTCTGGTACACGGGCGAAGCGCCGCCGATGAGGATCATCGGCCAGCAGTTCTCCTTGGCGTTGGCAAGGCCGGCGAAGGCATGAATGACGCCCGGGCCAGACACCGTCAGGCAGGCCTGCGGGCGGCCGGTGAGGTAGCCGGCGGCATGTGCCGCATAGCTGGCGGCCTGCTCGTTGCGCATGCCGATGTAGGTGATGCCGGCCTTCTGCGCCTCGGCAGCAACGCCCTGTACCGGGAAGCCGACGATTCCGAACATGTAGTCGACGCCCTGCGTCTTGAGGCTGCGCGCCATCAGAGCCGCGCCCGAAACAGTACCCATGAAACTCCCCTTGAGCGATTGCGCACCCTTGCGGGCGCGAGTGGTCTTGCCTTGCAGGTTCGCGCTTGCCGCCAACCGACGCCGCAAAAGCGCCATAACCTACCAGAGACGGCCAGCTTCCGATAGGCAATCAGTCGCTTGTCGGCTCCGGGCTGCCGGTCTCGACATAGCGCTTGAGGCGGGCGAGCTGCTCGCCTTGCACGCGATCCACCGGTTCGGCGAGTTGCTCGAGGTCGCGACCGTTGACAATGTACCGGTAGTCGAGGCGCGTGCCATCCGCTGTCACCGGGAGGCGGAAGGACATGCTGGCGGCAACGCCAAGTGGCTGCAGCGGGCCGAGGCCGCCGCTCAGGACGAGGCTCTTGCCTGGGCGAACCGAGTCCACCGTCATGTGCCGCGCAAAACCCTCGCCGTCCTCCGAGACCTCACAGAGCGTGGGTAGGAACCCGCACTCGAACGTGAGCCGCGAGCTATCTCCCCAATAGGTGTGCGCCGGGTCCCACCACGCGCCGACTTCGTCGATGAGCGCTTCGAAGACGCGATCTGGCGTCGCCGCGATGTCCAGTTCGTGCTCGGAGACGAAGCCCCGCTCGTCCACCACGGCGACTTCGGCTGCAAGTGGCGCGGTGACGACTGCGGCCAACGCAAGCGCCAGCACCCTTCCGTTCATTCAACCACTCGCAATCATCCAGACGCGGCAGGGCTTGCGGCCAGCGCCTGGGTCGAGGCCGCCGCTCGTCGCTCGGCGAGTACGTCGAGGATTTCCGCGTGCCGTTCCCGCGATAGCCGATAGTGCGTGTAGCACCACACGGAGACGAAGCCGAACGCCGCGACGATAGGGCCATACACCAACCCGAGGTTCACCAACGTCTCTGGCGGCACATCCGCAGCCGTGCGGATGTGTGCTCCACGGGGCCAGGAGATGATGTCGAGAGCGATGCCGGCGATGACGTTGCCGATGCCGGAGGTGGCCTTGGCGGAGAACGAACTGGCGGCGAAAAAGATGCCCTCCTGGCGTTGGCCGGTTTCGTACTCGTGCTCGTCCACGATGTCCGCCACCATCGAGCCGAAGGCAACGTTTGCCTGCACGGTGCAGGCGCCCTGCACGACCTTGATGGCCACCAGCAGCACCACCAGCATTGGATCGCCGTTCTCCGGGAACCAGTCGAGCAGCCGGGCGACGATGGGGAGCGTCTGCCAAAGCGGCCACGAACAGGCACCGAACATCAGCCCCGCCTTCTTGCCAAAGCGATTGAAGAATGCGGGACAGAAAAAGGAGCCAAGCATCACGCCCACGGGATAGGCGAGGATCACGGTGAGGAGCGAAATGCGATCGAGCTCCCAGAAGTAGGTGAAGATGTAGAGGTCCAGCCCACCGTTCACCCCCACCATGACGAACACGATCAGAACGCCGAGGAACAGCCAGCGGAACGAGCGGCTGCGCATGGCGGCGGCGACGTCGAGGAGCACCCGCCAGAGCACCCGGCCCAGGCCGAGGCGTGGAGCGGCCGGAACGGTGGGCAGGTGCGGGATCGCGGCGCGCGTCCCCCAGCCGCTCCAGAAGATGGTGATCCCCATTAGCACCGCGAGCAGGATGGCAAAGGGCGGATAGGACGCGGCGTTGAGCTGACCGTTCTCGAACTCCGGCGTCGGCAAGAAGAAGTAGCCGAAGCCCAGGGCAAAGGTGAGCAGCACGCCGACGTTGGCGAAGAACATCCGATAGCCCACCGGCTTCGAACGTTCGTCGTAGTCCTCGCTCATTTCCGCGCCGAGGGCGATGTGCGGCACGTGATAGAGGGACATGGACGTGCGCGTGGCGTTGGAGAACACCACCAGCCACACGAAGAGGCCCAGGTCGCTCGTCACGAGCGGGAAGAAAAGGAAATAGAACGACAGCATCAACGGCAGGATCGAGGCGTACATGAAGGGGTGGCGCCGCCCGTGGCGCGAGTTCCAGTGGTCGGAGAGCGAGCCCGCCAGCGGATCGGTGAACGCATCGACGACCAGCGCGATCCCCACCGCCGCCCCAGCCAAAGTGCCCGGCATCCCAAGCACCTGGTTGTAGTAGAAGATCAGAAACGTACCGTACGCGGCACCAAAGAACCCCTCCGCAGCCTGCCCGACCCCGAACGAGAGCTTCATGTTGAAGCGCAGCTTGCCCCGAAGCGGCATCCCTTCCCCTTTTCCGATCCTGTCGAACGCAACCCTACGCTAACAGACGGGCCTTGGGGGGCCCTGCCGGCGCACTCAGGCGTTGCGGCTGTATCGTGCTTGCGTACCAACGCGGACACTGCGTCCAGCCAAGTAAACAATGCCTCGGTTTGCTCCTGTTCCGGCTGGGCATCGACGACCCACTTCAGTTGCCGGCCCGCCTTGACGAACCAACCCATCGCCTTGACCTTGCCTTCGAGCTCTTCGATTGCCTCAATCGGCACCGCCGTCAATTTGCCGAGGCCATAGCGGTCTCGCAATGCCGTGTGGATGCTTTGTCCATAGACAGCCCCACGCGGATATCCGTAACAGAGCACCACCCGGCCGCTCTTGCTTTCCAACCCGATGGAGAACCCCTTCTCGCCCCACGAAACCTTGTGGTTGTTCTTGAAAGCCCAGTCCAAAACGCGCGGGAAAAGGTCGCGTCCGTGCTCGTCACAAGCGTTGAGAAACTCCGCCTCGTTCGTCTCGTGCCGCGGTGCGGATACCGCCTGCCGCCGGCCACCTCCATGCCCGTCCACCACGACATCCCGCGTAAACAGCCGTTTGCCGCCTTCCGCCTCGAAGAACGTGAACTCAACGCAAGTCGTTAGGATGCCTCGCGATCCAAGGTAGGCCGCCGTTTCGCGTATCGGTGCCGTCACCTGCTGACCGACGATGACCAGATGTTGGCTCTTGTTGAAAGCAACGCCTTCGTCCTTCGCAAGGTCGAAATACTCGCGGTGGTAATCGACCAAGCTGATGTCGTTGTCACCCAAGTACGTGCGAAGCACAGTCTCCAGTTCCGGCACATCGAGTTTCTCCGCGAACGCCGCGTACTCAAGCGCCTGAGCGATCACATCGCGCGGCGTTCGATCTCGCTTGAGCTCAACCACGACCACATTGCCATTGCGGTCCAGCCCAAGGAGGTCAATGGAACCACCAAGGTCTGTGGCCAACTGCCGGCCCATGATCAGGACGCTCCCTTTTTCACCGAACCCGTCCGGATTCGACTCCAGCCAGTCCTCCAGCATGGCCTCTGTGTGCTTGGCCTCGAACGGCAGCCGCGCGTACTCGTCAAATGCCCCAGCGGCATCAATGCCGAAAACCCGCAAGCCATCTCCCTTAGTCTCCAATGTCCTTCCCCTTTCCTAGAGCGATCCGATAGGTCGGGCCGCGGCGTTCGTTCCTCTGACTTGGACCGGCCCAGTGAGCCAATGCAGTGCACGCAACCGCATTTGGATGGCCACCGTCGTTCTCGCGCAAGGAAGTCCGCAGGGCTCTCCCTTCATGGAGTCCACTTCGAGACGGAGTCTGCGTCTGGCATTTCGGACATACTAAAAGGATCGGAAGTACCGGGGACCGTGGCACATGAACGAAGAGAGCGCCAAACGGGGCGTCGAGGCGGTCGAGGCATTCATCGATTCCTTCAACGCCCAAGACCACGAACGCCACGCCGACACCCTCAACTACCCTCACATCCGCCTCGCAGACGGCAAGTTCACGACGATCGACAGCGCCGAGACGTTCATTGCCGGCTGTCGCCGCAACGAACCCCGCCTGCGCGAAGAAGGCTGGCACCACACCGTCGTCGCGAGCCTTGAAGTACTGCACTCCGGCACAGACAAAGCACACATCGCCATCCGCAACGACCGCTGCCGCGCCGACGGAACCGTGTACCACAGCTTCGACACGTTCTGGATCGCAACCCTCCAAGACGGCCACTGGGGCATCCAGTTCCGCTCCAGCTTCCTCCATGCGACGTAAGGCAACGTCGATGAAGCCGCAATGCGCCCAGCCAGACACCCTAAGGCGTGCTGGCCAAAGCAAGTTAGAGTGAGTGCGTCCCGCCCCAGCAATGGCGTCGATTCCAAGGAGTGTTGACATGCGTGAAGTTGCCGGATTCTGCGCTTGCCTGTTGCTGGTGACGGTGACCGCCTGCGACGGCGGCGACTCGGCCCAAGACTCACAGCCACCGGCATCCCCAGCTTTGAACGCTCCCGAGAGCAACGATCAGCTAGACGGGCTGCTAGCGGCCGACGCTACCGTCGAGCGGATTGCGGAGGGATTCCAGTTCATCGAGGGGCCGGTCTGGGTAGGCGGCACCAACGATGGCCATCTGCTTTTCAGCGACATCCCGGGCGACACGGTGTTCCGTTGGTCGGAGTCCGAAGGCACCAGCGTGTTTCTGAGCCCAGTGTTTCTCCCCGAACTCGAAACCAACGGCGTGGGCGGCTCCAACGGCCTCACCCTGGACCTCGAAGGCCGCCTGGTCCTGTGCGAACACGGAAACCGACGCGTGGCGCGCATCGAAGACGACGGCAACCGTGTCACCCTTGCCGACCGCTACGACGGCAAGCGGCTCAACAGCCCCAACGACATCGTCTACCACTCGAGCGGCGCCGCATTCTTCACCGATCCGCCCTACGGTTTGGCGAACCCCGAGGCCGGTGAACTCGGATTTCAAGGCATCTACCGGCTGGACCCGGACGGCAGCGTGACGCTCCTGTCAGATGTCATGAGTCGCCCGAACGGCATTGGCCTGTCTCCTGACGAAACCACCCTCTACGTCGCCAACTCCGACGTGGAGCGGGTGTGGATGGCGTTTCCACTCACCGACGATCTCAACGTCGGCGAAGGACGAGTGCTGCTCGACCTCTCCGCCAGCGAAGACCCGGGGGCACCCGATGGCTTTGCCGTTGACACCCTCGGCAACATCTGGGCGAGCGGCCCCGGCGGCGTCGTGGTCATCAGTCCCGACGGGGACCATCTTGGAACCATCCGAACACCCGAACTGCCGGCCAATGCTGCCTTCGGCAACGATGGCCACATGCTCTACATGACCTCCCGCACCGGCCTCTACCGCATCGACACGCTGGTCCAGGGTCTGATGCCCGGACCGGCCGCGACGGTAGACTCAACCTGACCATCAGGACAAACGTCTAGGCCACTCGGTACCCCCACACTAACCAGATATGGCACGAGACCTCGCTCGTCCCGTGGTCGATCTGTCGGGCAACACCCTCGCCGAGGCGGTTGAGATGCTGGCCATTCCGCATCGGCGGAAGGTGGCTTTGCGGAAGTTGATGGCGGCCGGACGGGCCGGAACGCCGGCGGTGCGGGCCGGGCTCAAGCACGCGGACCCCGAGGTCCGCATCGCCTGTTGCCAGGTGCTCGATCACTTCATGGACGAGCAGGCGCTGCCGGAACTGGCGGCCAACGTCAGCCATTGGCACCCGGGCGTGCGCGCGTGGTCGATCCATGCCCTCGCCTGCGACCGCTGCAAGGAAGGGACTTGCCGACCCGGAGAGGACGATGTAATCCCCATGGTGGTCGAGGCGCTGTTGCACGACGACGATCGCAACGTGCGTCAGCAGGCGGCCGGGATGCTGGGCCCGTCTGTGCTGCGCAGCGAGGCGGCACGGGCGGCAGTTCAACGCGCGCACCAACACGATCCGCACCCGCAGTGCGCAAGGTGGCGGGTTGGTGGGTGCCGGGCGGTCCGCGGTTCAGGAAGCTACGGACGTGATTCCGGTCGCCTAGCGCGCTCTACGAGCGCGTCGGCAGTTGCTTCGCAACTGCTGGCCTTCGTGCTCGCGTTCGCTCGCAGCTACGGCTAGCAGGCTGCGTCGTGGAAACCGCGTGGGCGTGCCCCCGAATGCGACGAGACCTCAGCAGTTTTCGCGCCAGCGAACCGCCAACGCGCCCGTCAGGGCGGGACAGCGGAGCGAACGCGACTTCGTATGGCAAGCCCAACGGTCCGAGCGGCTCGCAGGTGGGTTTTCCCCGCGCGACGCCGAGGCCCCTTCAACAACCGTCAGTCTTCTGGCGGACGGGTGGGACGGCCACCCGAGAAAGCTAGCTGGGCCCCGGCGGGTCGGCGGATGGGAGCGGTTCCTCGGCTTCCGCTTGCTCGCCCTCTTCCTCGACCTTGCTCGGCCAGGCGTTGTACACCGCCTTGATGAGGGTCGCGAGCGGGATGGCGAAGAAGACGCCCCAGAAGCCCCAGATGCCGCCGAAGGCGAGGACAGCGACGATGATGGCGATGGGGTGCAGGTTTACCGCCTCGGAGAAGAGCAGCGGCACCAGCACGTTGCCGTCGATGGCTTGGATGACGGCATAGGCACCCATCACGTAGGCGAGTTCGATGGACCAGCCGTGCTGCAACAGTCCCACGGCGGCCACCGGCACGGTCACCACTGCGGCACCAACGAATGGCACGAGCACGGATAGGCCCACCACCACTCCGAGCAAGGCAGCGTAGTTGAGGCCCAAGAGCACAAAGGTGATGTACGAAGCGAGGCCCACGATGACGATCTCCACCACCTTGCCGCGCACGTAGTTGGCGATCTGGGCGTTCATCTCGCGGCCGACGCGGGTAAGCAGCCGTCGCTGCGGCGGCAGCGCTCGCTCCAAAGCGGCCATCAAGCGATCGCTATCCTTCAGGAAGAAGAACACCGAGATGGGCGCAAGCACCAAAAAAATGAGCATCTGAAAGACGTTCGACACCTGCGCCACCAGCGCTTGCAGCACCGTCGTGCCGAGGTTCGCCACCTGATTGCTCATGGTGTCGATCCAGCCGCTCACCCGTTCCTGCGGGAACATCGTCGGATAGCGCTCGGGCAACTCCGCGAGCGCAGAGCCCACCTCGGCGATGAAGTCCGGCGACGCCGCCACGAACTCTTCGAGCTGCCGCCACACCAAGGGCAGCACACCAACACAAAGCAGTACCAAGGCACCGACAAGCAGAAACACCGCGAAACTCACCGCGACGATGCGCGGCACATGCCAGTTTTCAAGGCGCTTCACGAGCCCCTGCAGGAGGAACGCAAACACGAGCCCAGCCAGCACCGGCGCAAGCACGGTACCTAGCGTGAGCACCACCAGCGTCACCGCGACGATCAGGGCGACCAAGAAGATCGCCTCTTCGTTGGAGAAGTGGCGGTTGACCCACCCGCCGATGATCTCGACGAAGCGCACGACTGCTACCCGCGCGGGCGGGCGCGCTTCTCCAAGAGATACGTGTAGCGGCCGTCCTGCTCCTCGGATTCGAGCAGCGCATGGCCGCTCTGTTCGGAGAAAACGGCAAAGTCGCGCACGGAACCGGGGTCCGTCGCCACCACGCGCAAGCGCACGCCCGGCTCCATCTCGTTCAGCGCCTTCTTTGCCTTGAGCAGGGGCATGGGGCAGCGCAGTCCCGTGGCATCGAGAAACACGGGGTTGTCGCTTTGGTTGTGGGCAGCCATGCGCGGATTATCGCACCGAGGTGCCATTTGTTGATGGCGTGTTCGGGGCCGGCGCTTTGGTGGCGTTGTCTGGGACGTGGGTGACGGTGGCCTTGGCCGGCCCCGCTGCGTGCGCGCCTTCGGCACGCTTGGAGGGCGGGACGCCCTCCGTCCAGAGAGGCCCTCGCATGGCAGGGGCTGGTTTGGTGGCGTTGTCGGGGCCGGCGCTTTGTTGGCGCTGTCTGGAACGCCCGTCAGGGCGCGCGGGCTGCGGCTATGATGCCGTCCATGCGTCTCATGCACACAGCGGTTGCTGCACTCGTGCTCTTAGCGGGCGGCGCTGGCGCGCATACCAACGAGTTGCCCGAGCTTGGCGATGCCTCCTCCGCAATCGTCTCGCCGGAGGCAGAGCGGGCCCTCGGTCAGCAAGCGCTGCGGCAAATCCGTGCCCAGGTGCCGACCTCGGACGACCCACTGCTGAAGTACTTCACGCAGGTCAACATCCGCGGCCTCGCGCAGTACGCGGACCTGAACGAGACTGTGCTTTATCCCGTGCTGGTGGACAGCCCGGAAATCAACGCCTTCGCAGTGCCCGGCGGCATCATCGGCATCAATCTTGGCCTCTATCTTTACGCAGAGGACGTGCACGAGTACTCGTCGGTAGTGGCGCACGAGCTCGCCCACCTGAGCCAGCGCCACTTCGCGCGCCAAGTGGAGAAGATGCAGGGCATGTCGCTCTCTGTGCTGGCGGGAGTGCTGGCCTCCGTCGCCATCATCGCCGCCGGCGGCGACGCCGATGCGGCCATGGCGACCATGCAGGGCAGCCAGGCCCTCGCCCAGGACTCCATGCTGCGCTACAGCCGCACCCGCGAACAGGAGGCAGACCGCATTGGTCTCAACATCCTGGTGGAAGCCGGGTACGATCCAAGAGGCGTGTCACGCATGTTCGAGCGGATGCAGCGCGCCTTCCGCCACACGATGAGCCAGCGCCCGCCCGAGTTCCTGCTCACCCACCCGCTGACCGAGTCGCGCATCTCTGACGCCCGCGATCAAGCCTCGCGCATGTCGAAGGGCGAATACGAACCCTCCGCCGACTATCAGTTCATGCGTGCGCGGGTGCGCGTGCATTACGCCGACACACCGAAGCAAGCCGTGGTTGCCGCCCGCGCCCGCGCCAAGGAGGGCGAGCCCGGCTCGGTGCGGCGCCTAGCCGGCATCTACGAGCTGGCGGTGGCCCTCGCCGGCGACGGCGAGTACGACGAAGCCGCCGACACCATGCAGGTGCTGCGCGGACAGCGCCCGGACAGCATCCTCACCACCGCCTCCCTGGCAGAGGTGCTGATCGAAGGCGGTCGCCCACAGGAAGCCCTGGACGTGCTCGACAGCCAGCTCTATCTCAACCCCGACAACGACCCCCTAACCATGCTCCACGCCCGCGCCCTCAGCGCCAAGGGCGACCACGACGAAGCCAGCCGCGTGCTCTGGCGCCACGCCCAGAAGCGGCCGCAAGACTCGGACATCTGGTATCTCCTCGCCGAAACCGAAGTGCTCGCCGGCAGCACCGTCGGCATCTACCGCGCCCGCGCCGAGTTCTTCGCCCTCCATGGCGACTACAACGGCGCCGTCCGCCACCTCGAGTACGCCTCCCGCCTGGTCGGCGACGACGACCGCCTCCGCGCAAGACTCGCGCAACGCATCCTGGACTTGCGCACCGAACGCGAGGCCGCCGGCGGCTGAACTCCCGCCGCTACGGGGCGACCGCGTTGCCGGATGTCGAGGCGGTGGGTGATACTTGCCAGTCTCCCTTACAAGGGCCAGAAGGAATGCAGAACATGCGAGGGCTTTTTCGTGCCATGGCCATGGCGGCGCTGGTTTTGGCGATGGGTGCCGGCGCGGGGGAGCTGACGGTTTCTCGGGCGGACTATGCGGAGAAGCTGCAGGGCTTCTGGCTCGGTCAGTGCCTCGCGAACTGGACGGGCATCGTCACGGAGATGGACAAGATTGGCGTGGGAGAGGGGGAGCAGCTCGTCTTCTATACGCGGGACGATTGGGGCAAGGAGGATCAGCCGAGTTTCTTTGGTTTCCGGCGACCTGATCTGTCGCGCAACATCGATTGGGTGCGGCGGGCACCCAACCAGATTTGGGGCGCCGACGACGACACCGACATCGAGTACATGTACCAGCATCTGCTCGCGCAGCACGAGACCAGCCGGCTCACCGGGGAGCAGATACGCGACGGCTGGCTGACGCACATCTTCGACGAAAACAACTCCCCGCTCAGCGACGGCAGGGGCGGCGGCGAGAACTTCCTCTGGGTCTCCAACCAGCGCGCACACGACCTGATGCACGAAGGCATCGTGCCGCCGGCGACCAGCGATCCTGCCAACAACGAACTGAGCGAAATGATCGACGCGCAGCTCACCACCGAGATTTTCGGCTTGTTCGCGCCAGGACGACCCGACATCGCGCTAGAGATGGCGCACCTGCCGATCCGCACCACCGCGAGTGGCGAGGCGAAGCTGGCGTCGGACTTCTACGTCATCATGCACGCCCTCGCCGCCGGCATCGATGCCGGCCAACCCGCCAAGGAGCAGGTGCATGCGATGGCTGCCGAAGCGCGCTCGCTGCTGCCGGATGAATCCACCACGGCGAAGATGTACGACTTCGTGAAGAGCCGCTACGACGCCGACGTGCCGTGGGAGCAGGCCCGCGACGAGGTGTTTCAGCGCTATCAGGTCGAGCAGCAGGATGGCTACGACATGACCTCGCGCGAGATCTTCTGCAACGCCTGCTTCGCCTCCGGCATCAACTTCGCCGCCAGCATCGTCAGCTTGCTCTACGGGGAGGGCGACTACCAGGAGACGGTGAAAATCGCGGTGCTGGCCGGCTGGGATTCCGACAATCCGGCGGCCACTTGGGGCGGGCTGCTTGGCTTCATGGCCGGCAAGGCGGGCATCGAGGAGATGTTCGGGCAGAAGTTCTCGGAGCGCTACAACATCCATCGAACCCGCACCGGTTTTCCGACGCCGAACGGCGTGGATGATTTCACCAACATGGCGGCGACGGGGGTTGGCATCGTCGATCGGGTCGTTGTCGAGGAGATGGGAGGCGAAGTTCAGGCCGAAGCATGGATAATTCCGGAGGCCACCCCGTAGGCTCCTTGGGAATCTCCGACTGCGCGCTATTGTGCAGTGTGCCGTGGCCCGTCTGGGGGGAGAAGGCTGGTTGCACGCCCTCGCCCTTGGTTTCTTCGCCTTCGGCGCGAGGAGCGTGACGGGCCCTCGCTCCGAGCGGCCTTGGGGACCGCGCCATCCGGCCGGCACGTTGGTGTTGGCTCGGCTTCGATGCACATTCACCTTTCTGACTCGTTGCTGGGGGAATCCAATGTCGTGCTACGTGTGTGGTGTAACTCTGGGACGCTTGTTCCCAAGGATGCGACTCAGCATCTGTGCTGTAGTGCTGGCGCTTTTCGGCAGTACCGCGTGCAGCCCGGAAGGCGATAGCGGCGACCACGACACCCACGCGAAGCCCACCATCGCGCTGGTGATGAAATCCCTCGCCAACGAGTTCTTCGTCACCATGGCGGATGCCGCGCAGACGCACCAAGACCAGCACGAGGGTCGCTACGACCTCATCGTCAACGGCATCAAGAACGAGAGCGACCTCGCCGCCCAGGTGGCCCTGGTGGAGCAGATGATGGGACTTGGCGTCGATGCCATCGTCATCGCTCCGGCCGACTCCAAGGCGCTCGTGCCGGTGCTCGCGCGCGCCCGCGCCGCCGGCATACAGGTGGTCAACATCGACAATCGCCTCGATGCCGAGGTGCTGGCCGAATACGACCTCGCGATCCCCTTCATCGGCCCCGACAACCGCAAGGGCGCCCGCGACGTTGCCGAGTTCGTGCTCGGCGGACTTGCCGACCGCGCGAACGTGGTCATCCTCGAGGGCGTCACCAGTGCCCACAATGCCATCGAGCGCCGGCGCGGCTTCGAGGACGCGATTGCTGCCACCGGCGCAAACCTGGTCGCGAAGCAAAGCGCGGCATGGGATCAGACCAAGGCCGCCGAAGTCACCGCCGCCGTTCTCGTGGCGCACCCCGAAACGCACGTGATCCTCGCGGCCAACGACAACATGGCCTTGGGTGCGGCCTCGGCGGTGGCGTTCGCCGGACTCGACCACGACGTGACGGTGGTCGGCTTCGACAACATCTCCGCCGTGCATCCGCTGCTGCGGGATGGCCGCATCGCGGCGACGGTGGAGCAATACGGCGATCAGTTCGCAGTGAACGGGATCGAACTCGCGCTCGACATGATCGGCGGTCAGGTGGCGCTCACCGATCGAGAAACCCCCATTGCCGTCGTCACCGCCAACGACCTGCCCGCCGAGGAACCAACCGCCACGATACATTGATCGGTCGCTTACGTTCAGGACATGCCCCAGTCAGCCACGACCGCAAACGCCGCCGAGCCAGGGAGTCGCGAACGCAAGCCTCCCGCCATCGCCGCGAGGGGAATCTGCAAATCGTTTGCGACCCAGGTGTTGCGGAATGTGGACTTACGCATCGCCGCAGGCTCCATTCACGGCCTCGTTGGCGAAAACGGCGCCGGCAAGTCCACCCTGGCCAAGATCATGGTGGGCCTGGAACAGCCCGACTCCGGGTCGCTGTCGCTCGCCGGTGCGGCCTACCAGCCTCGCAGTACGTCCGAGTCGCTAAAGGCCGGCGTCGCTTTGTGCACGCAGGAACTGAGCCTCATCGACGATCTCTCCATCGCCGACAACCTGCTGCTCCCCGCGTCGTCGGCAGCGCGCCCCAGGGGGCGCGCACGCATCCGCCGCAAGCTCGCGCACCAATACGCCATGCAGTCGCTGGCACGCGTCGGCCTCGAACACGCGAGCCCGGCCATGCGCGTCGGCCGGCTGAGCCTCGCCGAGAAACAGCTTGTAGAGGTGGCCAGAGCACTTGCGACGGGTGCCGCCCTGCTGGTGCTGGACGAACCCACCTCCGCCCTCACCGCGCCACAGGCCGACCGGCTGCACGAAATCCTCCGCGAGCAGGCGAATGCCGGAGTGGCCGTGATCTATGTCTCGCACCGCTTGGGAGACGTGCTCGAGGTTTGCGACCACATATCGGTGCTGCGCGACGGCGAGGTGCGCCTGACGAGCAGCAGCGACGAGCTCTCCGAGGCGATCTTGATTCGGGAAATGGCAGGTGTCGATGCGGATCTCGAGGCCAGCGAACGGAACGCGGTCGCGGCCCTGCCGGTGCATCTGTCGGTGCAGGAGTTGCGCACCGCCGAGTTGCCACACCCCATCAGCTTCGAGTGTCGCTGGGGTGAAATCCTCGGCATCGCCGGGCTGGCCGGGTCCGGTCGAACGGAGCTTCTGCGGGCAATCTTCGGCCTCGACAAGCGCCTCGGCGGCGTGGTTCGGCTGCATGTGGATGGCACCTGGGTCGAGCTCCACAGCACGAGGCAAGCCATCCGCGGCGGCGTCGGGTTGGTGGCGGAGGATCGTGCCAGCGACGGCGTATTCCGAGACCAGGGGCTGGCATTCAACGTGACTGTGGCTGGGCTCCGCCGCATCGCCGGTCGCGTGGGACGGCTGATTCGCTCTCGCGAGACGAGCGCCGTGGGGGCATTGGTGCGGGAGCTTCGCGTCAAGAGCGACGGCATCGATCAGCCCATGCGGACCTTGAGCGGCGGCAATCAGCAAAGAGCGATGCTGGGGCGCTGGCTGCATTGCGACGCGAAGTTGCTCCTGCTCGACGAGCCGACCAGGGGCGTGGATGTCGCGGCCAAACTCGCGATCCACGAGGAACTCGTGCGCTTGCGCGATGCCGGCAGGTCCATCGTCGCGGTGTCCAGCGAACTCGACGAACTCGCGAGCCTCTGCGACAGGATCATCGTGCTGTCGAATCGCAAGCTGGTGCGCGAGTTCCAGCGCAGCGAGTTGCACCAAGAGGATATTCTGGCTGCCGCCTTCAGCGAATACGCGTGAGGCGGTGTCCTGGGAGTGGGACGGTGACAGCGAAACCAACAGCTCGCATCGTTCGATTGTTCGAAGACAACCTCATCTTCCTGTCGCTGATCGGGATCGTGGCGTTCTTTGGCTTGGCCTCAGACCGCTTTCTTTCGCTCACCACGCTTTCGACGCTCCTCAACCAGTTGCCGGCCCTAACGGTCGTGGCCATCGGCATGACGCTGGTGCTGATCTCGGGCGCAATCGACCTCTCGGTGGGATCGGTTCTTGCCCTCTGCGCCGGGGTCGTCGGCGGTTGCATGACGCTCTTTGGAATGCCGCTGCCGCTTGCAGCCGGCATCGGCATCCTCGCCGGAGCCTTGGCGGGGCTTGCGAACGGCAGCCTCGGCGCCTATCTGCGGCTGCCGATATTCATCGTCACCCTCGGCATGCTGGAAGTTGCGCGGGGGCTCGCCTATCTCGTCACGGACTCGCAAACGGTGTATCTGGGCGCAAGGGTGCAGTCCTTCGCCGTACCCATCTGGGGCATCGGCGTATCGGCCTCGTTCCTGACCGCACTCGCGCTCGTCATCGCCTTCGAGTACCTGCTCCGATCGACGGTGTTCGGCCGCCAGATCGTCGCCGTCGGCAGCAACGAAAGCGCCGCCGAGGTCTCCGGCA
Organism: Gammaproteobacteria bacterium; assembly: GCA_009837725.1. Taxonomy (GTDB): domain Bacteria; phylum Pseudomonadota; class Gammaproteobacteria; order Pseudomonadales; family Azotimanducaceae; genus VXYL01. Next base: position 22,839 of record VXSY01000273.1, on the reverse strand, counting down.
TCGATCCCAAGAGGGTGCGCTGCACGGTGCTCGTCATCTCCGGGGCCCTCGCGGGTCTAGGCGGCTTGATGAACGCTTCCTATCTCGGTTCCGCCGACCCCAACGCCGGTGTCGGCATGGAACTCTCCGCGATCGCTGCCGCGGTGATCGGCGGAACGAGCCTCATGGGTGGCCGAGGCTCCGTCGTCGGCGCCTTCATAGGCGTCCTGATCGTCTCAGTCTTGCAGATTGGCCTCGCCCAAATCGGCATCACCGAACCCACCAAGCGCGTCATCACCGGCGCCGTCATCATCCTCGCGGTGATTTTGGACCGGTGGCGTGCCGATAGTCGGTAGGGACGACGCACGCATCCGCCTTGCGCGCCGCGATAGGCGCACCGCAGCTACTCGCTGGAGCGGACGAAGATGGCCTGTTCAATGCGCTCGAACGCATTCGCGTACAAGGCGGGATCGAGCAGCGCCCTGTCGCTCCTGCCGGCCTGGCCCTGCTCGGACGACGTGCTTCGCACCTCCACGAAGCTGAGCCGCACGCGCACCGCCTCGCCGACTTCCTCAATATAGGCGGTGGCCCGCGTCTGCACCGTGCTGCTCGTGTCGGTGAGCACGGCAATCCAGTCGAAGTTGCCCGTTGCCACGCTCTCGGCGGTGATGAAGCCGGTTTCGAGGTCGGCGCTGGTGGGGGTGTAGCCGAGGTCCTGGAACACACTCATCACGCTGCCGAAGGCGACCTGCTTGTCTTCGTCGTAGTCGCGCGATTGCAGCGCTTGCAGCTCGAGGGGCGTCGGCGGCGGTTCGTAATGGACAACACAACCTGCCACAAGCAGCAGGCTGGCTGCGCCAGCGCAGAACCGGAGTGCGATTTGCATAGCGTTCTCCCCTTGTCGTCGTGTGATCAGAAATCCGCTGTGCGGCTGCGGAAGTCTGCCACCACGTCGGCAGAGTCAAACTCGATGATGAGCGTGATCATGCGCGATGTGGTCTCGAAGCCGCTTGAGGAAGACGTGCCGAGGAGGCCCCCCGCGCCGCGCGCACCGGGCGTGAGCAGGATGGACCAGAGCCCCGATCGACTGGCCGATTGGGAGACCCGTGCCGAGCGCTGGTAGGTCCACACCTCAACGCCATCGCTGTCGCGGGTGGTGATGTTGGGGGCACCAAACACCTCCACCACTTCGGCCTTGGTGGTCGTGCCCACTTGGAGGTTCAGTTGCACCTGGCCTTGGGTGAGCGTGGAGTTGCGCTCGGTAACGGGCTGCGTTGGCGCGGCGCAGCCCGCCAATACGAGCACAACAGCCGGGATTGCCCGGACAAGAACGCGCTTTGGTTTCATGAGTGAATCACTCCAGCAAAATGCGACATGCACGCACACTGCACGTCGCTACCTGAACGCAAGCTTAACGGGGGTTCCCACCGCCCGACGGCGACCCGACGTCCTCGGCGGGCTGGCAGGGGACAAGCTACCAGTCGGCCTACACACACTCCGCCACCAAGCGCTCGAAGTTGGCAACCCTTGGCTCCAAGGCCTCCACCGTGTCGCGCCAGAAGTCCGGGGCGGTCAGGTCTGCATCGAGGTGTTGCTTCGCCAACTCCTCGGCCGTCATGCGGCCCGTGTCGGCCAAGAGGGCCTTGTAGCGCTCGAAGAAGCTCTCTCCCATCCGTTCGCGTCGGGCATAGACGCCGAGACTAAAGAGATAGCCGAACAGGTACGGGAAGTTGTAGAAACTCAACCCCGAGATGTAGAAGTGCAGCTTGTTGGCCCAGAAGAGCGGATCCGGCTCGGCGAGGGCGTCGCCGTGCCACTTGAGCCAGGCCTCGCGCATGATGTCCTTCAGTTCGTCCGGCAGCAGCGGACGCTCGGAGCGGGCATCGTAGAACCGGGTTTCGAACTCGAAGCGGGTGGGGATGTTGAGAAGGAAGGCGGCAGTGGCGGCCACTTCCTCCCAAGCGACTGCAAGCTCGGCTTCGGCGGAGTCGGCGCGCCGCATCAGCGCATCGCGCACGACCGTTTCGCCGAAGGTGCTGGCGGTTTCCGCCACGGACATGCCGTAGTGGCGCTGGGAATCCGGCAGGTCGCGCATGACCCAGTGGTGGAAGCCGTGGCCAAGTTCGTGGGCGAGAATCGTCACGTCGGTCATCGAGCCTGAATACGTCATGTACACCCGTGGGGTGCGCGACTTCGCAAACGACGTGCAGTACGCACCGGGGCGCTTGTTGGCACCTTGGGTGGCTTCGATCCAGCGCTTCTCCACCATCATGCGCACGAAGTCGCCCATCTCCGAGTCAACGCTGCCATAGGCGCTCGCTACGAGTTCCGTCGCCTCGGCGAAGGGAATGGCTTCGGGGGCACCGGACAGGGCCGGAGCGGGAGCGCGCTGGTCCCAAGGGGCGATATGGGTCTTGCCGTAGGCACGGGCCATGGCGCGGGCGGCGCGGCGGCCGAGGGCATTGGCTTCCCAGGCCACTTCCATGAGAGTGTCCAGCGTCTTGCGTTCGATGCGATTGGCGTGGACTGGGGCGTCGAGGTAGTGCACCGAGCGCTCGCCCGAACGGCGGCGGCACATTTCAAGCCGCCAGCCAGCGATGGCGTTAATGGCTCCGGCGGCGGACTCGACGTGACCGTCCCAACTGCGGTTGATGGCGCGCCAGGCGTCCTCGCGAACGGCATCGTCGGTGGATTGCATTCGGGAGGCGGCTTCGGCGAGGCCCACCTCTTCGGGCTCATTGCCCTCGCCGCGCACCTGACAACGGAGCGCCCCAGACAGTTGGTCGTAGAGGCGGCCCCAAGCGTGGATGCCGTCCTGCGAAAGGGCATTGACGAGGCTTTCCTCGCTGAGCGGCAAGGTCTCATGTCGCCTCTTGCGGGAATGCCGCACGGCGAACTCCGAGGCGCGCACGCGGTCGTCCGCGAGGTATTCGTCCACCCAGTCCTGCGGCGCCAAGTCAAGGAACTGCGACAGCGGCTCCATCGCTTCGAGATAGCGCACATGCAGGGATTGCAGCCGGCCTTGGAGCGCCTGCGCAGCACCGTCGCGGCTGTTCACGGAAAGGCGGCATTCCGCATACACGTTCGGGTCCTGGAGCAGGCGTGATGCCTTCTCTTCGATGAGATAGACATCCTGCGCGGCAGCCACACAGGCCCTTCGAGCTGCCTCGTCAAGCACGAAGGATTGCGCTACAGCCTCCGCGAGCGGTTCGCTCCGCCGCTCCACGTCCGCCAGCAACGCCTCGAGCTCGGCAAGGTCGGCATCGATCGCGGGATCGTCGGGAGCGGCGTACTCGGTGGAGAGATCCCAAGGGGGGCCTGCGGTGTCGGACATGGTGTCTCCGGGGCAAAACGTCGGCGCGCAAGTCTATTGGCTCGGGTGCGGGGTTGGAACGCCGGTTTCTCTACAGGGGAGCGTTCCGTTCGGCCCAGATACATCCTGTTGAGCATGCCGAGCCGTCTACACCCTCGCATTGCTCACCGCGCGGGCAGGTTTTTGGGGTCTTGATCAACGCCTGGCCGGTCCTTGTGCGAGAATCTGCGCGATGGTTGGGGTGGTTAATCTTTTCTTGAATATCTGCCTGTTGCGGCACGGGCCGGAGTCCGTGCCCACGCAGACGTGGTTTCTGCTTGCGTTGATCGCCGCCGATGTAGTCATCGGCGGCGCCGGGTTTGCGTTACTCGCCGACGTGCCGCTGTCGCTGGCCCTCGGCACGCCCATTCTGGGCCTCGCCGTGCTCGGTTCGCTCACCTGGTTTGGCCTCTATGTGCGCGACTTTGGCGAGCGCTTTCCGCCTACGTTCGCTGCGCTGGTCGGGTGCGAGGTGCTCATCAGCGTGCCGATGCTTCCCACTCTGGCGGTGCTGATGGCCTGGCCCATCGTGCAGGGCACCTTTGCCCTCGCCTTCCAGATCTGGCAGATCGTGGTCAACGGTTTCATCTTGGGGCGCGCGCTCGACACCACGCTCCGAGTCGGCATCCTGGTCGCGTTCGGCATGTGGCTGATCGCTATCGTTGTGCTCCAAGCCACCCTGCCGCCACCCCCGGTTCCGTCACCATGAGCGCCGGCGGGCAGCGCATCTTCTTCCTTGGCATCGGCGGCACGCTGATGGGCGGGCTCGCGCTGCTGGCGCGGGAAATGGGTCATCAAGTGAGCGGCAGCGACGGGCCGCTCTATCCACCGATGAGCGACCAACTCGCCGACGCCGGCATCACTGTCCATGAGGGATTCGAGCCCGAGCAAATGCAGCCAAGGCCCGACCTCGTCGTGATCGGCAACGCCCAACTGCCGCGTGGCCATCCCGCGGTGGAGCATGTGCTCGACGAAAACCTGCCCTACATCTCCGGCGCCGAATGGCTCGGCCAAGAGGTGCTGCGCCGGCGTTGGCCGGTGGCCGTTTCCGGCACCCACGGCAAGACCACCACCGCCAGCATGGTGGCGCATATTCTCGATTGTGCGGATCTCGAGCCCGGCTTCCTCATCGGCGGCGTGCCCCTCGACTTCGGGGTGTCGTCACGACTTGGCGAGTCGCCGTTCTTCGTGGTGGAGGCGGATGAATACGACACCTCCTATTTCGACCGTCGCGCCAAGTTCGTCCACTATCGGCCCCGGACGCTGATCGTCAGCAACATCGAACTGGACCACGCCGACATCTACGACGACGTCGAGCAGATCAAGGAACAGTTTCACCATCTCGTTCGAACGGTGCCGAGCAACGGGTTGATCGTGGCGCCCCGACACGACCACCACGTCAGCGAGATGCTGGCAACGGGCGCGTGGACGCCCATATCCCGCTTCGGCGAGGGCAAGGGCGAACGCTGGAGGCGCTTGCCCACGGACAACGGCGAGTGGCTGCAAGCGGACGCCTCGGCCGACGGCAGCTCGTTTTCGGTGACGCTCGGCGACGAGGAACTCGGCGAGGTCACCTGGCGACTGCTCGGACGCCACAACGTTCACAACGGCCTCGCCGCAATCGCCGCCGCGCGACACGTCGGCGTACCGCCGCAGGATGCCATCGCTGCACTCGCGTCGTTCCAAGGCGTCAAGCGACGGCTCGAGGTGGTCGCCACCAGTGGCCATCTGATCGTGTACGACGACTTCGCGCACCACCCCACCGCCATCCGCACAACCCTCGAAGGGCTGCGGCACCATGTCGGCAAGGAGCGGATCGTGGCGGTGGTGGAGCCACGCACCCACACCATGTCCCTCGGCACGCTGCGCGCAGACCTCGCCGCCTGCTGCGCCGCCGCCGACGAGACCATCTGGTTTCGCCCGCAGGGCATCCAATGGGACCTGGCGGAGCTCGCCCGCAACAGCACGCCACCGGCAACGGTGGTGAACGATCTCGACCTCCTCACCACGCAAATCGCCGGCATGTCCGACACGGCCGAGCCCTGCCACGTCGTGCTCATGAGCAACGGCGCATTCGGCGGCATTCACGCGACGCTCCGGGAACAACTGGAGACCGAGGCTGTATGACCAAGACACCGAAGGCCGCAAAACGGCTCGCCATTGCGGCCATCCCGGGAGACGGCATTGGTCGCGAGGTGGTGCCGGAGGGCATGAAGGTGCTCGAGGCGGCGGGGCGCTGCTTCGGCATCGACTTCGAATGGCACGATTTCGCCTGGTCGTGCGAAGACTATGCCCAGAGCGGTCGACTGATGCCGGAGGATGGCATCGAACAACTGCGTCCAAACGACGCCATCTTCCTTGGCGCGGTGGGCTGGCCGACGGTGCCCGATCACATCTCCCTTTGGGGCCTGCTTATCCCCATCCGCCGAGAGTTCGACCAATACGTAAACCTTCGGCCGTGCCGGATGTTCCCGGGCACCACGACGCCCCTTGCCGGAAGGGGCCCCGACGACATCGACTTCCTCGTGGTGCGCGAGAACGTGGAGGGCGAGTATTCCGAGATCGGCGGCCGGCTCTATGCCGGCACGGACGCGGAAATGGCCGTGCAGGAGAGCGTCTTCACGCGCCGCGGCGTGGACCGGATCATCCGCTTCGCCTTCGAGCTTGCCCGGCGGGAAGGCCGAAGCAAGGTCACCTCGGCCACCAAATCGAACGGCATCATCCACACGATGCCGTATTGGGACGAGCGCTTTGCCGCAGTGGCAGCGGATTTCCCGGAAATCGAGACGGACCAGTACCACATCGACATCCTCACCGCCCACTTCGTGCAGCACCCGGATTGGTTCGACGTGGTGGTGGGCAGCAACCTGTTCGGCGACATCCTTTCGGACCTGGGCCCCGCCGTGGCGGGCTCCATCGGCATCGCCCCTTCGTCCAACATCAACCCCACCGGTGCACACCCTTCGATGTTCGAGCCGGTGCATGGCTCCGCCCCCGACATCGCCGGCGCGGGCATTGCCAACCCCATCGGCCAGATCTGGTCCGGCGCGATGATGCTGCGCCACTTGGGGCACGGTCAGGCGGCAGACGCGGTCGAGAAGGCCATCGAAGTGGTGCTGACGGAGGGCGGCCCGCGCACACGAGACATGGGCGGCACCGCTTCAACTGTTGAGGTGGGCGACGCAATCGCCAGTGCCATCACGACTTAGGCAGGGACGAGCCGCTGCTGGAGGGCGTCGCTCGCCATTCCGACAGGACGACAACGTCAAGCTGCGGGTTCGGCGGCAGCGGTGCCGGCGGTGCGGCCGAATACGGCGCCGGAAGTCAGGCCCGTGCCGCCTGGGTAGTTGAAGTAGAAGAGGCCACCCACCAGTTCGCCGGCCGCGTAGAGGTCCGGCATGGGGTCGCCGTCCTCGCCGCACACCCTCGCCTCCGCGTCCACGGCCAAGCCCCCAAACGTGAAGGTGATGCCGCAAGTGATGCCGTAGGCTTCAAATGGGGGGGTGTCGAGGCGGTTCGCCCAGTTCGTCTTCGGCAGCGCAAGCCCGTCGGTGCCGCGGCCGTCGAGCACCGTTGGGTCGAAGGGGGTCGCGGTATCCACCGCCGTGTTGTATGCGGCGATTTCGGCGACAAGATTGGTCGCGTTCACTCCCTCCATCTTCGCCGCCAGCGCTTCGATGCTGTTGGCGGACACCTTGGTCACCTGGCGGATGCGGTATTCGTCGCGCAACAGGTGCGTCACCTTGGCGTCGAAGAGCTGCCACGCACACTGGCCTGGCTGGCCTAGCACCTCGCGCCCGTACTTGGCGTAGGTGTAGTTGCGAAAGTCCGCACCCTCGTCCACGAAGCGGCGGCCGTCGTTGTTGACCAGGACGCCGAACGGATAGGAGTGCTTCTGGAAATTGTCACCGACGGCGAGGTCGCCGAACTCCGGCGCGTTCATGTCCCAACCCACCGCGTGGCAGCCCGACCAATTGCCGCGCGTTGCCGCACCGGCATTCACCGCCATGCGAATGCCGTCGCCGGTGTTGAAGCGGGTTCCGCGCACCTTGGCGAGATCCCAACCCGGCCCCAGGTAGCGCGTGCGCCAAGCAGGATTGGACTCGAAGCCGCCGCAGGCGAGCACCACGGCGTCGGCGTCGATCCAATCGTCTGCGACGCCGACGCGCCAGCCGCTGCCATGCCGTTCGAGTCGTGTCGCCCGGGCGCCATAGCGCAAGGCAACCCCGGCCCGCTCGGCGATGGACGTAAGGCTGTCCACGAGGCCCGGACCGCCACCCCACGCCTCCACCGTCAGCCCGCCCCAGAAACGCACCTTGCCGTCCACCTCGAACGACTGCCGGCCGTAGAGCGGCAGGAAGCGAACGCCGTGGCCATGCATCCACACCAAGGTCTCGTAGCTGCCTTCAATCAGGCGCTCGGCAAGATCCGGGTCGCTACGATACTGCGTGACGCGACCAAGATCGTCGTAGAACCGCTCCCGCGAGTAGCTGCCGAAATCCGTGCGCGCCACCTCGGCGTCCGTCAGCTCCGGCATGATCCGGCGCAGGTCCGGGGCACCGCCATAGACGGTGCGCATGGCACCGGCGGTGAAGCGCGAGTTGCCGCCCCGAGCCTCGTGTGGGGCCCGTTCGAGCAGCGTCACTTGGGCGCCCTGCTCCCGCGCCGCCAACGCGGCACAGAACGCCGCATTGCCCCCGCCTACCACCACGACATGGCGTGTTCGAGTCATATCGCTCTCTAGCCTCTCCCAATGGTCCGCCGCCATGCTCGCAATCACAAATAGCCAATACAAGGCGGCGACGTGTTGCGTGTGTGTGCAATGCCGCCCATGACAGACGACAATGGGCCCAAATCACGACATCAACGATCCTGGTCAAACACACGGCGGGCAACCCTAGGAGGGTGCCGGAACAGGGAGGCGCCGTGCTTACCTTCGCAAGCCTGAAGCGGCTCGACTACAACCTGCCGACACTGCGCGGCGACATGTTCGGCGGCCTCACTTCCATGGTGCTGGCGCTGCCGGTGGCACTCGGCTTCGGCATCGCTTCGGGGATGGGGGCGGCGGCAGGCCTCTACGGCGCCATCATCGTCGGCTTTTTCGCCGCCGTGTTCGGCGGCACGCGCTCACAGATTTCCGGGCCGACACCCGCCATGACCGTTGCCATGGCAACGATCATGGTCACCTATTCGGACAGCCTCGCCGAGGCTCTCACCATCGTCGTCCTTGCCGGCCTCATGCAGGTCTTGCTGGGGCTTTCGAAGATCGGTCGTTTCGTCGCCTATACCCCGCACGTCGTGGTCTCGGGCTTCATGTCCGGCATTGGCGTCATCGTCATGCTGGTGCAGGCCCTGCCGTTTCTGGGCAAGTCTTCCACCGGCGGCCCGCTCGATGCCCTGGCGGCATTGCCCGAGGCCGTGGCAAGCCTCAACCCCGATGCCGTCATCGTCGGCACGGTGACGCTGCTGGCGGCATTCCTGTGGCCGCGCCGGCTCGACAAGGCGCTGCCCGCTCCCCTGGCGGCGCTGGCGATCGGCACTGCGCTCGGCATGATTTGGCTTACCGACGCACCGGTCATCGGCCCCATTCCCACCGGCCTGCCTTCGCTGCATCTGGCGCTCCCCGAACCCTCCTTCTACCTGACCGCCCTGCAACCCGCCCTGATTCTGGCCTTGCTCGGGTCCGTGGATGCGCTGCTCACCTCGCTGGTGGCGGATTCCCTCACAGGCAACCGACACAATCCGGATCGCGAACTCGTCGGACAGGGCATCGGCAACATGGCGGCGGGGCTGTTCGGAGCGCTGCCCGGCGCCGGTGCCACGGTCGGAACCGTCACCAACATCCGCGCTGGCGGTCGAACGCCGGTGTCGGGCGTGCTGCGCTCGGCATTGTTGCTCGCCGTGGTGCTGGGCCTCGGCGGGCTGGTTGATCCAATCCCGCTCGCTGCGCTGGCTGGCGTGTTGGTGAAGGTTGGCTGGGACATCATCGACTGGCGGATGCTGGCGCGGGTGCATCGCCTGCGCACCGATCACCTGCTGGTGATGCTCATCACCTTGATGCTGACCATCTTCGTGGACCTAGTCACCGCGGTTGCCATCGGCTTGATTGCCGGTGGCATGGCGCACGCTCGGCAATTGGAACAGCTTGAACTCGACAGCCTGGTGTCCACGCCCCTGCTCGACCGCGTCTTCTTCGCCCATTACCAGCCCGTGGAGGAGTTCGACGCCTACCAGGCCAGGGTCGGCTTGCTGGCGCTCCGGGGCAGCTTCACGGTGGCGTCGTCGCATCGGCTGGTTAGCGTGATCGGCGAGGACATCAAGGACCACGACGTGGTGATGTTCGACTTCAGCGAGGCGACCTACATCGACGACAGCGCGGCGATGGTGATCGAGCAGCTCCTCGATGTGGCGCGGCGAGCAGACACGCACTGCATCATGATCGGACTGTCCGGCTCCGTTGCCGCGACGCTCGACACGCTCAACATCCTGCACGCCGTTGGCGAGCGGAACCGCGTGCGAAGTCTGGACGAGGCGCGCCCGCTGGCCGCCGCATTCCTTGGCATCCGGCGTGATTCGACAGGCCCAACCTTGACCGACAAGCAAGCAAGAGCCTAGGAGGTAGTGGCTGGGGCCAGACGCCGAGCGTAGCGAGGGGTTTGGCGGCGCTAGAAGCCATCGGCCCGCGACAAGCATCCCGCGGCCGACGTGTGCGTCCCCGTGTGGTTGGTCGAAGCCGCCGCCGATCAAGCCTTGGGGTTGGGAAACGTGTCGAGCTTCTCGTCCCCCTCCCGAGGTTCCAAACAGTCGAAGTCCTTTTCGATGAGGATGATCACGGCGCCAGCGGCACCGTGCAGGGAGACTTCCTCCGTCTCCGCCCAGCGCCGTGCCATTGCAGCAGGCAGGGACACGCGCATCGCGCCGCCATCGAACACGGCATCCACGGCGGTCGCGTCGGCCAGCGGCGTGAGGGAATAGGAGAGGTGGGGGTCGCCGAGGTGCGCGGTCTCCGCCACGGTTTCCCCGCGACCCACCGCGACTACTTCGCCAACCGTTAGCCGAAGCCGAATCGAATCACCGTGAATGCGCAGCTTCATGGGGTGCATTATGCCTGCCGGCGCCGCCCAACCTCTTTGCAGGAAACAGATTCCGCAACACGTTGATTGGCCACGAATGGACTTGACGCCGAGTCAACACCAATGTGGCGGCCGGATGGCGCGGTCCCGACTTGCCTTCGGAGCGAGGGCCCATCACGCTCCTCGCGCCGAAGGCGAAGCAACCAAGGGCCCGAAGGTGTAACCAGCCTCCTCCCCGCGAGACGCCTCGTCGGTGGCGGGAACCGTCCTCTGTTCCCTGCACGCCCACGACCCGGCGTCCTCACCAGGACGGAAACTCACATGAGCAAGAACACCACCCCGAATGCGGCCAAGAAGGCCGCGAAGAGGAGCACCGAATACGCTGCACCCAGGAGGCAGTACTTGACGGTGGTGGCGAGCACACCGCCGCCGTAGTAGTTGCGCAAGGCCAGGAACTGGTAGGCGGCAAAGCCGATGAACAGGGCCAAGGATGCCCAGTCGTCCACATTCGCGGTTTCGGGGAGGATCATCATGACGGTGAAGACGATGAACGCCACCGTGTGGATGTGCATGGCGAAGACGATGTGCTCGGCGTAGTAGCGGGACGGATAGACGATCTTGAGCAGCAGCGCATAGAGCGGCAGCACGCAGAACATCGCCACCGGCAGGTTTTCGATCCACGTCCGGGCGGCAGCCCATGGCTCGTACAGGAAGTCGATCACTTGCCCCACGACGTAAAGGTCCACCCGATCCATTTCAGCGATACTCTGTTCCGTCAGGTTCTCGACGCTCTCCCACATCGTCTTGCCGAGTGGCCCACGGAGCGCCCGCTCCAGCCGACGGCGACGCTCGTCATCAAGGACTTCGACGAACCGCTCCATCAGGACTCGCTGGTCGGGCGTTGGCGTATAGCGGGACCCTTGGCCCCCCTCTAGGGCCAACCCGATGTCGTCGTCATCGAGGTCGAACTGAATCGTGAGGCCCGGTCCCCCGCCGTCACCCTCCTCTTCCGTACCCCCGTCGGTACGACGCAGCTCGATCCCTCCTTCGCGCAGGCGCTCGCGCAGGACTGGCGGCGCGTCTTCGCGGTCCGCAAAGAACGCCCGCGCCTCACCGGGGCCCTCCGGCAGGTCGATGGTCATCGACAGCGCGAAGAAAAAGACGATGCTGGAGAACAGATACAGCCGGAACGGCGGCAGATAGCTCGCCCGCCGATTGCGCGAAAACTCCCGAGAGAGATGGCCTGGGCGGACGAGGAGCGCCCGCAGCGTCGCCCAAAGCCGAGAGTCGGTCTCAAACGTCTCCGCGAGGGCCTGCCCTACCACCGGGAACACCGAGCGACGGTAGTTGCGGTCGTTTTGGCCACAGACGGCGCAGTACAGGCCCTGCTTCGGAGCCCCGCAGTTCTCGCAGCGGATCTCCTCCACATAGTGCTGGTCGCTGGCCGCACTTGACGCAAAACCGCCCCCGCAGCCGGGCACCGCAGTTGTCACATCGCCTGCGCTTCGGCGGTGCCGCAGCGCCGGGTTCGGATTCGTCTATGACCCTGTCCCCTCGCAACAGGACTGCCCAAGCTTACCTTGCCGGCGGATGGGTGGCCTTTGGAGGGGCATCCGGCCCCCTGCGCGCATTACCTCGATCCATCCCCCAACGAGGTGCTTCCCAAGGGCACCTGCTCAGTCAAAGAGGCCCGTGAACGCCGGCGGCAGATTGCTCGTCCGCGATTGCCGAATGCACCGCGCCAGCACCGGGATGCCATCACGGATGTCGTCGTCCGGCACGTGACCGAAGGCGAGGCGCAGATACGGCACGCGCTCGCCGGCGATGTGGAAGTTGGCGCCCTGGGCGTAGTAGAAGCCGGCTTCAGCGGTGAGCTTAAGGAGCTTGTCCTGATCCACATCCTCCGGGAACCGGACCCACACGAAGAGGCCCCCTGCCGGGTTCGACCACGCACAAACATCCGCCGCCTCGGCAGCAAGCCCATCCACCACCAGGTTCTTCTTGGTGGCAAGGGAGACGTTCAGTTCCTCGGTGAGGTCCCACACCCCGTCCCGATAGAGCTCCGCCACGATGGCCGCCGCCAGGTAGTTGCCGCCCGCGTCGTGCCGCCGCGACAGGATGCGATCGAGAAGCTCCTGCTGCGCATAGAGATAGCCGAGCCGCATCCCCGGAGCCAGAATCTTCGACAGCGAGCACATGTAGATGATCTTGTCGTAGTCGGACAGCGCATAGAGCGCCGGCGGCTTGTCGCCGTCGAAGTGCACGTCGCCATAGCAGTTGTCTTCCACCACAGGGATGTCACGCTCCCGGGCGATGTCGATCAGGCGACGGCGGCGGGGCAGCGACATCATCGCTCCGGTGGGGTTCTGGTAGGTAGTGAGCACGTAGATGAACCTGGGCTTGCGCTCGCCCTCGCCGAGCTCATCGAGCTTGGCTTCGAGCAGCTCCACTTTCATGCCGTCTTCGTCCACCGGCAGCCCCTGCATGTCGATGCCGAGGGTGCGGTAGGCGCCGATGGTGCCGCCATAGGTGAGTTCCTCGAGCACCACGGTGTCGCCGGGCTTGGTGAGCGCCTCGGCGGTGAGGGTGACCGCCTGCATGGAGCCGTTCATGAGGCTGATGAGGTCGGCATCCACTTGCACGCCCTCGCGCTCGGATTCGCGCCGCGCCATCACCTGGCGCAAGCCCGGGTGGCCCAGCCGGCCTGGATATTCGGTGATTTCCGCAAACTCCCGCGCGATGGCGTCGTGAGCGGCGCGCTGCACCCGCTCGATGGGGAAGGTCGCCGGATTGGTGCGCCCAACGGCGAAGTCGAATTTGCGTGATTCACTCATTGCCGGCTGCCAATCCTTGTTGCGTGAGATAGCGATAGCTGCCTTTCACCGCGGTCATCATGTCGGTGTCGCAGGCATCGAGTTCGACGATGAGCCATTCGAGCACATCGGGGTCGGCGGCAGCGACGATGCCGGCGATATCCATGCGGCCATCGCCTACCGCTACGTGTGCCTTGTCCCGTTCCAAGGGGCCGTCTTTGATGTGCAAGAGCGGCGCCCGGTCCCGCACTCGCGCCACTTCGGTCGCGGGGTCCACGGCGCCGAAGTTGGCGGCCCAGTAGGTGTCCACCTCGAATTGCAGGTCGGGACAGAGCCGCGCGATGTGGTGATAGCCGAGTTCGCCTTCGATCTCCTCGAACTCCCACCAGTGGTTGTGGATGAAGAGGTCAATACCCGCGGGGCGCAGCCGTTCGATAAGGCCGTTGATGGTGTCGGCTGTGCGCATCACCGCATCCATGTCGGCAAAGTCGTTCGGCGAAAAGCCCCCCGCGGCACGGCTGAGGCCCAGCGCGGACACGGTGTCGATCACTTCCTGCGCCTCGAAACGGTTGGCCCAGGGATGGTGCGTGGAGGAGACCGTCATGCCGAGATCTTCCACCTGCCGCTTGAACGCCTCCGCCGTCTTGCCAAACAGCGCAAACGGCTCGACCCCCTTGTAGCCAACGGCCGCCAGACGTTCGAGCACGCCATCGAAATCCTCTTGCGACTCCTCCCGCAGCGAATAGAGCTGCACCGATATAGGCTTCATGTACCTCCTTCCTAACATCCCCATTGCTCGAGTTGCCGCCCTGCCATGCGAGCGGACGGCCCCCGCGACTATGAAGCCACGCGTCGCGTCGGGCAAGGAGATAACTCATGAAGCGGCTGCGGCCCGTACAATCCGGCACACCACCTTCGGAGGGCGGACCGTTGAGTGACGTGGAACTGACGCCGGTGCGACCCCAGCATCGATTCGACGAGGATGCGCTGCGTGCCTACATGGAGGAGCACATCGAGGGCTTCGAGGGTCCGTTCACGGTGCAGCAATTCGAGGGTGGCCAGAGCAATCCCACGTTTCTCATCGAGGCCAAGGACCGGCCCTATGTGATGCGCAAGCAACCACCGGGAGAGTTGCTGCCGTCGGCGCATGCGGTGGATCGGGAGTACCGCGTGATGGACGCGCTTTACGACACGCCGGTGCCGGTGCCGCGCATGCATTCGCTGTGCGAGGACCGCGCGGTGCTTGGCTCCAAGTTCTACGTCATGGAGATGGTAGAAGGGCGGCTTTATGCGCGCACGGCGCTGCCAGATGTGGAACGCGAAGAGCGCGGCGAGATCTACCGCGACATGGCACGGCATCTCGCACACCTGCACGCGGTGAACCCGGCTGCCGTGGACTTGGGCGACTTTGGCCGCCCCGGCAACTACTTCGGTCGCCAGATCAACCGCTGGAGCCGCCAGTACCGCGCCTCGGAGACCGAAACCATCGAGGCCATGGACCGGCTGATGGATTGGCTGCCGGAGAATCTTCCAGCGGAAACGCCGCCGGTGGTTGTTCACGGCGACTATCGGCTTGGCAACGTGCTGCTGCATCCGATGGAACCGCGTGTGGTGGCCATCCTTGACTGGGAGCTATCGACCTTGGGCGACGGCCTTGCCGACCTCGGCTATTGGTGCCAGGAGTACTACGGCAGCGACGAGAGCGGGCCGCTGGGCGAAGGCTCCGTCGCGCGCGTTGATCTCGACGCCTGGGGCATTCCCGACGAACGCGAACTGGTGGCGGCCTACTGCGGCTTCGCCGGCCGCGGCGCCATCGCCAACTGGCCGTTCTACATCGTCTACAACCTGTTCCGCTCCGCCGGAATCATGCAGGGGGTGTACAAGCGCGGGCTCGACGGCAATGCGAGCTCGGAGAAGGCGCTGGAGTATGCGGGAGTCGCGCGGGCCCGAGCCGAACGTGGGTGGGGGCTTTTGCGCGATAGCTAGCCCTAGCCTAGCGCGCTCTGCGAGCGCGTCGGCAGTTGCTTCGCAACTGCTGGCCTACGGGTTCGCATCCGCTCACCCTCCGGCTAGGAGCCGCTGACGCACAAGGAACATGGCAGCGTTCCCCGCCACCCGTCGGGCCCGTCTCGCGGGGAGGGGGCTGGTTGCATGTTTGGAGCCTTGGTTGCTTCGCCTTCGGCGCGAGGAGCGTGATGGGCCCTGGCTTCGAGTAGCTTCACACGGCGCCATCCGGCCGGTTCGTTGGTGTGAACTCGGCCCTAGAGATGATTTATTTTTTTAAATCAACGTGTTAATAGGTCTATTCCTTGAAACGTTGGGCGGCCTTCAGGGGGCCGAGAGCTTCAAGAGGCGTTCGTAGAGCGCTTCGTGTTCCCCGGCCCGGGCCCAGCCGGCTGCGGTGCCGTTGTAGAGGTCTTCGGTGAGGCTTGGATCGGCACCACGCGCCAGCAGCATGTCCACCAACTCCTCGTGGCCGTAGAAGGCAGCTTGGTGCAAGGCGCGCATGTTTTGCGTGGCGGGAGCGTTGATGTCCACCCCGGCGTCGAGCAGGGCGACCAGGAGCATTCGCTCGTTGGTGGCCGCGGCCTGTACCAAGGCTTCCGCCGTTGCCGGCGCTGCGGCGTCGATCTGGCTGAGGGCGTCGCCTAGGCGTTGCTCTCGATCGGCCTCGTGCAGCGCACACAGGAGTTCGAATTCCGCACCGACCTTGGCGCCGCCTCGCGCCAAAGCCGCCACCATCGGGATCGTCAGGCCGGCGTGCTGCGGATGGCTGCTGCTGGTGAGCAACGCCACAGTGTTGGCGCCGGGGCCGCCGCGATAGGCGTAGCTCGACGCGTTGGGGTCGCTGCCGGCGGTGAGCAGAATCTCGATGATCTGCACCGCGTTCGGTGGTGTCTTCTGGCGTTCGTGCTCAAAACCGTTGGCACCGAGATAGTTGAGCAGGGTGCAGCGATGGGCGCGGGACGATCTCGCTTCTGCCAGCGCTGGCAAGTCTGCCAGCATCCTCGCAAGCGCGTCCGCATCCCCGGCCGCGACGGCGTCGGCGGCCTGCTCAAACCGGTCGGCGAACGCGGGATCGTCGTTGCGGGGTCGGATTTCGTCGGTGATGTCGTTGACGAGGAGCTCCGCCAGGCGGTCGCGCACGTTCTCGTCACCAAGCTTGAGCGCATGATCGAGGGGTGTCTCGGCGGCGTAGTCCGTCGCTTCGAGGTCCGCGTGTCGTTTGGAGCCATCTACGCCGAGCAGGCATTCCACCGCCTCGATGTCGCCACGGGCCGCGGCCACGTGCAGCGGGTACAGCCCGTCGTCATCGTGCGCGTTGGCATCGAAGCCGGCCTCCAGCATCAGTCGCGCGGCTTCGACGTTGCCGGTGCGCAGAGCGCGCCCGAGCCAAATATGGTCGGTGGGCTTGAAGGCACGGGCGACCTCGTCGCTCGCATTGAGGATGCGACGCACAGCGACCTGATCCCCCGCGAAGCAGGCGGCCGCGAGCCGATCCGCGACCCGAACGGCGCCCTCGTCGGCCCCGCTCTCACGCAGCAGTGCCGCCGCGTCCGAGCGGTTCATCGCCACCGCCAACTGCAGCGGCATGCGACCGTCGCGATCCAGGAAATCCACCTGTGCGCCGGCCGCGAGCAGCGCCCGCACCGGATCGACATCGCGACCCAACATGATCGCCTCGTGCAGGCAATTGCCGTCGAACCCCATGCTGCCCATGGTCCAGTTTGGATCCGCACCGGCCGCAAGCAACAGTCGCACCATCGCGTTGCCCACCTCGTCGGCGAAGTGCAGCGCCTGCGGCAGTGCGTGGCAGATGTGCCAGAACGGCGGTTCGTGCTCGACCAGCAGTTGCAGGCTTTCGACATCAGGGCAGCGCACCGCTTCCCACATGGCGCTGCCTTCGTACAGCGTCGGCCCGTCGTCGATCTTTGCCCCGGCAGACAGCAAGCGCCGCGCGAGTTCGGGGTCGCGGGCCCTTCCGACCGCACCACCCAAGCAGGTGCGAAAGCCGCGCACGGTCTCTGACTCGACCATGCCCACGTTGGGGTCGGCACCCAACGCAAGCAAGCGCTCGGCGATGGCGACCCGCCGACCGCGAACCACCGCGTCGCGATTGCCAAAGCGAGAGAAGCAGACGTAGTGCAGTGGCAGCCAGTTCCGCGCACCGGCTGGGCGCGTGGCATTGGCTGCCGTGACGAGGCGCAACGCATCGTCCGACGCGAGTGCGAGGGCGCACGGCAGCGAATGTTCGACGTCTTGCGCATCGGCGAGAAGGCGCGAAACCACACTCTCGTCACCTGCCAAGGCGGCTTCGACGATGGCTCGTTCGCGCCCGGAGTCGTCGAGCCCGGTAGGGTCTCTCGTTGCCTGAAGCTCCAGCCAATCCCGAAACCCAGCCTCCCGCGCCACCACCTGCTCGGCGTCGGCCCGGGCCATGCCCCTCGCCTCGACTTCGCGGAACAGCGCTCCCGGCAAGACCCGCTTGGCCCGCGCAAGCGCACTCGGTCGCCGCCGTTCCCCCGCCTGCCAAAGCCGTTCGGCGGCGTCGACAAGCTCATCGAAGCAAAGCGGGGCCTCGGTAGGCGCGATGGCGGCGCCGGTCATGTCAATCCCCCAGGATGTCTCCCGCGAACTCGGCGAGCGACTCGTAACGCCAGTTCGGGGCAACGTCCACCCGTCGCGCCGCTTCACGCTCGCGTCGAATCCACGCTGTGTCGAGGCCCTGCGCGCTGGCCGGCTCGATGTCGTGAAAGAGGCTCTGCGCGACGTGCAGGATGCGGGCATCACCGAGCGCCTCTCGAGCCGCATCGAACATGCGTCGGTCTGGCTTGTAGGCGCCCACATCCTCCGCCGTCACGACATGTCGAAACGTGACTTCAAGGCGCTTGGCGGTGCGGGCGAAGAGTTCGTTGTCCACGTTGGAGACCACCACCAAGTCGAACCGCTCCGCAAGACGCTTCAGCGAAGCCACCGTATCGGCAAACACAGGCCAATCGCCCACGCTGTCGGCAAAGCCGGTGAGGGCTTCTTCCGACGGCGTGAACGCAAGGCGTTCGCCAAGCTGCGTCAATACGTCCGCAAGCACGTCGCGATACCGCCGTCCATCCCTTTGCGCGCCCGGTTCCTTGTCGGCAAAGAACTCGAGCAGGAAGTCGTCCACCACGTGGGCGTCATGGGCGAGCAGGACCGGCTGCAGGAACTCCACCATCCCGGAACCCCAGTCGATCAGGGTGCCGTAGCAGTCGAAGGTGAGAACGTCGTAGTCGTTCGGGTTTGGGCGGCTCATGGATGGGATTTTACTCAACGTTGCTGCGTGCACGCTTGTGGACAATGACGCTCCGTCAGGCCCGCCAACAGGACATTCCCGAAAGACGAAACGACTCCCCAAGCGCCACAATAGGCACTTTCCTGTTGCAGGTAGCGGTCAGCGCGCCAGTGTGCGCGCAGGGAAGGCAGGATGCCTTCCCTCCAGAGGCCCGTGCTTGCTCAAGCGCTAGCGCGCGCCCTTGCGGGCGCGTCGGCAGTTCGCTACGCGAACTGCTGGCCTTCGTGCTCGCATTCGCTCGCAGCTACGGCTAGGAGCCGGCGCCGTTTTCTACGGCGCCGCCTCCTAGCAGTCTGTCGGACCTTGTGGACAGGGCGACGCTGCGTCGCCCTTCTTCGGGTGCCCCCATTGCGCTAGCGCGCCCTGAAGGGCGCGTCGGCAGTTCGCTAGCGCGAACTGCTGGCCTTCGTGCTCGCGTTCGCTCGCAACTACGGCTAGCCCGTTTGGATGCGGTGCAGGATCAAGCCGAAGAAATGGGCGTCGTCGCGCTCGAACAGCCATCCCATGTGAACGCCGCAACCGCCACAGTCGGCGAGGCGCCAGCGAAAGCCCGGAAACCAGCTATCGGCGGCCTGTGGGCCGCCGACGATGGCGCAGCCGTGCGCCTCGCGGTGGCAGCCGAAGTGGTGCTCGAAGCCATAGGGATTGACGAACCGATGCTCGAACGAGCCGTTGACCTCGAAGCGGTCGTTGACGTGACCGATGACATGCGAACAGGCGGCGCAGAAGATGTAGCCCTCGTCGGCGCGTTCGTTTTCCTCCAGGATCGACTTCAGCTTCGGGTCCATGACGGCGGCGTCCGCGACGTCCGAATCGGCGCTCGCCCGCATCCGCCTAACCCCACTGGCGCGCCCTTGCGGGCGCGTTGGCAGTTCGCTGGCGCGAACTGCTGGCCTTCGTGCTCGCATCCGCTCGCAGCTACGGCTAGGAGCCAGCGCCGTTTCCACGGCGCAGCCTCCTAGTGTGCCGCACGAGGAACATGCTGACGTTTGCTTGGGGCCGACTTCGTGCAAAAGCGGCCTTCCCTGCGCCATTTGGGCGGCACATCCTCCTTTTCTTTGGCCGGTCTGTGCTTTCAAGTGTTCTTTGTCAAATGCAACGCATTTCTGGCACGGGACGCTAGCCCGACAGCAGCGACTTCAAATCGGTTGCGGGGTCCGCGAGCCGGGCAGCATCCACCGTTCGACCCACGAGCTGCCGCGCGACCATGAACTCGCGGGGCCGGTTCACCGCATCCGCGGCAATCAGCGTGTCGCCGCGAAAGTGGAAGGTGGCAAACGTCTCCTCGTCGGGATCGCCCCGCACCACTTCGTGTTCGGCGTCCGTGGAGAAGCCCACCATTTGCAGCTTGAGGTCGTATTGATCCGACCAGAACCACGGCACGCTGGCATAGGTGCGCTCGCCCCCCGCCATGTTCGCGGCGGCGACCCGCGATTGCTCCATGGCATTGGGGACGGATTCCAGGCGCAAGCGCCGGCCCAGTAGCGGATTGGGGTGGTTGGTGCAGTCGCCGGCAGCGTAGATGCGCTCGTCGGCGGTGCCGGCGCGCTCGTCCACGACGATGCCGTTGTCGCAGGCGAGGCCGGCCTCTTCGGCTAGTTCCACATTGGGCACGATGCCTACGCCAACGACCGCCAAATCTGCTGGCACCGACGTGCCGTCGTCGCATCGCACCTCTGCAAGTCGGCCGTTGCCGGCGAACGAGGCCGCCCGGGCACCGGTTCGGATGGTGACGCCCTTGCCGGTGTGCAGGCGATGGTAGAACGCCGACATGGCCGGCGTCGTCACCCGCGCCAGAATCCGCTCCTCCATTTCCAGCACCGTCACGTCCAAGCCGTGCTGCACCGCAACGGACGCCACTTCGAGGCCGATGTAGCCGCCGCCGACAATGACGAGCCTTGCGCCAGGCTTGAGCTTGTCGCGGATCGAGTCGGCATCGGCGATGGTGCGGAGCAGGCAGACGCCAGCAAGGTCGCACCCCGGTACGTCCAGCCGTCGTGGACGCGATCCCGTGGCAAGCAGGAGCCGGTCGTAGGGTAGCGTCGTGTCGTCGTCGCAAATCACCGTGTTCCGGGCACGGTCGATCGCCGATACCCGCACGCCCGAACGCACCTCGATGTCGCGATCGGCATAGAACTTCCGCGGTCGTAGATGGACGCGTTCGAGCCCCTGATCGCCAGCGAGGTACTCCTTGGAGAGCGGCGGGCGCTGATACGGCAGATGCGGCTCGTCGCCGACCACGACGATGGCCTCGTCGTACCCCCCCTGACGGAGGCTCGCCGCCGCCTGACCGGCAGCATGGCCGCCGCCGACAATCACGATGGTCAACCCTGCATCCCACTTCGCCGCAACAACAATCCGCATTGTATCGCCGCCGCTCCTGCGCCCAAGCCGGACAGGGGCGACGCATGCGTCGCCCTTCTTCGGGTGGCCTTCCTCATGCGCTAGGAGCCTGCGCCGTAGAAACGGCGCAGGCTCCTAGCCGTAGGTGCGAGCGAACGCGAGCACGAAGGCCAGCAGTTCGCTCGCGCGAACCGCTAGCCAATGAGTTTGCTTTGAGTGGGGCGCGAGCAACGCCGAACGACGGGTATGATGCGCGCCGCATTCGCGAGAGGGGAACGACATTTTGGAAGAAGAATTCATGACGTTGGGGGAAATCGCCAAGCAGGCGCGGCGCAACCTGAACGACAACCTGTGGGACTACCTGCGTGGTGGTGCCGACTCCGAAGCGGCGGTGACACGCAACCGGCTGAGCCTCTCGTCATGGGCATTCCGCCCCAAGGTGTTGAACAACGTCACCGAAATCCGCACCGAGCGGCAACTGCTCGGCGCGCCCATGCGCATTCCGGTGGTGCTGCCGCCCATCGGTTCCGTGCAGCAGTTCGAGGCTGGCGGTGGTGTTTCCGTGGCCGAAGCGGCAGCGGAGTTCGGCACGGCGATGATCCTGAGCTCCGCCGCGCTGCCGGACTTCGAGACCGTGGCCAAGACGCCGGGCTGCAGCAAGATCTTCCAGCTCTACCTCATCGGCGATCGCGCCTGGATGGACGATGTCATCGGCCGCACCATCGAGGCCGGCTACGATGCCTTCTGCCTCACCGTGGACACCGCGCTATACAGCCGTCGCGAGCGCGACATCCACAAGCGCTACATACCTGGGTCCGGGCGGATTTCTCTGCTCGATCCGCGCGAACAGGACGCCAACGCCGATTTCTTCGCCCAGGCCCGCATGGACTGGGACACGGTGGCGCACGTCAAGGAGAATTTCGACATCCCGCTCGTGCTCAAGGGCATCGCCCGCGCCGACGATGCCGCCCGAGCCGTCGAGGCTGGCGTGGACATCGTCTACGTCTCCAACCACGGCGGGCGCCAGCTCGACCACGCCAAGGGCTGCATCGACATGCTTCCGGATGTGGTCGCAGCCGTGGACGGCCGCGTTCCCGTGATCGTTGACGGCGGCTTCCTGCGCGGCGCCGACGTGGTGAAGGGCCTCTGCCTCGGCGCCACCGCAGTCGGCACCGGCCGCCTCCTCGCCCTCGGCATGGCAGCCCGGGGCGCGCCCGGCGTCGTACGTGCGCTGGAGCTGCTCGAAACGGAAATCAAGCTCACCATGGGCCTCATGGGCATTGCGGACATCGACGACCTCTCGCCGGACATGGTGGAACGGGACCTGCCATTGCCAGGTCCCTACGACGTAATGTCCGCCTTCCCGTTGCTGGCGGAGGGATATTGAGGCGAGTGTTTGCCTCTCTGGAGGCCGGCATCCCGCCGTCCACGCACGCCTAGGGAACCTCTGCTCAAGCTTCTTGGCCTCGGCAGAGGTGCGCGCCTGGCAGGCGCGGCTCAATCCCAGTTCAGGGCGCCGCCGGTTTGGTACTCGGTCACGCGGGTTTCGAAGAAGTTCTTTTCCTTCTTGAGGTCCATGATTTCCGACATCCACGGGAAGGGGTTGCGGGCGCCGGGGTAGCGTTCCGGGAGGCCGAGTTGGGCCAGGCGGCGGTTGGCGATGAACTGGAGGTACTCCTCCATGGTGTTGGCGTTCATGCCGAGGATGCCGCGGGGCATGGTGTCGCGGGCGTAGCGGGTTTCGAGCTCGGTGCCTTCGACGATCATCTCCGTGGCGAGGGACTGCATGTCCTCGTCCCACAGATCAGGGTTCTCGAGCTTGATCTGGTTGATGGCGTCGATGCCGAAGTTGACGTGCATGGATTCGTCGCGAAGGATGTACTGGAACTGCTCCGAGGTGCCGGTCATCTTGTTGCGGCGGCCCATGGAGAGGATCTGCGTGAAGCCGCA
>VXSY01000062.1 GCA_009837725.1 Gammaproteobacteria bacterium | reverse complement strand
CCCCAAGACCATGCACCCCATACGCGGCGCTTCCGCGCCGCACCTGGGGTGCAAGCTCTTGGTGCCCTCCCCCCAGAAAGCGGCGGCGTCAAGTGCAGGTCCCAGGAAGTCGCTGCAGCGAGCGGGGTAGGCAGGACTTGCGCCAACATCCCGCTCGCGCAATGCTCCCGTACCACAGCGCAGAACTGGAGCACTCATGCCCCTCGTCGAAGCCATTGAACAGCAACAGGAAGAGCTCACCCGCTGGCGCCGGGACATCCATGCCCATCCCGAACTCGGCTTCGAGGAGCATCGCACCTCCGAGTTCGTCGCCGCCAAGCTCGAGGAGTTCGGCGTGCAGGTGCATCGGGGCATCGGCGGCACCGGGGTGGTGGGCGTGCTGCGCGTCGGCAACGAGACCAAGTCGATTGGCCTGCGCGCCGACATGGACGCCCTGCCCATCCTCGAGGAGAACACCTTCGACCATCGCTCCCGCCACGACGGCCACATGCACGCCTGCGGCCATGACGGCCATACGGTGATGCTGCTCGGCGCGGCCAAGTACCTCTCCGAATCCCGCAACTTCCGCGGCCAGGTCAACTTCATCTTCCAACCGGCGGAAGAGGGCATCGGCGGCGCCAAGGCGATGGTGGAAGATGGCCTCTTTCGCGACTTCCCCTGCGACATCCTTTTCGCTATGCACAACGCGCCGGGGATGCCGGTGGGCAGCTTCGGCGTGAAAAAGGGCGTCGTCACCGCCGCTGGCGCCTTCTTCGACATCGAGATCAAGGGCCGCGGCGCCCACGGTGCCTACCCGCAGCATGGCGTCGATCCCGTGGTCGTCGGCGCCCAGATGGTGAACGCCATCCAGAGCATCGTCTCGCGCAACGTCGGCCCCACCGAAGCGGCGGTGGTCTCAATTACCCAGTTCCACGCCGGCGATGCCTACAACGTCATCCCCGCCAGCGCGCACCTTTCCGGCACGGCGCGCACCTTCTCGAAGTCCGTCATGGAGCGGGTGCAGGAGCGCATGACCGAGCTTGCCGAAACCGTGGCCGCCGGCTTCGGCGCCACGGCAGAAGTGGACTTCCGCACTATCTTCCACCCGGTGGTGAACGACGAAAACGCCGCCGACGTCGCGGGGCAAGTCTGTGACGGCCTCGTCGGATCAGACAACGTCCGTCGCGACCTCTCCGCCGGCACCGGTTCGGAGGACTTCTCCTTCATGCTCGAGGAGGTCCCAGGCTGCTACCTCCTGATCGGCAACAGCGACGACGACCACCAACGCCCGGTACACAACCCGGGCTACGACTTCAACGACCGGGCCCTGTCGGGCGGTGCCAGCTTCTTCGCCAAGGTTGTGGAACGCCATTTGGAAGCCGAGTAAGTCGATGAATCGTGCCGCTGACAGCCATGCCGACGCGGACGCGCCTTGGACATGGCCCGAAGAACGCTGGCGCCCCGTGGTGGAGAAAGTGCGCGCCGGACGGTCGCTCAAGCCCGCCGCATGGCCCGAGGGCGCCCGATGCGCGGTGGCGCTTTCGTTCGACTCCGACCATGAAACCCTCACCCTGCGCACCGGCGAAGGCTCCCCCGGCCGGCTGAGCCAAGGCCAATACGGCGCCCGCGCCGGCGTTCCGCGAATCTTGCGGCTGCTCGATCGCTACGACGTGCCGGCGACGTTCTTCGTGCCCGCCGTCATCGCCATGCTGCATCCGGACGAACAGCGCGCCGTGATTGGCGACGGCCACGAGATCGGCATCCACTCCTGGATCCACGAGCGCAACTCCACCCTCCCCCCGGCACAAGAGCGCGAACTGCAGATGCGTGCTGCCGACAAGCTCGAAGAGATCACGGGTCAGCGTCCCGTCGGCGTTCGCACGGCCTCATGGAATTTCTCGCCCCACACGCTGGCCATCACCCGCGAGATGGGGCTCCTCTACGACTCGTCCCTCATGGCCGACGACGACCCCTACGAACTCGTCGAAGACGGCGAACCCACCGGAATCGTCGAACTTCCCGTGGAATGGATCCGCGACGACTACCCCTACTGGTCAAGCGATCGATTCGGCGTCCTCCGCCCAACCATCTCGCCGTCCGGCGTGCTCGAAGTGTTCCGCAGCGAGTTCGACGGCGCCTACACGGAAGGCGGCCTGTTCCTGCTCACCATGCACCCCCACGTCACCGGCCACCGCTCCCGCATTCAGGTGCTCGAAGAACTCATCCGCCACATCCGCGCACACGCCGGCGTCTGGTTCGCAACACACGCCGAAGTCGTGACCTACTGCCGCGAGCAAGCAGGCATGTAATGCCCATGCGCCGCCCCAAGTTTGTGCGTGGAAGTCAGATGCCGAGATTCAGCAGGTTGTAGTTCTTCAGCACCGTCTGCCGCGTCTCGTCACTCCAGCGGTTCTCGGCCTCCTCGCCGGCAAGGGGCTGGTAGCGGTACGGCACCTCCTCCGGGAACCGCTGCGCCCTAGCGTCAATGGCGAGCCCAATCACTCGCGAGCGTTGGTGGATGCGCGCTTCGTCGTACACCACCGTCTCGCCATTGGGCCGCCGCTTCGCCACATTCAGCACCGCATCGCGGCGGTGGAAGCCGAAGACGATGGAGACGCGGCGGTCTTGCGAGGTGTTGGCAAACGACCCATGCAGTGCCTGGCGGTTGCAGATGGCGATGTCGCCGGGTTCGCACAACATCGGTACCGCGTCTGGCAGGCGGTCGCTGCCGCACGCGTGCACTTCCGCCTTGATGTCGATCTTGCCGCGCTTGTGGCTGCCCGGCACGACCCAAAGCGCATTCTGCGGCGTGGTTCGGCAAAGCTGCGCCATGAAGTTGAAGCCGTGGATGCCCTCGTCCCACTGCGGATGGTTCCAGTGCGTGGTGCCGTCCTGATGCCATGCCACCGAGGTGCCGAGCCCCGGCTCCTTGATCCAGATGGAGTCGCCGAAGGGGGCGAAGTCCTCGCCGTTGATGGCTTCGGTCACCTTGAGCAGTTGCGGGTGGCCGTATAGGCGCAGGCACGAGTCCATCACTTGGAGGATGCTGTTGATGAAATAGACGGTGTGTGGTGGTGCATCTTCGGCCGGCCTTGGCTCGGACATCTTGGCCGGATGGCGGCCGTAGTTCGCATCAGTGCCGCCGTAGGGGTCGGAAAGCGGCTTGCCGAACGAAAACACCGGCGTCGTGAACGCGTCGCCGAATGCGGTGCGTCCGTGGCGGTCGAGTCCTGCGTCTGGCGCAACGGGTGCGCGATCGAGGAGTTCGGCGAGTTCCGAACGTAGGTCGTCAAGCTCCTCGTCGCCTAGCACGCCCTCCAAGACGTAGAAGCCATGGTCCCAATAGGAAGCCAGCACCTCGGGATGCAGCGTGCCGTCGTCAGCGAAGCGCAACGGCCCGCGATTGCCCAGCGAATGGGCCCGTTTCTCACCTGCGCGAAAGTAGTCGCGCGCCCTTGCGGGCGCGTTGGCAGTTCGCTTCGCGAACTGCTTTACGCTCGCCACCGCCTACACTCTCGCTTGAGGCCGCACGCCCGGCCGTTCCGGCAACTCTTCCACCATTGCCTGGATGTGGTGGATGTTCGTGCCGCAACAGCCGCCGATGATCTGCACGCCTTGCTCCACCCACGTTCGGCAATGGCGTGCGAAATCGTCCGGCGCAACGGCCATGGCGCCTTGCGTCACGGCATCGAAGCCGAGCGCTTCGGGATACGCCATCACCGGGCCGCCCCACCGCTCGAACAAGACATCCAGCCCCGGCGTCGTGGAATGAAAGGAGCTATGCATGATGCCAACCGCTTGCGGCCCGAGACCGCAGAGCCTGTCGATGATGGTCTCCAAGGGCTCCGTGGGTCCTTGCTTGAAATCCTGAGGCAAGTTGTGGCGCTCTTCAGCGGCCATGTCCCAGCCGATCATCTTGCCGTCCGGCGCCCGACTGGTGCTGATGCCCACCCACACCGGCAATCCCGTGGCCACCGCCGCCTCCATGAGCCGGATCGAGTGCGTCGTCTCCTGCATCATCTCCAGCAGCAACAGGTCGCAGCCCGCCTCGGCCAGCGCCTCTGCCATCTCCTGGTAGTTCCGAGCTTCCTGCTCCGGCGATGGGAGAAATGCCGGATCGGCCATGATGGTTCCAGGCACCCAGGCGATAGTGTTGGACAGAGAACCGGCTATCGCCACGGGCCTCCCCGGCGCAACGCGATCCAGCGCTTCCCGCGCCAGCTCCACGCCGCGCCGCGTGATGGCCGCCGACTCGTCGCCCAAGCCCACCGCATCGAGCACGTGGCGGCAGGTGGCGAAGGTGTTGGCGGTAATCACATCGGCACCGGCTTCGAGGTACGACTCGTGCACCTGCCGCACCGTGTCGGGATGCGTTCGACTCGCCACCCCGCACCACGCCGCACCGTCCAGCCGCCCCGCGTGCCGCTCGATCTCGGAGCCGATGGCACCATCGAGGACGATGAGGTCGCCATCGGCAAGCTTCTGGTCGAGAATCATCGGACGCTCTGCTCCCTACCGTCCTGCGGCAATCTTACGCGCCTTGCGAGGCAAGGAGGACTCGACGATACGAGGGCGTTTTGGGGCGAGGGCGTCTCGCCCTCGCACGCGCCGCAAGGCGCGCATTTGCAATGCGGGTGGGGATAGAATCGCTTTGGACCGAATGCCTTGGCTTTTCAAGAGACGCGCCTTGCGGCGCGCGCGAGGGCGAGACGCCCTCGCCCCAGGGCCCTCGCCCCCAAAGGACCGTCATCCGGCCGCCATCTTGCGGCGATACCAGTTGAGATACCTCCCCATGTGTTTCGCGAATGCGTCGGTTTCGCTGAGTCGCAGCATGTGGGCATACGCCTTGGGATAGTCGGCGGCACCGTCGCGGCTGACGAGCGGCAGGCCAGCCTCGGCGAGCTCGTCTTCATAGTGCCCTTCGCGCAGAAACTGGGCGAAGTCGCACACGAACGAGATGTCGGCGATGCTCAGCTCGTCGCCAACAAGGTACGCCGTGCGACCAAGCGCGCTCTCGACACCGGCAAGATAGAACTCGTAGGCAGCCGCCATCCGCTTGTGCGTGGCCGCATCCGGCTCGCGCATCCCCAGCAGATACACCTGCGCTTCCCGCGCAAACACGAGATTCGCGTCGAGAAAGCTGTCGATCCTCGAAGCGTCGTAGTCATCGCGGCCATACAGCGAGCGAGCGCTCGCCCCCTGTCGGGCAACGGCGCGCAGAATGCTGTTCGACTCGAAGATGCCCACGTCGCCACCCGGGCTGAACGCCGCCGGCACCGTTCCGAACGGATGCGCGGCGAGGAAGGCATCGGTCTTGAACAATGTCCCCGAAAAGCCCCTGCGTCCCATACGTGCGTGGGGGCTGTCCGCCGTGCGTTCCTGCTCATCGAGCGGCCGCGCGTCGTAATCCCAAAGCCACGCGCCAAGGTTCGCCCCTTTGTCGCCGCTCACCTCCACTTCGACGCCAGAGAGGTCCGCCGCGATCAAGGCCTTCCACACCCGGGGGTTCGGCAAATACGAGAAAACTCTCAATACTGGTGCTGCCACTTCGTCCTCCCTGTCATCGACTCGGTTGCTCCGGGAGACTGCCGCCGCGCCCTTCAGGGCGCGCTGGGCGGCTTCCATATGCTCGGCGGGAACTTCGTCGCTGCAAGGCCACGTGCTTCGAGCTGCGCCAACTCGGCTTCGCTGTAGCCGAGCAAGTCGCAGTAGATTTCGCGGTTGTGCTCGCCAAGCCGTGCCGGCGGTGAGCGCAGGGCGTTGGGGGTGTGCCTCATGCGGAAGGTCAGGCCCGGATAGCGGAACGGCTTGCCTTCGTCCGCAGTGGGCAGGGCCTCAAAGAATCCGCGGTCCTGTAGATGCTCGTCACTCAGCGCCTCGACGGCATTGCGGGTTGGTGCGGCGCAAACGCCCGCTCGTTGCAGTTCGTGAAACAGAACCTCCTTGTCCCTGGAACTGCACGCGGCGCCGAGCAGGGCGTCCAGCGTTGCCACACGTTGGCGTCGTACGGCGGTTGATGCGAAGCGCTCGTCCGTCGCCAGCTCCGGCAATCCAACCACGTCGCAGAGCACGGCGAACTCGGCGTCCGTTTCGACATCGATGGCGATCCAGTTGTCGTCCCCTCGGCATGGATACACGTTGTGCGGCGCGTGGTGGCGGTGCGCGTTGCCTTGTGGCGGCGTATCGCGGCCGTTCATGGTCGCGTCCATGATGAACTCGCCAAGCACCGGCAGAAAACCCTCCGTCAACGGCTGTTCGATGAGTTGGCCCTTGCCGGTGCGCTGGCGATGGCGGAGCGCCAGCATGACGGCAAACGCGCCTTGCACGCCGGAGATGCCATCGCTGGCAAGCGACTCGCTCAAAACCTCCGGGCCGGCATCCGGATAGCCGCGCAGCAGGGTGTGCCCCACCATCGCCTCCACGTGCAGGCCGAAGGCGCGAAAGTCTCGATAAGGGCCGTCCAAGGCAAATGCCGGCATACGCAGCATGATCAGTCGGGGATTCACCTGGGCGAGCGCCTCATAGTCGAGGCCGGCCTTGGCAATCGTCTCGGGGACGTTGTTCTCCACCAGCACGTCGCATTCCGCCACCAGCTTCAGCACGGCTTCCCGACCTTCGGGCGTCATGATGTCGCAGGTCATGGAGCGCTTGTTGCGGGCGTGGGAATTGAAGGAGGCACTGCGGTTCCACGGGTCGGCGCCGGGATCGCCATCCGGATAGCCCACCGGGGCGCCGCGTTCGACCAGCTCGCGAACGCGCGCCGGGGTCGGCACCTGCTCCATCCCGCGCGTGAACGGCTGCACCCGATTCGCTGGCTCGATGCGGATCACGTCAGCGCCCCACTCGGCGAGCAGTTGCGTAACGTGCGGGCCGGCCCAGACCACGGTGATCTCTGCAACGCGGATGCCTTCGAGCGGCAGCGGCTGGTCTTCGCTCGCCCCCATAATCGCCCGGATCTCGGGGCGAAGAGGCAAAGCAGTCCCTTCGTGTTCGTTCAGGAGCGGCGCGCGCTCAGGCGCCGCGCGCGATGCCGCCGACATTTTGAACGGCCGTCCAGGATAGGTGAGACGCCCTGCAGCCGGATGCTCCAACTCGTCCCAGGCCCCGCGCTGCCGATAGTGCGGATCGGTCACCACGTCGGCAATGGTGTTGAACGTGCCGGCCAGCAAGCCGTGCGCCTGGGCTTCTTGCATGGCTTCGCGCTTCGGCCGCTCTGCCAGCCAGTCGGAGTAGAGGCGTTCAAACATCTCTTGCTGTGCAGGATCGATGTGCAGCGGGTCCACCTGATCGGCGCCCGGCGCACCGATCATCGCTAGGAGCCGCGGCAGTCGCTTGACGCCGGCACCCATGATGTTGATGTAACCATCGGCACAGCGGCGCACCCCGATGCCCAGCGCCCGTCGGACGTCGGCCAGCCGACCACCGCAGTGGCCGGTGTAGGCCGCGATGGTCAATTGGATGCTGCGCCGGTCTCGGCACCCTGCCTGGCACTCGAAAACCGACAGGTCGATCCAGTCGCCGTGGCCGGTTCTCTCGGCCCGCGACAGCGCCATTGTCGTCGCCAACGCCGCCGTGAGTCCGGCGTGGTACAGCGCGTAATGGCCGCCAAGCTTCAACGGCTCGCGCTCGGCATGGCCATTGCTCACGAGGGGGCCGCCGATGGCTTGGAGCGTCAGTTCAGAAGCTCGGTAATCGCGGTACGGGCCTGTCTGACCGAAGGGCGTGATGGAGACCATCACCAGCCCGGGATTGGCGGCGGCAACCGCCTCGAAGCCCCAGCCCCAGCGCTCCGCCTCGCCCGGAGCGAAATCCTCGATCAGCACGTCCGCACCAGCCGCCAGATCGCGAATCTGGCCTGCGTCAGCCTCGGCGTCAAGCACAACCGATCGCTTGTTGCGGTTGAGGTGCAAGAACAGGCCCGATCGCTCGGGATGGGGATCATCGTTCGGGAACGGGCCGAAGCCGCGGCTCGGGTCTCCCCCCGCCGGCTCAACCTTCACCACATCCGCCCCGAACTGCGCAAGCAGGTAGCTGGCATAGGGACCGGCAACATGGCGGCTCAAGTCCACCACGCGCACACCATGAAGTGGCGTGTTCGATGCAGCGTCGGGCATGGCGCTAGTTTAGCGCCCGACACACAAACATTTCGTCCCACGCAACGGTGGGCAATGTCTCACACTGGCGCCATGCGCACCCCCGGATGTTTTCCCGACACACAAACATTTCGTCCCACGCAACGATGGGCAATGTCTCACACAGCGCCATGCGCACGCCCGCGTTCCTCGGCCACACTTGGTGGAAGTCGGTTGTTGAAGGCGAAAACTAGGCAACGAAGATGTGAAGGATCACGTCAGATCCCAGCCCGGCAGTTTCGCCGCCTGCTGCACCCACCGCGTCATCTGCACTTCGTCGAGGTCGTCCTCGTGTAGGTCGATCCAGCGCGAGTCCTTGTCCTTGCCCTTGCTGCCCCCCGCTGGCACCGGATCGAGCGACGACCCCTTGAAGAACGTGACTTTCACATAGCGAGTGAACACGTGGTAGCTAAGAAACCAGCCCTGACCTTCCACACCATAGAACGGCGAGTTCCACCGCACCGCCTTGCACACATCCGGCACGGTGCGAACGATCAGGCCATCCAAGGCCCGTCCAATGTCCTGCTTCCACTCCGGCATGGCGGCGATGTACGCCTGCACCGGCGCATCACCATCGCCCTTCGGAATCTGCGGATTGCCGCCGCTGAGAAGCACCGGCCCACCCGCGACGACCGCCTCGCGAGACTTGCCGGACGTTCTGCTTGCCACCGACCGCACTCCGACCCAAGCTACACGAAACGAAGTGTACGGGCGGAACCATCGGCGCCACAGCATGAGTGTTCCAACGTCGTGTCCCTTTTCGTCACCTCTCCTTGACGACTTGCTCGCGTTCTGCGGGCGCAATGCCATCGCCCGACCGGAAGCGGCGTATCTGCGCCCGGGCGATGTCGTTTGGCGGCTTTCCCTGCATCGCTTGGCAACGCTCGCGCCACAAGAACCGTTGCGTTCGGACAACGCTTCTTGCCCCAGCCCAAGCCGTCCTGTCACCCTGCCGGACTTCGCCGAAACGGCTAAGTCCGACAGACTGCTAGGCGAAGTCGCCTGGCT
>VXSY01000215.1 GCA_009837725.1 Gammaproteobacteria bacterium | reverse complement strand
CTGCGAGTCCGCGGCCCGCCACGCGGGGTGGAGAGCTCACATGGAACAAATCGCGTAACCTATTGATATGCCGCGAATTCGACTCGAAGCGAGGGCCCTGGGGGCGAGGGCGTCCCGCCCTCGCACGCGCCGACAGGCGCGCGGCTCAAGGTGGACGCAACAGGCACGCACGGACCGCGCCTTGCGGCGCGTGGGAGGGCAAGATGCCCTCCCCCCAAGTACTCGCCCCAAGGTCGCCGTCGCGGTGCGTGGCCGGCGTCAGTTCCTTCCGCGCCAGCGACTCGGCGTCCCCGGCGGGGTGGGAACTCCGAACGGATGCACCGCCCGAATCCTTGCCTATGTGCGCCTTACCTGTGTACGCTTATCCCTTCGAGAACAGCTAGGCGAGTGTTGCGTTGAATCTCAGAATACTCTATGAACGCTTGGACGCCGATGCTCGGCGGGTCCTCCATGCGTCGGCCGACCTTGCCGCCCGGGAGGGTCGGCGCAGCATCAGCGTCGAGCTGTTCTTGCTGGCGCTGCTGCGGGACCGGGGCGTCGGAGCGAAGGTGATGCAGGGGCTTGGTGACTCGGGGGCGGATGCACCGGGCATCGAGACGGCGCTGGCGCAGCATGTTGCCGCCGAGCCGCGCGGCAAGGTAGGCGCGCTGCCGGCATTCGACGAATCGCTCGCACAACTGCTGCGCGAGGCGTGGTCGCTGTCGTTCGACGAATACGGCGAATCGCAGGTTGCCCCCTTGCGCTTCTTCGAGACGGTTGCCCGACGCGGCGACCTGTGGCCGACGCTGGTGGCTTCCCTGCCAGGCTTCAGCGGTGCCGATCTCGCCAGTCTTGCCATGGCGTCGCGATCCGGGTCGGCCCCGCCGGCGGCTGCGCCGGCCGCCTCCGATCCCGGCTATCCCGAACTCTCCCGCTACGGCGAGGACATGGTGGCCCGGGCGCGGGCGGAAGGATTCGATCCCGTGGTGGGCTTCTCCACGCAGCTCCGGGCCATCGCCGCGACCCTGCTGCGCCGGCGCCAGAACTCGGTGGCCGTGGTGGGGGAATCGGGCGTTGGCAAGACTGCCTGTGCGCTCGGCTTCGTGGACGCGCTGGCGCGGGGCATCGACACGGTGCCGGCGGCGCTGCACGACGCCAGCGTCTGGTCGTTGGACCTGTCGGCACTGCGTGCCGGCGCGGTCGTGCGCGGTGCTCTCGAGGAGCGCCTGCAGGCGATTGTCCAGGAAGTGGCCGACCAAGGCATGATCTTGTACATTGACGACTTGCACCTCCTGTTTGGCGATCAGAGCGGTGGCGCGGACGCCCTCCGCAACGTTTTGAGCGACGGCAAGGTTCGGATTCTCGCGACCTGTGGCTGGCGCGAGTGGCGTCGGCACATCGAGCCGGACCCGGGCCTCGCTCGCCGCATCGCCTCGGTGCGGGTGCAGGAGCCAGACGATGCCGAGGCACTGCACATCGTTGCCAGCGTGGCGCCGACGTTGGCGGCCCACCATGGCATCGAGTACGGCGAGAATACGCTCGATCAGGCGGTCGCGCTGTCGCGGCGCTACATCGTCGGTCGGCAGTTGCCCGACAAGGCCATCGCCGTGCTCGACTCCGCCTGTGCTCGCGCTCGGATGGAGTCTGCGGGAGCGGCTGCGCCGGAACCGGCAAAGGTGCCGGCACCGACAGAGGTGCCGGACCAGGCAGAGCTGGTCTCGGTAGAGGCGCGCGCCGTCAGCGAGATTCCGCCGGTGGCGGATGCACTCGAAGGCGCCGCCGCCAGCGTTGCCGCGGACGAGCCTGCCGTCGTCACCGAAGACCATGTGGGCGTGATCGTCTCGGATCTCACCGGCGTGCCCATCGGCAGCATGCTGTCGGACGTGAGCAAGATGGCCGGACGCCTTGAGAGCGTGCTTGGCGAACGGGTGGTGGGTCAGGACGACGCATTGGCGCGCTGCGCTTCGCAGGCGCGGGCATATCTGGCGGGCCTGTCGGACCGGCGGCGCCCCGTCGGTGCGCTGATGTTCTGCGGACCTTCCGGCGTCGGCAAGACGGAGACGGCACATGCGCTGGCGGACGCACTGTTCGGCGGTCGCTTGCTTACGATCAACATGTCGGAGTACCAGGAGGCGCACACGGTTTCGGGGCTCAAGGGGGCCCCGGCCGGCTACGTCGGCTACGGCGAGGGCGGCGTGCTAACCGAGGGGATTCGCCGCACGCCCTACAGCGTCGTGCTCCTCGACGAGATCGAGAAGGCGCACAAGGACGTGATCGAGATGCTCTACCAAGTGCTCGACCGCGGCTGGATGGAGGATGCCGAGGGCATCGAGGCCGACTTCTCCAACGCCCTGATCGTCCTTACCACCAACGCCGGCGATGTGGTGATGGACAAGGCATTCACCGCCGATCCGAGGCCCGACGACGATGCGCTCGGGCAAACCCTGAGCCGTGCGCTGCACGATCACTTTCCCGCCGCGTTCATCGGCCGGCTGCAACTCGTGCCCTACTGGCCGCTGGGCGAGGACTCGCTCGGCACCATCGCCGGCATGAGGCTGGAGCGGCTCGCAGAGGCCTATCGCGCCTCGCACCGTTCCGAGCTGGTGTTCGACGACGACGTGCGCGACTGGCTGGTGCAGCAGGTCAAGGCGACGCCGCAGGGGGCGCGCTTCCTCGATGGCATCGTCGCCAAGTCCATTCGTCCGGCTGTGGCCGATTTCGTCCTCGATCGGCTGGGCGGCGGCGAGCCGGTCGGCGATGCAACGCTGGTGCGCGATGGCGATCGTTTCGCGGCGGAGCCGGCATAATGGTGCGCAACATGCCGTGCAAGCGTGCCTGGCTGCTTCTTGCACCCGTCCTTGCCGTCGCGGGCGGATGTGCCGCTCCCGGTAGCGGCGACGGCAGCGGCCCCATGCCTACGCTCACGCTGGAGACCGTCACGCTGCGCATGGCGGCGGACGTGAACGATCGCTGGCCGGTGCCGGTGGAACTGGTGCGGGTTGCCGACCCGGCCGCTCGCGAGCAGCTTCTTGCCATGAATGTCGACGACTGGTTTGGCAGCGCCGGCGAAGCGTTTCGCGTGGCCAACACCGATGCCCTGTACGATGCTTGGGAACTGGTTCCGGGCACCACCGCCGGGCCCTTCGATGTACGCGTGGCCGGACGCTATGGCGGCGTGCTGTTCTGCAGCGTGCGCAGCGAGGAACCGCAGCTCGCAGTGCCGTTCGAGCGCGACGGCGAGGTCCTGATCAGCGTCGGCAACGAGGGATGCACGGTTGCCGGCGGTTGCGCGAGCCGTCGCGCCGGGCTGCTGTCGGTGTCGTGGGGCGGTCGCACGTGTACCGGCCGCATGATGGCGCGGCCGGCCCGCCCCACCCGCGTGCGCGAGGTCACATTGGAGGTCGCTCGCGGCGCCAACGACAACTGGCCGGTGCGTGTCGATCTTGTGCGCACGCCCGACGGCGCGCTGATCGACGACCTCCTTGACATGGACACGGAAGTCTGGTTCGGCAAGGCGGGAGAGGAGTTCCGCAACGCCAATCCCGAAGTGCGGTTCGACAGTTGGGAAGTGGTTCCCGGCACCCTGGCCGGGCCGTATGACGTCCGCCTCGATGGTCGCGTCGGCGGCGTGGTGTTCTGCGACACCGCCGGCTCGTTCGGGCCCACCGAACTCGCAAACGACACTGCGGTGGTCGTCGAGATCAACGCGGCTGGCGGTTGTGCCGTACGCTCCGGCGGACGGCCTTGGTCTTGGTAGGGGGTTTACTTCCCGCCCCAAGACCGACAGTTTTCACCCAAGCCTCGGCATTTCCAACGCCGCCCGGTTTGCCCCCGGTGCGGCGCTGCTCGCGTTGCGGGGGCAAGTCCCCCCATCCCCAGTAGGTCGAGCACATTGAATCGCGCTGACGCTAGGCCTCCTTTCCTCGTCGATTTCGTCGATGGGATTGGAGGCTTGCTCTCGATGTCACGTTTCACTTTGGCTTTGAGCTTGGCTCAGGCTGTATGCCCTGCCCAGTCAGAACAAGCCGTGTCCCCAATCGCGCCCCAGTCTCTTGAGCAATGCCTAGAGCAATGCTCCGCGCAGTACGCGAGGCCCCGCACCGTTGCCAAGGGTGCCCTATGCCGCTTTGCTTGCAGGGGGGAGCATTCCGCGCCACCCGGCACCGACAAGGACATGGAACAGATCGTGCCGTGGGTGCGGCAGATGGAAGGGATACAAGGGCAGCATCGCGCTGCAGACAGTCGAGGTCGCCCAACTAGGTACAAGTGCATTGGCCCCGGTGGCGCGTCGATAGGTGGATCCTTCGCGCAAGTCCGGGTTGACGCACAGAGGATCTGCAATCAATGGCTGGACGGGTGCAAGGCCATCAGCGACGAAAAACGTCGCCGTCAATGTCTCGTGCAAGGCTATGGGGGCCAATGTTGCATCTTGGCGAGCCAACCGGAGCAGGATGCAAAGGGGAATCCGGCCTTTTGGATTGTTGGTGACTAGAGCCTGGTTTTCAGTATCGCACCACGACGAAAAACGTCGCCCTAAACCGAAAACGATGGCCTGCTTTGTCACTCGCAGGTAGTGGCTCAATTTTTGAAACCCAAGGTGGCCCGAGCTGGGGTCCGGGGGTAGTGGCTCCGAGCCACTACCCACTCGCACAGGGAGGATGTGGAGGATGTCCGATGGCCCACGGTTCGCGTAGAATGCCCGGATTTGGCGCGGAGCCCACCAATGAACAAACCTGAACTCGTTGACGCCATCGCGAAGGCAGCCGGCATCCCCCGCACCAAGGCATCCAAGGCGCTCGACGGCACCTTGGATGCCATCCGTCAGAGCCTCAAGGATTCGGAGCCCGTTTCGATCGTCGGATTCGGCACTTTCGAGGTGCGCGAACGCGGTCCTCGCATGGGGCGCAATCCGCGTACCGGCGAGAGCATCCAGATCGCCGCATCTCGCTCGCCCACGTTCCGTGCTAGCCGGACGTTGAAGGACGCCATCGGCTAGTTTGGCCTTGCCGCTGCTCGGCGTTAGAGGACCCCGAAGCAGCGGCGACAAGCGAGCGTTGATTCGGCTGGTGCAGGTGGCCATCGGCCGTGTTGGCTCGTTGCCGGCGTTGCGGGCACCGGCCCGCTCCGCCAATCGCCCCTTGGCGGGACTTGGATCAGAGCCGTCTTCAGGGAGTTCGCCCATGCTGATGCAGAAACTGCGCGACGGCGCCCAAGGCATCGCTGCCAAGGTGGTCATTGGCCTCTTGGTTTTCGTGCTCGCGGCGTTCGGCTTCGGCACGATTGACCTTTTCTCGGTTTCTGAGCCGGTGGCCGCCACCGTCAACGGCGAAGAGGTCTCCCAAGGCGACCTCGAAGTCGCCATCGCCCGGCAGCGATCCATCATCCGGGCGCAGATGGGCGAGTCCGCGAATGACGAGCTCTTGGACCGAATCGTCACTCCCGACGCCGTGCTCGGCGTGCTGGTGGACGAAACCTTGCTCGCGCAGGCGGCAGAGGACCTGGATCTCGCCGTCTCAGAGGAACTGGTGGAACTGCGGATTCGCTCGGACTTCGCCGGCATTTCGGACCTGGACGAGACGGGCTTCCGCAACCGCCTTGCCACCGCCGGCTACACCCCCTTGGGCTATCAGGCAGAGATCGTGGAACTCGAACTCAGGTCGCAGCTTTCCGGGGGATTCCGCGACACGGGCTTCGTCACCGAGCGCGAACTGCGCCGTGCTGCCGAGGTGATGACCCAGCGTCGCGACATCGCCTGGCTCGAGTTCCCGGTGTCGGCCTTTGAGGCCACGGTGGAGGTGGAAGAAGTGGACATCGAAGCCCACTACGAGACCGCCATCGACGACTACATGACCGAAGAGACCTTCGACTTCAGCTACGTCAGCCTGCCGCTCGCCGGCCTCGAGGCCGAAGTGGAGGTAACGGAAGACGAAATCGTCGAGCGCCACGAGGCAGAATCTCTAGCCCTCGCCGACAAGCCGCCGCGTCGCCGCGGCAGTCACATCCTGTTCGAGGTAAATGACGACCGCACGGTCGATGAGGCGTTCGCCTTGGCGGAGCAGGCCCGCGCCCGGCTCGCGGACGGCGCCGACTTCGCCGAGCTCGCCAAGGAGCTTTCGGACGACTTGGGCTCGGCGAGCGAGGGCGGCGACCTTGGCATGGCCGATCGCGACACTTTCGTCACGCCCTTCGCCGACGCCCTCTGGGCGCTCGAAGTCGATGCGTTGTCGGAACCTGTGGAAAGTGAGTTCGGTGTACATCTGATCCGCTTGCAGGAGGTGGAAGAAGTGGTCATCCCGACGCTCGAAGAGCGTCGCGAGGGCATCGCCTCGGAACTGCGTCGCAGTGCGGCAAGAGAGCTCTTTGCCGAACGGCTGCGAGAAATGGACGAATTGGCGTTCGAGAACCCGGACTCGCTCGATCCCTTGGCGGAGGAGTTCGGGCTCACCGTGGAGCGGCAGACCGGCGCCACCCGCAACTCGTGGGAAGGCCTGCTTGCCGACGGAGGCGTGCGCAGTGCCGCCTTCGGCGACGAGGTGGTGATCGAGGGATTCAACAGTCGCGCCGTGGCGGCGGCCAGCGACAACATTGTGGTCGTGCGGCTTGACGAACGTCACCGCGCCCTGGAACGCCCCCTTGACGATGTGCGTGACGACATCCGCGCCGCCCTCGTTCGCGAACGCGCCGAAGTGCTGGCCCAAGATGCGGCCGCACAGGCACTGGATGAGTTCCGGGGTGGCACGCCCACGGCGGACATCGCCGCCGAACACGGCACGGAGTGGCAGCGTGCCGACGGAGCGCAACAGCGCGAGCCGGAAGTGCCTGGCCAAGTGCTCGAAAGCGCCTTCGCCCTAGAGGTGCCGAGCGATGGCCGCGCCTCCGATGTCGCTGCGCTTGCCGGCGGCACCCATGCCGTGGTGGTGGTCTCGGCGGTCAACCTTGGCGATTTCGCGGCCATGACGGAGGACGAGCGATCGTCGGTGCGAGTGGAGCTTGCGCGGCTCACGTCGTCCCGAGGCATGGATGCCCTGCTCGGCACGCTGCAAGGCGAGGCGGACATCGACCGAGTAGCCTTCGGCACGGACGACCTAGTCGAGTAGCGTAAAGAGCATGGCGGCAAGCAGCCGGGATTTCGGCACCGGAGCACCGATGCCCGCCGGGCCGTGCTTGCGCGTCGCCGTCTCGTCGCGGGCGCTGTTCGATCTCTCCGAAAGCGACGAGATCTACCGCAGCGAAGGGCTTGAGGCGTACCGGCGCTACCAGATTGCGAGGGAAAGCGATCTGCTCTCGCCCGGCGACGGCTTCGTTTTCGTCCGCAAGCTGCTCGACATCAACAAACGCGCCGGTGCGGCGCGCGTGGACGTCATCCTGCTCTCGCGCAACACTGCCGACACGGGCCTGCGCATTTTCAACTCCATCCGCGAGCACGATCTCGGCATCGTTCGCGCCGCTTTCTGCGGGGGCGAAAGCCCCTATCGCTATGCCCATGCGTTCGATTGCCACCTGTTTCTTTCCGCCGATGCCGAGGACACCGAGGAAGCGCTGGCGCGGGGCGTGCCAGCGGCTCGGCTGCTGAGCGGGCGCCGCGAAGGCGATGCCGAGGACGGGGATCTGCGCATCGCCTTCGACGGGGACGCGGTGCTGTTCTCCGACGAGGCGGAGCGGGTGTATCAGGAACGCGGCCTCGATGCCTTCGCTGAGTCGGAAGCGGCGGCGGCGGACATGCCGCTGGCGGGGGGTCCCTTCAAGCCGTTCCTCTCGGGCTTGCATCAGTTGCAGCAGGAATTCGATGAGGCGGATTGCCCCATTCGCACGGCGCTGGTGACGGCACGAGGCGCGCCGGCGCACGAGCGTGTCATCAAGACGCTGCGCGCGTGGGACATCCGCCTCGACGAGAGCCTGTTCCTTGGCGGCCTCGACAAGACGGCCTTCCTGCGCGCCTATCGGGCGGACGTGTTCTTCGACGACCAGAGCGCCAATTGCCGGGCGGCGAGCGGTCACCTGGCCTCGGGTCACGTGCCCCACGGGGTTGTCAACGAGGAGCCATCAGCCGGCAAGGAGCCATCAGCGGGCAGAGAGCCATCAGCCAGTAGAGAGCCATCAGCCAGCAAAGAGCGAGGCGGCGCGTGAAGCTGCAGCAACTGCGCTACATCTGCGAGGTGGCCAAGCACCACCTCAACGTCTCCGCCACGGCGTCGCATCTGTACACGTCCCAGCCCGGCATCAGCAAACAGATTCGCCTCTTGGAAGACGAACTCGGCATAGAGATCTTTGCCCGCAGCGGCAAGCATCT
This sequence comes from Gammaproteobacteria bacterium, assembly GCA_009837725.1. Classification (GTDB taxonomy): domain Bacteria; phylum Pseudomonadota; class Gammaproteobacteria; order Pseudomonadales; family Azotimanducaceae; genus VXYL01. The sequence goes on along the minus strand of VXSY01000215.1, from coordinate 1,062 downwards.
GGCGCGCGTCACGCCGGCTGGCGAGGTGATTCTTGCGAAGGCCGCGGAAATCCTGCGCGAGGTGGAGAGCATCAAGCACATCGCCGAGGAATACAGCAACCAGACGAGCGGCCAGCTTTCCATCGCCACCACGCACACCCAGGTGCGCTATGTGCTGCCCACGATCCTGAGTGAGCTGCGAGCCCGCTATCCGGACGTCTCGCTGCACATGCGCCAGGGCACCACGGAGGAAATCGGCGAACTGGCGACGGCAGGCGAAGTGGATTTCGCCATCACGCCGGAGCGGGTGGATCGCTATCCGGAGCTCGTGATGATGCCTTGCTACCACTGGAACCGCTGCGTCGTGGTGCCGAAGGGACATGCACTCGCCCGTCGCAAGCGCGCCACGAGGGAGGACTTGGAAGCCCACCCCATCGTCACCTACGACTCCGGCTTCCGCGAACGCCTACCGCTGGTGGGTGAAATGGCCGAACGCCCCGATGAGGAGCACCACCTCAACATCGCCATGTCCGCCGTGGACACGGATGTCATCAAGACCTACGTGCGCCAGGGCTTCGGCGTCGGGGTCATTGCCGGCATGGCCTACGACCCGGCCAGCGACACCGACCTCGTGGCCATCGACGCGAGCGACGTGTTCAACCCGAGCACCACCTACATCGGCTGTCGCAAGGGCACCTTCCTGCGCCGCTTCATGCTGGACTTCATCGAGCTCTTCGCGCCGCACCTGACAGAAACCATCGTCCGCCAAGCCTTCGCCGCCCACACAGCGACAGAGCGCCGGGCCCTCTTCGAGAACATCGACCTCCCACACCGCTAGCCCGCGCCGTTTCTGTGGCGCAGCAAGCCCTCCTCGAACAAAGCCCGCCGGCAAACACCAAAGCAACAGCCCCTGCCATGCGAGGGCCCCTCTGGACGGAGGGCGTCCCGCCCTCCAAGCGTGCCAAAGGCGCGCACGCAGCGGAGCCGGCCAAGCCCACCGCAGGCAAGCGTTCCCGACGACGCCAACGAAGCGCCAGCCCCGAACAACGCCACCATCAAGGCAGCCCCTGCCACGCGAGGGCC
>VXSY01000135.1:6302-9407 GCA_009837725.1 Gammaproteobacteria bacterium | reverse complement strand
CCAGCCCACCCGCGCAAACGCAATCCCGCCCTCTCCCCGGGGCCCGCACATCTGAAAAACACCCCGAGGCGGGGCTTGGGGGGGAGGGCGTCTCGCCCTCCCAACGCGCCGCAAGGCGCGTCATCTGACGGCGCCATGACCGCACCGTGTGAAGACGCGAACGCGCTGCGGGCATCAGTCCTCGCGAGTGTCGAACAGGTAGCGCCTCTCCTCGACGGCACAGCAGCCCGCTCGGAGCGCGAGCGCACGCTTTGCCGCGAAGCGCTCGATGCCCTGCACGACGCGGGCCTTTTCGGCATGTGGGTGCCACGGGAAGCCGGGGGCCTCGCCGCCGACCTCGCAACCCAAGTGGATGCCCTCATCGCGCTTGCCCGGGCCGACATGTCCGCCGCTTGGACGCTGATGATCGGCAACACCGTGACCGGAACGATGGCCGCCTGCCTGCCCGATGCTGGGTTCGCGGAAGTATTCACCGGGCCGCGAATGCCCGTCGCCGCCGGTGCCCTGCGCGCTACCGGCAAGGCGACCCCCACCGCGACCGGCGGCTACCGAGTCACCGGCAACTGGGCCTTCGGCAGCGGCATCCACCATGCCGATTGGATTGTCGCCAACTGCCGAGTCGATGGCGGAGAACCCGGCACGCCTGAGCGCGTCTCCCTCGCCATCCCCATCGCCGACGTTGCGATTGCGGACGATTGGCACGCATCCGGCATGCGCGGCAGCGGCAGCAGCAGCTACTCGGTGCGTGACGTGGACGTGCCGGCCCGACGCATCCTTGGCGAACGCCAGCGCGGCAGTCCCTTCGCCGCCGCCCCCGGCGCGAGACTGCCACTCGAGCACGCGTCGGTCTCTCTAGGCGGCGCTAGGCGAGCCCTCGACGAAGTGGCCAATCTCGCGTCCACCAAGCGCCGCATGGGCGCAAGCGCCTCTCTGGCACACGACCCGACGTTCCGGCGCGACCTAGGCCGCCTCGAAGCCGAATGGTCGTCCCTAACCGCCGGCGTCCGCGCTGCGGCCCTTGAGCTTGAAGCAAAGCCGCTCCCGGAACCCGCCACCAGCGCCATCCACCTCCACGCGGTCTGCGCCTTCGCCACCGAACAATGCCTCGCCATAGCCAGCCAGGCCATCCGCCACGCCGGCGCCTCCGCCGGCATGGAAGGCCAACCCCTGGAACGAATCCACCGCGACCTCACCATCGCCACCCAACACGTGATGGTCTCCGACACAGCCTACGCAGCCTTCGGCGGGGAACGCATGCAGGGCACACGGTGAAGCAATGACGACAGCGCCCTTGGTGACGGCGCCAGCGATGTCGGTCAGGGGCCCGTGAGGCCCGTCACGAAGTCGATGATGGGGGTGGGGTAGATGCCAAAGGCCAAGATGGCGAGGCCCAGGACGATCGTCACGGCGGCGGTTAGGCGGGGGATGGTGGCGTCCGCGCCGCCGGCTGGCGGGGCCGGCTCTTCGATGCCTTCCTCTGCGGGTTCTTCGCCGGGCTTGCGGATCATGGTGAAGACGATGCGCAGGTAATAGTAGATGCCGATGGCGCTGCCGATGACGAGGGCCCAGACCAAGACCCACAAGGTGCCTTCGGCGCCGGCGGCGAAGACGTAGAACTTCGCGATGAATCCGACGGTCAAGGGGATTCCCGCCAAGGAAAGGGCGGCGGCGGTCAGCACGGCGGCCAGCACCGGGCGGCGCCAGAACAGCCCTTCGTAGGCCATGAGGTCGTCGGCTTCTTGGCCGTCGGTAGAGAGGGCGGTCATGACGCCGAAGGCGGCCAGCGTCATCACGAAGTAGCCGGTGAGGTAAACGAGTGTTGTCTCGACGCCAAGGGCCGCATTGCCGCCGATGCCGGCCGCCGCGACCAGAGCGATCAGGAGGTAGCCCATGTGGGCGATGGAGGAGTAGGCGAGGATGCGTTTGACGCTCTCCTGCAAGAGGGCGAGCACGTTGCCCGCCACCATGGACAGCACCGCCACCGCGCCGATGCCAAGGGCGATGGCGTCGCTCGCGAGGATGCCCGAGTCGGTGGCGTAGCGCAGGAAGGCCGCAAACACCGCCCCCTTCGACACCGTGGCGAGGAAGGCCGTCACCGGTGCCGGCGCGCCCTGATAGACATCCGGCGTCCACATGTGGAACGGCGCCAGCGAGAGCTTGAAGAGGATGCCGACGAGCAGCATGGCGATGCCGAGGTCGGCGATGAGGTTGTCGTTGGCGGAGAGCTCCGTCATCGGCTCGAAGGCGAGCGAGCCGGATGCCATGTAGATGAGTGCCATGCCGAACAGCATGGTGCTGCTGGCGGCCCCCGACAGCACGAGATACTTGGCCGCCGCCTCCAGCGGTTTTCTCCCCTCGCGGGGGTAGGCGATCATGGCGTAGAGCGAGATCGACAGCACCTCGATGCCGAGCAGGAAGGAGACGAAGTGGTTGGCCGCCGCCGTCACCACGGCACCCAAGACGGCGGTGGTGAGCAGGATGTAGTACTCGTCTGGCCACGGGCTCAGCCGCGTGACATAGGGCCCCGAGAGCAAAGTCGTGACGATTCCCGCGCCGGCAAAGAGCGCCATGAAGAAGATCGCGTAGCCGTCCACGCGCAGGAGGTCGCCAACGTCCGCAGACCCGGTGCCAAGCACGGCGGGAACGTTCACCACCAACAGGAAGCCGAGCGCGAGGAGCGTGAAGGCGAAGGCGACGTTGCGGTCCCTGAGCGCGCCCACCGCCACCAGCATCACGACGATGAACAGCGACAGCGTGGCGTAGGGTGCCAAGGGATGTGCGAGCAGAGCCAACATCACACGCCCCCCTCGGTTGTCACCGGTCCCGCAGCGGCAACGTCAGGTGCCGTGGTCATAGGCTGCGCGCCCTTGCGGGCGCGTTGGCAGTTGCTTGCGCAACTGCTGGCCTCCCTCGCTCGCATTCGCTCGCTCCTTCGGCTAGAAGCCAGCGCCGCTTACCGCGGCCCTGGCTTCTAGCATGGTGTCGATGAAGGGCGCCGCCATGTCGAGCACAGGCTGCGGATAGACGCCGACCCAAATGAGGCCAATCATCATCAGCACCATCACGCTCATCTCGCGTGCGCTGAAGTCGCGCATGGTGGCGACG
>VXSY01000135.1:0-6292 GCA_009837725.1 Gammaproteobacteria bacterium | reverse complement strand
GAAACGAACGCTGCATCAGCGACAGGCCATAGACGGCCGCCACGACGATGCCCACCGCCGCCGCCACCGTCAGCGGCACGTTCTTCTGAAACGCGCCGAGGAGCGCCAAGAACTCGCCGATGAAATTGCCGAGCCCCGGCATCCCCACCGACGCCACCACGAAGAACAGCGTCATCACCCCCATGCGGGGTGCCCGCACCCAGAGCCCCCCCATCTTCGACATCTCGCGGGTGTGCAGCCGATGCTGCAGGGCGCCGGCCATCATGAAGAGGGCTGCGGTGGAGAAGCCGTGGGCGATCATGGTGACGATGGCGCCCTGCATGCCCCATTCGTTGAAGGCATAGACGCCGAGCAGGATGAAGCCCATGTGGGCGATGGAGCTGTAGGCGACAAGTCGCTTGAAGTCCGACTGGCTGTAGGCCATCAGCCCGCCGTAGAGCACGCTGGCGGCGCCAAGCACCATCGCCGGCGTCGCGAACGCCTCGGAGGCCTCCGGGAAGAGCGGCACGGCGAAGCGGATGAGGCCGTAGGCGCCGGTCTTCAGCAGGATGCCGGCGAGGATGACGCTGCCGGCCGTGGGCGCCTGGGTGTGGGCGTCCGGCAGCCAGGTGTGAACCGGCACCGCCGGCAGCTTGGTGGCGAAGGCGGCGAAGAAGCCGAGCATGAGCCAGAAGCCGAGGCGCGGGTCGAACTCGGCATCGAGCAGGCGATAGTAGGAGAAGGTGACCTCGCCGCTCGCCGCATGGTGCGCCCAGACGAGGGCAAGGATGGCGAACAGCATCAAGAGGCCACTCACCTGGGTGAACAGGAAGAACTTCATCGCCGCGTACGCGCGCGCCTCGTGCCCCCAGATGGCGATGAGGAAATACATGGGAATCAGCATCACTTCCCAGAAGAAGAAGAAGAGGAACAGATCCATCGCCGTAAAGACGCCGACGACGCCGGCCATGACCCAAAGGATGTTGAACTGGAAGAAGCCGGTGCGTTCCTCGATTTCGTCCCACGAGGAAACCACCGCGATGATGCCGAGGAACATCGTGAGCGCCACCAGCATCGTCGAAAGCCCGTCCATCGAGAGCGTCACGTTGATGCCGAAGCGCGGAATCCACTCGATGAACTGACTGGCGTAGAGGCCGTGCGGATCGGCGCCCATGAGCCACTCGGCGGCGGCCCAGAAGAGCCCGACGACGAACGTGACGAGGCTCACATAGCGCGGCGCATTGGCATGGACGCGCTCGGACGCCCACGCCACGACTCCCGCGACGAGCATGAGGAGGATGACGGCCAAGAGGCTCATCCGATCACCCCAAGCACGATCAGGAAGAAGAGCGCTAGGCCAAAGGCCATGTTGGCGGCATACCAGCGCAGCCGCCCGCTCTGGGTGAGCGAGCCGACGTGGTGGGCGCCGCGGGTGACGGCGACGGTGATGCGGTAGATCCAGTCGACGATGTCGCCCTTGTTGATGCGGGCGGCCCACATCACTGGCCTCACGACGGCGTTGTCATAGAGCCAGTCGAAGCCCCAGCCGCCGAAGAAGAAGCGCTTGAGAGCGTTGCCAGCCTTGGATGCGGCGAGGGCTTCCACGTCGATGATGCGGCGACCGAAAACCAGCCAGCCGACGAAGATGCCGAGGAACGGCATGAGCATGGTGATGATGGCTACCGGCGAGAAGTGCGAGAACTCGCTTAAGCCCCCGTCCGGCAGCACGCCTGCGACGACGCCAAAGCCGAACCAGCCGCCGAGCAGCGACAGCGCGCACAGCACCAGCAGCGGCCCCCACATGTTGAGACGCGAGGAGTCGTGCGCCTCGGTGCGCTGCCCGCCGAAGAAGACGACGATCATCATCCGCGTCGTGTACAGCGCCGTCATGAAGGCGGCAATCGCGGCGCCGCCCCAGAACACGAGGCCGTGGCTCTCGTGCTCGAACGCCGTCAGCATGATCACGTCCTTGCTGAAGAAGCCGGACGTAAACGGCAGCGCGGCGAGGCAAATGGAGCCGATCAACATGCTCGCGAACGGAATCGGCAGCTTCCGCCAGAGACCGCCCATCTTGAAGATGTCCTGCTCATGGTGCAGCGCCAGGATCACGGAGCCAGCCGAGAGGAACAGCAGCGCCTTGAAGAAGGCGTGGGTCATCAGGTGGAAGATCGCCGCCGACCAGGCACCGACGCCCAAGGCAAAGAACATGTAGCCGATCTGGCTCATGGTGGAGAACGCCAGCACGCGCTTGATGTCGGTCTGCACCAGCGCCGTGAACGAGGCGATGAAGAGGGTCACGAGGCCGACGACGGCGACCGCCAGTTGCGCTTCCGGCGAGATGAGGAAGATGTCGTGCATCCGGGCGATGAGATAGACCCCGGCGGTGACCATGGTCGCGGCGTGGATGAGGGCGGAGACGGGGGTGGGGCCGGCCATGGCGTCCGGCAGCCAGGTTTGCAGCGGCACCTGTGCCGACTTGCCCACGGCGCCGCCGAGCAGCAATAGGCCAATGATGAGGGCCATGGTCGTGTCGCCGCCGCTCCACTGTGCGTTCGCGAGGGTGAGCGACTCTTGAATCTCGATGGTGCCGAGTTCCCGGAACATCAGGAAAAGCCCCAGCGCCATGAAGGTGTCGCCCACCCGGGTCACGACGAAGGCCTTGCGCGCGGCGTAGCCGTTGGCCGGATCCTGGTGGTAGAAGCCGATCAGCAGATAGCTGCAAAGCCCGACGCCCTCCCAGCCGAGGAACAGCACCAGCAGGTTGTCGCCCAGCACCAACATCAGCATGGCGAACACGAAAAGGTTCATGTAGGCGAAGAAGCGGGCGAAGCCTTCCGGCTCCTCGTGATCGTTCCACATGTAGCCGGTGGCATAGACGTGGATCAGGAAGCCAACGCCGGTGATGACGCCGGTCATGGCGAGGCTGAGGCCATCGAGGTAGAGCCGGATGGCTGGGTCGAAGCCGGCGACACTCATCCACGTCCACAGCAATTGCCAAGTGGGCTCTGCGCCGGCTTCGTAGTAGTCGATGCCCACCAGGAGTGCGGCCAGTGCCGACACGCCCACGGAACCCGCACCCACCACGGCGGCCACCGTCTTCGGCAGATAGTCGTGCAGCACGAACAGGATCAGGAAGCCGACCAGCGGCGCCGCCGGAACCAACCAGAGCAAGTCCATCCCGCTCACGAACGTCCCCTCCGAGAGGAGTTCGCACGGACGCGCCTCAAGGCGCGTTTGGAGGGCGAGACGCCCTCCCTCCAATGAGTCCCCGCTGCCCTCGCCCTAGGCAGGGCTTCTCGCCCTCCAACGTGTCCTCCAAGGCGCGCAACCCCAGGCGTGCGCGAGAGGCTGGCGTGCGCCTGATACAGCGAGTTCCCCGGAGGGAGGGCGTCTCGCCCTCCAACGCGCCCGCCAGGGCGCGCAATCCCACTCACGACAGCCTCCAAGGGCCGTTCCAAATCGGGCACAGACATGCTCATCCGTACATCTCGTCGGCGTTATCGACGTCGAGGGATTCGAAGCGCCGGGCAAGCTGCACGACGATGCCGAGCGCGACTGCCACCTCAGCGGCGGCGAGGGCCAGGATGAACATGAACATGATCTGGCCGTCGGGGGCGCCCCAGCGGGCTCCGGCGGCGACGAAGGCGAGACCGGCGGCGTTCATCATCACTTCCAGCGACATCAGCAGGAACATGACGTTGCGCCGAACCAACACGCCAATGAGGCCGAGCAGGAACAACAGCCCCGCCAGCGCCAGCACATGCTCGATGGGAACGGCGACGGGCATCAGGCGTTGCCCTCCGCAGAGGCTTCGGGTGCGGCTTCCTCGGCGTTCGCGCCCTCCTCCTCCGGGAAGTCGTCGGCGCCGCGGCGTTCCTCCAGATACCGGCGGCCGAGATGCCATGCGCCCACCAAGGCGGCGAGCAGCAGGAAACCGGCCAGTTCCACCGCGATGATGTAGGGGCCAAAGAGCGCAATCCCCACGGCGCGCGGCCCGACCATCTCGCCGGAGGTCTTGGCATCGGTGCCCCAGAACACGAACACGAACGACACCAGCAGCACCGCCGCCAGCACGGCCGGGCCGATCCACATGCCGGGGCGCAGCCAACCTCGTTCCCGGTCCACGGAGGTGCGGCCGAGATTCAGCATCATCACCACGAACAGGAACAGCACGACGATGGCGCCGGCATAGACCACCACTTCGAGTGCGGCGGCGAAGGGCGCGCCAAGCAGGAAGAAGATGACGGCCACGGCGAGCAGTGAAACCACGAGGTAGATAAGCGCGTGGGAGGCGTTGACATGCGTCACGACCCGCAAGGTGGCGAGCGCCGCAACCAGCGCTGCGATGTAGAAGATCGCGGTTTCCATCACCACCCTTGCTCCAGCGACTGCCGACCTACGCGCCGCCGCACTACGGCAGCAGGCTCCGAACGTCCGTGGGCGGCGCCTCGCGCTCTGCCTCGCCCTTGTCCTTGCCGGCGATGGCCTTGCCGGCGACGTTCCAGAAGCTGTAGTCGGGATACTTGCCGGAGCCGGAGATCAGGAGGTGTTCCTTCTCATAGACCATGTTGTTGCGGTCGTATTCGCAAAGCTCGAAGTCTGGCGTGAGCTGGATGGCGTAGGTGGGGCAGGCTTCCTCGCACATCCCGCACATGATGCAGCGGGAGAAGTTGATGCGGAAGAACTCGGGGTACCAGCGCCCGTCTTCCTCGCGTTCGGTCTTCTGCAAGGCGATGCAGTCCACGGGGCAAGCTACCGCGCACAGGTTGCAGGCAACGCAGCGCTCCTCGCCGTCCGGGTCGCGGGTGAGGACGATGCGGCCCCGGTAGCGCGGTGCCTGATACGGCATCTCTTCGGGATACTGCACCGTCTCGTTGCGCATGAAGGTGTGCTGGACGATGGTCCAGAGGGTGCGAATCTGGCTCAGCATGGCCTTGCCCTCCGCCTACAGCGACAGCGCGCCGGTGACCAGGAGATTCACGAGCGACAGCGGCAGCAGCAGCTTCCAGCCATAGCCCATGAGCTGGTCGTAGCGCGGACGCGGAATGGCCGCCCGCAGCAGGATGAAGAAGTTGATGAAGAAGAACACCTTGGCGCCGAACCAGACAACGGGCGGGAGGAAATCGAGAAAGCCCAGGAACGCCGGCACCTTCCAGCCACCGAAGAAGAGCAGTGCAATCATGCAGGAGGTGACGATCAGCGCGACATACTCCGCCGCCATGATGAGAGCGAACTTCATGCCGGAGTATTCGGTGTGAAAGCCAGCGGTGAGCTCGTGTTCGGCTTCCGGCAGGTCGAACGGCAGGCGGTGCGATTCGGCGAGCCCGGCGATCATGAAGATGAGAAAGCCGACGAACTGCGGCACGACGAACCAAAGATCGTCCTGCGCCTCGACGATGTCGACGAGGCTGAACGACCCGGCGTGGATCACCACGCCCATGATCGAGAGCCCCATGAAGACCTCGTAGGTCACCATTTGCGCCGCCGCCCGGAGCGAGCCCAGAAGGGCGTATTTGTTGTTGCTCGCAAACCCAGCCAGGAGCACGCCATAGACCGCCAGCGACGACATGGCGAGGAACCAGAGCAGCGCAATGTTGACGTCGACGATCCACCAGTCGGGCGCCAAAGGGATCACCGCCAGCGCCATCAGCATGGCGCCGGCCACCACCGCCGGTGCCAGCACGAAGAAGGCGCGGTCGCCGAACGGCGGCACCCAGTCGTCCTTGGTGAGGAGCTTGATGGCGTCCGCCACCGCCTGCAGCACGCCGAACCAGCCAACGCGGTTCGGGCCGAGCCGATCCTGCCACCAGCCGAGCAGGCGTCGCTCCCACCAGACGAGGAACAGCGCAGCCACCAGCGCCCCTATCGCCACCGGCAGGATGAGCAGGTAATTCCAACTGATGTCGAACCCAAAGATGCTGATGGTGGCTTCTCTCGTTCGTCTATTTCTAGCCCAGGCTCAGCTTACGTCTCGCCGCCGAAAAGACGGGGCCCGGAAGGAGGGCGTCCCGCCCGCACTGGCCAGCCGAAGGCACGCGTTCTTGGGTGTGCCAAGCAGACGGAACGCGCCTTGCGACGCATAGGCGAGACGCCCTCCCGCCAAAGGCCCTTCTGCATCGCCAAGTTCGACAACCCTAGTGTCGTGTCACGCGTCTTTTGGCGCATCAGAGCGCCGGCAGCGCGTCGGCGCGAGGCGCAGTCCCGCAGGGAATGCCCTGTCGCATTTCCAAGGGCTGCAACGACGCGCGGGCGCGCTGCCGGCGCTCCCGAAGGGCGCTCGCCCCTTGCCCCGTGGCGGCGTTGCGCCCCTTGC
>VXSY01000176.1 GCA_009837725.1 Gammaproteobacteria bacterium | reverse complement strand
TAGCCTAGCGCAAGCACACCTTAAAGTCTATTTTATTCGATACACTACACTAGTACCAGTGTAGTGGGGAGTTCGCAGCCGTTCATTCGACGGTAACGCTGGAGCGCCTCGAAGACCATGCGGGCCAAGACACTTACGGTGACGTGAATCACCTCGGAAGGGACGAGCGACAGGTCGAGGATCGCGATGGGGCCGTTCTTCGCATCATCGTCGCCAATGTAGTCATTGAGCCAGCCTACGAGCGTGGAGGACGAAGTCTCTGCGTCAATCACCGAACCGAGTCGACCGCCTCGAAGGATGCCGCGGATGCGGAGCTTAAGCGTGTCGACGAACTGGCCGATATCCCGGCCGGTCTGGTCTGCGGCAAGGGCTTCGACGTAGTCGGGTAACTCGGCGACCGGAAACGGTATCGGGGAGTTTTCGTCTGCCTCCCCAAGGTCACCTTCGTCCAAGTCGGTGTGACTGGCGGCCTGTTCGAGGGCGTTAACCAAGTTGTCGAGGGCATGCTCGGCGAAATCGTTGTGCCAAAAGCCGGAGTCTGGCGGCTTCTTCGGATTGGACCGGGCGTTTTGTTCGAGGGTGCCGGCGGTGGCAGAGACGCTACGGAGCGCTTCCCTCAAATCGTCATCTGTGCATTCGGCGGCCTCGGCAAGACTCAGGAAGTCCTCTTGGATGTTGATTAGGACACCCGCAGCTCCCTCCCTCCTGCCTGGGGATTGGTGGTCGGCATTGGCGACTAGTACTTTTAGTCGATTGCGGTAGCGGCTAATGCGTCCCTTTATGATGGTGTCGAATGCTTCCGGCGGTCCGAGTCCGGACCGCAGTCGCCTCAATGCCTCGAACAAGAGGGGACGTTGCACACCTGGCGCGGCGTCGGTAAAGGCCGCCCACTCCGCTCCCGTCCAAAGCCAGGCAGGAACTCTCAGCGGTCTGACGGCGCCTTCACCAACTTGGAACACGCGTACGTCTTGGTCTTCAAACGCCTTGGCATACTCGCCGTTAGGATCGAGAACGATGAAACGGGCGTTGGGAGGGCAACCAGACGGCGCTGTGGCGGTTGCGGCTTCCAAAGACCACCGCAAAAGACCCGCTACAGTGCATGATTTCCCTGCGCCCGTGTTGCCCAGCACGGCAAGATGGCGCCCGAACAACCTATCGGGGTCGACGTGTACCGGAGCGTAGCTAGCGGTGGGGCAGTGGCCGATGAGGATGCGTTTGGCGGTTTCGTCTTCTCCTTGAACGATGGCTCGAAGCTGGTCCACGGTCGGCAGGAGTACGGAATCGCCAACCGAGGGAAACACGTCGACGCCGCGATGGACCTGGAAGGACGACCCTGCATCGTCGCGCCCAGCGGTGAGCGTACCAATGGGCGTCAAGCTCATGCTGCGCGATGGGAACGGGAGGTCGACGAGCCCAAAGTCTCGTTGCATGCCCAACCGCTTCGGGAACGGCAGCCGCACTGTACGAACTGAGGAGACGATGCAAACGGTGCCGCCGCTCTCGTTCGGAATGACGACATAGCCATTGATACGCGGGAACCCCGTGGGAGTGCCTGCATTCAATGCGGTGGCCTGCGGAGAGTCGGGGTCAAGAAGTACGGAAATGCGATCGGCGAGTACTTCCTCGACGGTGCCGACTACGCGTTGGCCGACCTCCTCGACTAGAGACGTCACTCGGAATCTTCCATCGGCTTGTCGTCGGCTTGCGGCGCTGGATCACGTCGGCTGGCTGCTGGTGGCGTCCGGCGATTGAGTAGATCGATCATCCGCCAAGTAGTGCGGTCAATGGCAGGCTTCGGCAGGTAGTTCTCCACGAGCGTGTTCAGGTCTCCGAAATGGGGTCCGACGAGTAGCGTGACTTGTGCGTCGCGGCCGGCGGTATTGAGAAAGGCCCGGAGGCGACAATCGCTGTGGTACGAAATAATGACCATGTGAGTCGAAGGAATGCTAAGCATATCCCGCAGAACACGGTTGATATGATCGTCCCCGAAGCCGTAGCCGTACGTCAGGATCACGGCGTTCGGCTGGCAAACGGCAGCGGAGAAGTCTCGGAATAGCTCCGCATAGGGGAACTCCAGCGTCTCGACGTCCTTGGCGGCGTTGGGATAGATCAACAGTTGGTCTGACGGCGAGGTCGGCAAGCTCGGATGGTCGTCTGCGGCACCGAATGGTAGCAGGGCACGCTGGACCTCGCGGCGACCGGAGGGTCCGTCGGTGCTCCGCCAATCGACGGATCCGTGGAGTTTCGTCAGGTGAACAACGCCTTCAAGGTACCGGGGCTCTCCGCGGATACCCGGAGGATTGTAGTGGAGGTCTATTCCAAGACGAGACGATTGGAAGACCGGGGCGAGGCTTCCAACGAAACGATCAATGATCCTTACTCCGAGTAGGTCCGACGCGTATTCCACGAGGCGATCGTAATTGGTCGTGAACACGTGAGTGCGTTCTCTGGAAGCTACTCGGCTCGAAAAGGGAAGGAGGAAGCCTGCGACCATGCGACGGAGATGTTCCGGATGCGCGTGTTCGCCGGTCAAAGCAGCATGAACGTGCCTTTCGGTAGATAGGATGTTCTTGAGGAAAGTGGAAAGAGATTTGTCCAGTTCGGTGGACCACTCGTCTAGAAGGGCGGCAGCCCACTTCCGCCGCTCTTGAGCTACTACGGCGGTGTCGGCTCCGGCGACCAGAACACGCAAACCCGCATTCAGCTCCATCATGCTACGAACCTGGTCTTCGAAATTCGCGCTGCCGCGACCGATGCGTTCTGCGCTGGATGACGCAGCGGCTTGGATGGCGTCCGCATGGCTTGCCTGGAAGCAAAGGGGGCTGAGGTCAACGGCGGGCCCTGATGCCGCTTTCGCGACGGCTGTCGTAAAGCCACTGCCGATCAGGAGATTAAGGTGCTCAGCCTGGAGGAGAGCGGACAGCCAGGGCTCCACGTGCCGCCGGTGTTTCGATGGTTCGGGCTCGTCGTCCGAGCACATTATGTGCGCGCCTGCGCGGACTAGGTGCTTGGATGGTTGGCCATCGCCGTCTGGTGTCGCGCTTGTCATTATTTTAACTCGCTCAGGGACGTACTTTGTTAGTTGGAGCGGCTGTCGAAAGACGGGACGATGGTCGAGGAGTTTAGCTGCGGGCACACTTTACGGCAAGGGCGTCAATGCAACTCAGTTCCGCCGGGAAGCCCGAGGAAGACATGTCGGCTCTCCATACGAAATGGGCCCACACGTGAGGCATAGGCGTCCCTGGTGCCTCCTCGCTTAACGTCGCGCCGTGGATCGACTTCACCTTCGCGGCATGACGGCCCGAGAAAACGTGCGCCGATGTACGACCACCCAAGCCGTATCCCCGACATAAACGACTCGTCCTACACTTCCGCAAACGCCTTGCACACTGGCGACAGCGCCTCCCGACGAGGTCGTGCAGCTCGATTACGAGACTGTCACCCCGCGGTTCGGCACGCACCACCGCCTCACTCGTCTGCGCTACGGCCCAAATCCGCCACCGTAGAAATCGCGTACACGACCGTCGAACGAGGTGTTTTGTATGTCGGGTATGCCGCTGTGCTAGAGTCGCGCGCTTCGTGCGGCCTGTGGGCCCATGGAGCGATACCGTCGCCCGGTGCAACGGGACCTCAAATCCAACGGCCAAGGAACACCGACGATGAAAAGCGCTCCCGTCATCGAGGCAACACTCGGCGCAATTGCTAGGGCCCACCGGGACTACGAAAGGTGGTCAGGCGGCGACTGGCTTTGGGCCGCCCCCGAGTACATGGCCACCACAGCCATAGCCCGAGCACTGCATGGGCTGGACCACGTCAGGTACGTCACCATGGAGAACAACGCCCGTGAAGCAATCGAATACGCGGGAGGCAACCTCGTCGGTCGGCCCAACAGTCAGCTGAACCTGCAGGGCCGCTTTGACCTTGTGGTCTGGAACACGCAAGGCCCCAGAGGCTTGATCGAGGTCAAAACGACGGTCGCCGGCTATGCCCAACTAAACACCGATGTCCAGACGCTCAAGACCGCCTTGAAAAAGGCACCGGATGTTCGTTGGGGCCTCGTGGCATTTTTCGCGTCCTTCGCGCACGGAGTGCGCAAGGACGCGAAGGCACGAGTGGCTGACCGCACGGAGGAGATCGCGAGACGAGCAAGCCAAGAGGTCGGTGACGAGTACACCGTTGCCCAACGACGTTGTGCAGGTCGACCATGTGACCGTCAGCTTCAGTTCGCCGTGCATCACGCCCTCGCTCGTCCGTTGCCCTGCGGCCCTAACGCCGCCAGCGTAGGAAATGGCGCACACGACCGCAGGACGAGATGTTCTGTGTGTCGGGTTTGCCAGCTACGTCCGCCAGATAAATAAAGGTCTATAAATCCTATAGTTACGACGCATGGTGTCCCGACAAACTACGCATACGCTGCCTCCATTCAATGCCCGGCTAGCGGCGCACGTACTCGGTAACAAACGGAAATCTCTCGCTACAGTTTTCTGCTGGCGGTTAGGGTCAGATGGTGCTATAGGTCGGGACGTGTTGCGGGCATTCGCCCGGACCGGGCGACCCCGTTGGCACATGGGATAACCACAATGGGGAGACACCAATGGCAACGAGAATCATCGTTGGCCTGACCGTCATCGCAGCAGTTGTGCAGGGGTTGTGGCCGGGCATTGTGCCGGAAAACATCCTGCCTCTGGTGATCGTCGTTCTCGGACTCGTCTACGGGGTCATGTGCCTCGATGCCGAAGATGCGACGGCATACCTCGCCGTCGCCATCGCGGTTGGCGGGGCAGCGGCGACGGATGTCCTCGGGAACATCCATTTCATAGGCGGCTTCCTCGACGCCATCCTCGACCAGATCAGCGTGGCGCTGTTCGGCGGGGTCGTGTCCGTATTGGCGATTCGGACCTGGAACCGGGTCATGCCGTCGTCCGACGGGGATTGACGATAGGGTTCCTTTGAGCCGGTCTCCGAACCGGCCACCGAGGCAATAGGCCCGCGGGGCCAACAAGGTCCCGCGGGCATTCAAAAACCTCGCGTCCGCGAGGCGGGCTGGTTTTGGTGCGTCGAGTTGTCCCTCCGGCATCGCAAGTTGCACGCTCCGGCACAGGGTCAGTCCAGCCCCCTCGCCTAGTTCCGAACGTCTCTTGCGAGACACAGCATTCCCGGGGCGCACACAACGTTCCGTCCGACACCGTTCGCACGTCGACAGCAAACTCCTCGACGGAGGCAGGGTGTTTCAAGCCCTCCTGACGAGATCCTGCCGGCCGATCAAGTGACCGTCAGCCTCGGTTCCGTGCATCACGCCCTCGCTCGTCGGCTGCCCCACGGCCCCCCAACACCGCCAGTGTGGGAAATCGCGCACACGACCGTAGGACGAAATGTGTGTGTCGGGTGGCGCCCGTAGGGCGCGCGTCCAACGCGCTAGCCTCTTGGCGACGTGAAGAAGCGCGCCTATCGGTGCGGAGGGAAGGCAGGATGCCTTCCCTCCGAGGAGCGCCGCTTGCTACGGCGAAGATTCCCGGCGCGGCCAGGCGGGACCGACGCCGCGTCATTGCGGACGTGGTGGAGGGCGGGACGCGGCTCCCTCCAGCGACGCCCCGTGTTTCGGGGGCGTCGGGAGGGCAGTGGCTCGCTTAGGAGGCCTTTTCCAGAATGTGGATGCCGCAGGCGCTGCCGAGGCCGATTACGTGGGTGAGGCCGATGCGGGCGCCTTCCACTTGTCGTTCGCCGGCTTCGCCGCGCAGGTGCGTCGAGACTTCGTAGATGTTGGCGATGCCGGTGGCGCCGAGGGGGTGCCCCTTGGAGAGCAGGCCGCCGGACACGTTCACCGGAATCTTGCCGCCAAGTTCTACCTCGCCGTCGTCGATCATCCGGCCGGCTTCGCCGTCGGGGCAGAGGCCCAGGTTCTCGTAGTGCAGGATTTCGGCGGTGGCGAAGCAGTCGTGGAGCTCGATGAGGTCCACGTCTTCTGGGCCGACCCCTGCCATCTCATAGGCCTGCTTGGCCGCGAGCCTGGTGCAGGTGTTCACGTCTGGCATCACGAGGTCGCGCTCTTGCCACGGGTCTGAGGTGAGCACGCTCGCCCGCACCTTGATGGCGCGGTTCATGAGGCCGAGTTCCCGCGCCTTGCTTTCCGAGGCGATCACTGCCGCGGCCGAGCCGTCTACGTTCACCGAGCACATGAGCTTGGTGTTCGGGTAGGAGATCATCTCGGCGTTCATCACCGTCTCGAGCGGAGTCTCGATCTGGTACATGGCCTTCGGGTTCATGGTGGCGTGGTGGTGGTTCTTCACCGACACCTTGGCGAACTGCTCGAAGGTAGTGCCGTGCTTGCGGGAATGCTCCATGCCGGCTTCCGCGAACACGGCAGGCATGGTGCCGGAGCCGAGCAGGCCCTCCTTCGGGATGCCGGTGGCGCCGCCGCCGCCGCCGAGCAGGCCCTTGCCCATCTGTTCGACGCCCACGGCCAGCACCACGTCGTAGAGCCCGGCCTTCACCGAGGCCCATGCCTCGCGGAAGGCGGTGGCACCGGTGGCGCAGGCGTTGGAGACGTTGATGACCGGAACGCCCGTCTGGCCGATCTCCTGCAGGATGCGCTGGCCGACCATGCCGCTGGCCTGACCCAGGTTGCCGCAGTACAGCGCCTGCATGTCCTGGATCTTGAGGCCGCAGTCGTCGAGCGCCAAGAGCGCCGCTTCCGAGCCGATTTGCGGGACGGTCTTCTCCGGAAACCGTCCGAACTTGATCATGTCCACGCCGATTACGTATGCATCGGTCATTTGCGCCCTCCTTGGCCCGTTTGTGCTTGCCCTAGGTGTTCGATTGGCTCCCCCTGAAGCCGTCAGGATCGACCGCTAACGCGGCTGGAAAAAGTACGAAAGGTACGAGTTGCCGTCCCGATCTTTGCGACCCAGTGCGTCGTCATAGACGACTTCGACCGGCATTCCGAATGGGATCTTGTCCGGCTCTGGTTCGACGTTGATCAGGTTGCCCTTGACGGTGCCGCCGCCTTCGAGATCGACGATCGCGGAGACGTAAGGCACCTCGATGCCCGGGAACGAGCGATGCACGATGCAGTAGGAATAGAGCTCGCCCTGGTTGGAAAGCTGAACCTCCTCCATGCCGCCCCGCGCCCCGCACTTCGAGCAGTTGTCCCGCTCGCCGAGGAACACGGCGCCACACGAAGAGCACTTGCAGCCTTGCAGATAGGGCTTGCCGTTCTCCGGGATCTTGAGGTATCCCACTGCCGGCAACGGCTTGTCCGCCATCCGTCCTTTTCTCCCCCAAACCGAAGTTCGGAGAATGGCGGTTTGCGGGGGCGCGTGTCAAATCGGGGATTTGGGCAGCCGACTTCTCCACGCGTGGTTATCGGTGGCGCGTTGGCCTATAGTCGGGGGTTGACTGCAATCACCTTCGGGAGGGAGCGATGGGTCACGATCTGGTAATTCGAGGCGGGACGCTGGTGGACGGCACGGGCAGCGCGCCCGTGCAGGCGGACGTGGCGATTGATGGCGACACCATCGTCGAAGTTGGCAAGGTGGACGGCAAGGGGCGCGAGGAGATTCGTGCCGATGGCCTTAACGTAGCGCCGGGCTTTGTCGATCTGCATACGCATCTGGACGCGCAGATTGGCTGGGATCCGCAGGTTACGTCCGTGTCCTGGCACGGCGTCACCACGGCGCTGCTCGGCAACTGCGGCGTCACGTTCGCGCCCTGCAAAGCGTCGGACCGGGAGTTCCTCGCCGGCATGATGGAAACGGTGGAAGACATTCCCAAGAACGCCATCCTGCACGGCCTGCCGTGGAACTGGGAGTCGTATGGCGGCTATCTCGACGCGCTGGAGGCGCTGGGGCCGTCCATCAACATCGCCGGGCTCGTCGGCCACTGTGCGGTGCGCTTCTATGTCATGGGCGAACGCGCCGTGGAAGAGCCAGCCACCGACGACGAAGTGCGGCAGATCGCCGAACTCGCCGGCCAGTCCGTGCGGGAAGGCGCGGTGGGCTTCTCCACCAACCGTCTGCCCGGTCACCGGCTGCCGGATGGTCGCTCGATCCCCGGCACGTTCGCGCACCGCGACGAACTGCGCGCGGTGGCGAAGGAAGTCGGCGCTGCCGGCGGCATCATGCAGACGGTGTCGGACTTCCGCGATTTCGACGCGGAACTCGATCTCATCCGCGACGAAGCGCGAACCGCTCGGGGGGCGCTCTTCAGCACCGCGGCGGAGATTGGCGTTGAGCGCATGGACGAGCGTGTGAAGGCCATGCGGGCGGAAGGGCTGAACGTCACCTCCGTGACCGTGCCGCGCAGCGGCGGCGGCGTCGGCGGGCTCTCCACCAACAATTTCTTCCGCACCGACGGCTGGAACGAGCTGCGCAAGCTTGATCTCGCCGGGCGGCTGAAGGCGATTCGCGATCCGGAAACCCGCCGTCGCCTCGTGGACGAGGTGAAGGCCCAGGGTGACGAAGCCGCCGAGGGCATGAAGCGCTGGTTCTACATGGGCGACCAGGCGCGGCCCTGCTACACGCAGAGCCTGGACCAGAGCCTCTACCACCAGGCCAAGGCGCTCGGCGAGCACCCGGTGGAAACGTGGCTCCGCATCAGCGACCAGACGGACGGCAAGGCGCTGTTCCATCTGCGCGGCTTCAACGTCGATCTCAAGGCTCTCGAAGGGCTGATCCGCACCGAGTGGGCCATGCCTGGCCTCGGCGATGCCGGGGCACACGTGAGCCAGATGATCGACTCCGGGTGGTCCACCTTCATCCTGTCGCATTGGCACCGCGACTCCGGCGTCTATTCCCTCGAGGAAGCGGTGCGCCGGATCAGCTCGGTGCCGGCCGGCGTGTTGGGGCTCAAGGACCGCGGCACGGTCGAAGTCGGCAAGCGCGCCGACGTGAACGTGTTCGACATCTCCCGACTGGAGGAGCGCATGCCGGAAATCGTGCATGACTTCCCCTTCGGGGCACCGCGCTTCATTCAGCGGGCTGCCGGGTACAAGGCAACGGTGTGCAACGGCACAGTGGTGCTGCGGGACGACGAGCTCACGGGAGAGCGGGCCGGTCAGGTGCTGCGCAGCAGCGCGTAACGGAGGAACCGAAGAAACGGGCGGCGCTTGCGTCGCCCGTTTTTCTTTGAAGGCCCTGTGCGTCTGCGCGCCCGTCAGGGCGCGCCGGGACGGGACAAGCCCGTCCCCTACGACGTGTCTCGCGCACAGTTGGGGCTGCACGATCTGCCATGGAGGGCGGGACGCCCTCCGTCCAACAGAGTCGCCGGGTCATCGGTATCTCGTAGGGTCTGGGAGACCTGCTTGTCCCGTCCCCTACGAAGAAGGCAGCGAAGGGTGATCGGGCTTCGTGATTTGTTCCATGGAAGTTGCCACCCGCCAAGGACGCCAGGCAACGGACGGCAACGTGTTGGAGGGGTTAAGGAAGCTCTGAACTGGCGTTGCGAATCGCCGGTGTTGGGTTG
>VXSY01000073.1 GCA_009837725.1 Gammaproteobacteria bacterium | reverse complement strand
GCTTGAGAAGCCGCTCGGAGAGAAGGCAGGCCTTGGCTGGATCGGCAAGAACACGCTCCTACTCAGCGAAAACGCCGGTTCTTGGTTCTTCCTCGGCGAGATCTACACCGACCTGCCGTTGCCGCCATCGCCGCCCAAGAACCACGCCGGCTGCGGCAACTGCCGCGCCTGCATCAGCGTCTGCCCGACCGACGCTATCGTCGCCCCCGGTGTGCTCGATGCCCGCCGCTGCATCTCCTACCTCACCATCGAAAGCCGCGAGGCCATTCCCCTCGAGTTCCGCGAGGCCGTGGGCAACCGCATCTTCGGCTGCGACGACTGCCAGATCGTCTGCCCGTGGAACCGCTTCGCCGCAAAATCGAACGAGGCCGACTTCGCCCCTCGCCACGGCTTGGACCAAGCCGCCATCGCCGATCTGCTGCAATGGACCGAGACCGACTTCCGGCGACGCACCGAAGGCATGGCACTCAGGCGCATCAACTACCAACAGTGGCTGCGCAACCTCGCGGTAGCTGCCGGCAACGCCCCGAAAGACCCCACCATCGTCGATGGTTTGCGCCACCGCCGGCTGGATGCCGAACCCGTGGCAAGGGACCACATCGACTGGGCACTTGCCCGCCAAACGCATTGCTGACAGCGAACCCCGACGTAGCGAGGCCGTCTTGCCGGCGTACGCGAGGCCGTCGGCCCGGCAATCAATCCAATACCTTGTGACCGCGTTCGATCATGCAGCGGCGGATGATGCGTTGACGCTCGTATGCAACCTGACGGCGATTGCCGATGGCGCTGCTGACGCTAGTGGCAGCGGCGCCAACCACGCCGCCCCAAACGCCGCCAACCGCGGCGCGGCCCGCCGTGTCCAGCACCGCGTCTTGGTCCACGTCAGGTCGCTGGCGGGCGAGCACCCGGCAGTCCGCCAAGTCCTTCTCGTAGTCGGGCGTCGGCTCCCCATCGATGATGGGTCGGTACGTCTCGCCCACTCCGGCGCATCCCGCGGCAAGAAATAGCAGGGCGAACACCGCGATTGCCGGCCTATGGTTGGTCACGGCGTCAGGTCTTGGTCCCGGTTCCCGGCTTGAGGGCGAGAATGTCTGTGGGGATGCGCGTCAGGACCCTCTCGGCGGTGTTGCCGACGAGCTTCGCGTTGACGCCCTGACGGCCCACGGTGCCCATCACGACGAGTTGGGCTTGAAGGCGCTGCGCCGTGGTTGCAATGGTCTCGTCCACGTCGCCGTGCTCGACGAGCACTTGGGCGGAAGAGATGCCATGCGCCTTGCACAGCCTCGCGGCGTTGGCGCGGATGGCGTCTGTCACCTTCAGCGTGTGGGCTTCCTCATCGACCAGATGCAGTTCCCTCAAGGCCGCCGGGACGTGCACGACATGCACCAAGTGCAGGGGATTGTCGAGCGCTTTCGCGTAGTCGCGGGCCGTGGCGACGATGGCGTGGTTGAGGGCGCGCTTGACCCTGGAGCGGCTGGCGAGATCCACGGCGGCAACGATGGAATGGGTGGGGCGCCAGATCTCCTCGGCGGCGATCAGCACCGGTGCCCGGCATTCGCGCAGCAGATGCCAGTCTGTGGGCGTGTAGAGGAAGCTCTCGCTGCGATGCGCCGTCTTGATGACCGCTTGATGCGACATGCGTTCACAGCGGATGTCCACCCATTCGTGGACGAGCTTTTCCCAGCCGATCACGACCTTGACGCGGACCTTGTCGGATTGGTGGCGCGCCACCTGCGCCTCCACCTCCTCCCGTCGCCGGTCTATCAGCGTTCGCTTGGCCTCGCGCTGGTGCGCGACGTTGTCGAGCCCCGCGAGCGACTCGTAGCAGAACCCCACCACCTCGGCGTCCCAGCCCATAGCCTGTGCCAAGCTGAGGCCACGCGCCAAGGCAACCTGTCGCTCCCCTTCCCGGTCCGCAACGATCAGGATCGACACCAGCCCCCTCCCTCAGTGCGAAGGCGGCAAGTCTAGCGCGGGATTGCGGTCGAAGAAGCCTATGGGTTGCAGGGTGAAGCCGCAGTATTCCACCGGCATCACCGGCCAGTCTTCCGGGCGGGGCATGTGGGTGGAGCCGAAGGTGTGCCAGAGGACGATGTCGGTGTCCTTGATGTCGCGGTTGCGCCCTGACCATGCCGGCAAGCCGTCGCCGCCGGGGTGGAGGTTGGGGTGGTCGCCGGCGGCGGAGACTTCGCCTTCCTCGTGGCGAGTTACCCAGAGGTTGTGCTGGGCGAATCCCGCGCGCGCCGCGACTTGGGACTCAGGGTCTGCCAGCAGCTTCGGCGTTGCGCTTGGGTGGAGGCGGTAGGCGACTCGCTTGCCGAGGCGGTTGGTGCGGTCGGTGGCGACTACCTTCCACGTGCGGGAACGGGAGGCGTCGGCATTGCGGCGGGCTTCGCCTTCGGTGGCGAGCAGGCGTTCTGCGGCGTGGAAGTTGGTGCCGTCGGGGTTGTTCGCGCCCATCGGCGATGGCTCCACGTCCACTTCGTACACGCTGGCGGTGTCGCCGTCGAGATCGAAGTCGAGGCGGAAGCAGAACAGGTGCTGGTGGATGGGCGATGCGAGGTTGGGCGCGATCAGGGGGGCGTACTCCGGGCGTTCCTCGCCCTCGCTAACCGCCGAAACGCCGACGATGCCGGTGAGCTTGGCCTCCATTTGGATGGTGCCGTCGAGATACAGATACCAATAGAAGCCGTATTCGTAGTTGCCCACGGTGTGGAAGGTGCTTACCACGAGCCGCCGGGAGCGGCGCACCTCGGTGGTTTGGCCGTGGCCGTCGTGGTGCTTCCAGAGGATGCCGTAGTCCTCCTCGTGGAGGCAGATGGCGCGCTCGATGGGGCGGGCGCTGCCGTCCGGCTTCACCGCCACGTGGTCGAGGTAGTGGATTTCGCCGAGGCAGTCGCAGCCGAGCATCAGGGAGTTGGCGCAATTGCCGATGCTGGCTTCGCCGGCGTCGAGCACATGCTTCCAGCCGTGCATTGGGTCGGGGTCGCCGTAGGGGACGACCATGTCCGAGAGTGCCGCCCGATGCAGCACCGAACGCCAGGGAGCATCGTCGCCCTTGCCGGGTCCGTCGCGCACTTCAACCTGGTGCAGGACGAGCCCGTTGATGGGATGCATGGTGACGCGGAAGCGCCAGTTGGCCCAGGTGATGGCACCGCCTTCTACGTTGAAGCCAGGGCCTTCGGGTTGAGTGATTTCGAGCGGCTTGAGCGGTGCGCGCAGCTTGGGTTGGCTGGCGGCGTCGTAGCGGCCGTGTTCCGGCGGCAGGGGCGTGACGCCGTGGTCTTCGAGATGCGCGACTCGACCAGCAGTGAGGTCCACGTGGGCGACCAAGCCTTGCACCGGGCGGGCGTAGCCGTTGTCGGTCTTGTTCTCGCGCACGAAGCTGATGGCGCGATGGGCGCGATGGCCGGCCGGGATGCTCGCATGCTGATAGCCGCCGGCCGGCCACGGATCGATCTGCACATGCTCGAAGTCGGTGACGCCGCGTTCGCGCATAGCGGCTTGCCAGCCGGCGTCTTCCTTCGTGATGCGCACGGCGCGCACCACGTCGGCGAAGCCGATGGGCGCTTGGCCCTTGGCAATGCGGGAGATGTCGGCTGTGCCGGCGGATAGGTCGACGACGGCATCGAAGCCGCCGTCGGGTTCGCCTTCCGGGTAGTCGAAGCCCATGAAGCGCAGGCGGCGGGGCAGTTCGTCCCCGGTGGCGAATGCCTTGAGGGCGTCCTTGGGCGGCTCGACGAGGGCAACGGAACAGAAGGCCGCGTGCTCGCCGAGCTTGGGCTTGACCAGGGCCGCGGCGCGTTCGACCTCGTCTGGAGTGAGTGGGTCCAAGGGATGGGGCGAGGCTTGTGCGGCCACGGGTGTCAACTGGACGGCTTCGGCCATGGTGCTGCTCGGGGTGAGGAATGTGGTCCGCATTCTACGCTTGGCGGACCGCTCTTCGTGGGCGTCCCCTCTGGGGAAGCGAGAGTGCTTTCTTGCGTGACAGAAGCGGGTCGCTGCGCCGAAACGCTCGATCAAGAGCTCGTGAGGAAGCGGTCGATTTGTTGGGCGGCTTCGCGGCCTTCGTTGATGGCTCGAACTACCAGCGATTGGCCGCTGCGGCAGTCGCCGGCGGCGAAGACGTTGGCGACGGAGGTGCGGTAGGCGCCCTTGTCGGCCTTGTAGTTGGAGCGCTCGTCGAGGTCGACGCCGAGGGGTTCGCTGACGTAGTGCTCGGGGCCGAGGAAGCCCATGGAGAGGAACACGAGGTCCGCGTCCCAAAAGCGCTCGGAACCTTCCACGTTCTCGAAGCGGCCGTCCACCATCTGCACATCCACCGTCTTGAGTCCCGTGAGCCGGCCGTCTTCGCCGACGAACTCGGTGGTGGAGATGGAATACACGCGAGGGTCGCGGTTGAACTTGGCCGCCGCCTCCTCGTGGCCATAGTCCACTCGGAAGATCGCCGGCCAAGTGGGCCACGGGTTCCCCGGTGAGCGTTCCTGCGGCGGCATGGGGAAGAGCTCGAAGTTGGTGAGGGTGCGGCAGCCGTGGCGCATGGAGGTGCCGATGCAGTCGGTGCCGGTGTCGCCGCCGCCGATGACGATCACGTTCTTGTCCTTGGCACTGATGTAGTTGCCGTCGGCGAGGTTCGAATCGAGCAGGCTGCGGGTGTTCTTGGTGAGGAACTCCATCGCGAAATGCACGCCTTCGAGCTCGCGGCCCGGAATGGGCAGGTCTCTCGGCGTCGTCGCGCCGGTGGCGAGCAGCAAGGCGTCGTTTTCGCTGGCGAGTTCCTGCACGGACAGCGAACCGTTGGAGCCGTCGCCGACATCGGCGCCGGTGACGAACTCGATGCCCTCCTCGCGCAGCAACCCGACCCGCCGTTCAACGACGTCGGGCTTGTTCAGCTTCATGTTGGGAATGCCATACATCAAGAGGCCGCCGATGCGGTCGGCGCGTTCATAGACCGTCACGCGGTGCCCGGCCTTGTTCAGTTGCGCGGCGGCGGCAAGCCCTGCCGGCCCGGAGCCAACCACGGCGACGCTCTTGCCGGTTCTCGTCTGCGGCGGCTTCGCTTCCACCCAACCCTCGGCGAAGCCTCGGTCGATGATCGCCATCTCGATGTTCTTGATGGTCACCGGTGGGTCGGTGATGCCGAGCACGCACGAGCCTTCGCACGGCGCCGGACAGACCCGGCCGGTGAACTCCGGGAAGTTGTTGGTGCTGTGCAGGCGATCCAAGGCGTCGCGCCACTGGTCGCGATAGACGAGGTCGTTCCACTCCGGGATCAGGTTGTGGATGGGGCACCCGGCTCGCTGCGCCGGGCCGCCTGGAAGGTCTGGCGACTGGCAGAACGGCACGCCGCAGTCCATGCAGCGGGACGCCTGCGTCGTCAGGCGCGCCACATCGTGCTCGGTGTAGATTTCCTCGAAGTCGTCAACGCGCGTGACGGCGTTGCGGTACGGTGCCGCCTCGCGCGCAAACTCCTTGAACCCGGTCGGCTTACCCACCGCTATCGACGCTCGCCTCGTGTCCGTTCCGGCAGCGTTGAGCCGCCCATCACCCTCGATTGCCCCGGAACAAAGACGCGACGCCCTCCCCCGCGGGGGCGCTAAACTGACAGAAAAGGGGCGGAGGATCAAGAATGCACGCCTCCGGGTGGTGTCTCACTTTGACTTGCCGGGCGCCTGGCGCGTCGTACTCTGGAGGGAGGGCGTCTCGCCCTCCATCGCGCCCGCAAGGGCGCGCATCTTGCTGGTGTAGCGAGTGTTCTGCGCGCCTTGCGGCGCTTGCTGCATGGTTCGGCAATCCGGCTCAGCCCGCGACTGCGCGTAGTTCCCCTTCGCGCTCGCGGGCGGCGCGCTCTTCCAGGACCCGCTTGTAGTCGAGGGGCATCACCTTGACGAAGCGCTCGAGGGCGCGCGGCCAGTCGCCGAGCACCCGTGCTGCCACCGTGGAGCCTGTGTAGCGCCGGTGCTTTTCGATCAGCTCCTTGAGTTCGGCGATGTCGCCTTCCGACTCGACGCGTTCGAGCGCCACCATGCCCACGTTGCAGCGGTCCGCGAAGGCGTCGTCTTCATCCAGGATGTAGGCGATGCCGCCGCTCATGCCGGCGGCGAAGTTGCGGCCGGTGGGGCCGAGCACGACCACCCGGCCGCCGGTCATGTATTCGCAGCCGTGGTCGCCAACGCCCTCGATGACGGTGTGGGCACCGGAATTGCGCACGCAGAATCGCTCGGCGGCGATGCCGCGGAAGAAGCACTCGCCGGAGGTCGCGCCGTAGAGCACGACATTGCCGATGAGGATCTGTTCCTCCGGGCGGAAAGCACTCGACTTCGGCGGATAGATGATGACCCGGCCGCCGGAAAGCCCTTTGCCCACGTAGTCGTTGGCGTCGCCTTCCACTTCCAGCGTCACGCCGCGCGCGAGCCAGGCACCGAAGCTCTGCCCGGCGCTGCCGGTGAACTTGAAGTGGATGGCGCCGTCTTCCAGCATCGCCGGGCCGGCTCGCTCGATGATGCGGTGCGAGAGCATCCCGCCCACCACGCGGTTGGTGTTCTCGATTGGCAGATCGACATGCACGTTGCCTTGTCGCGCGAGCGCAGGTTCCGCGAGCTCGATCAGCTTGTTGTCGAGCGCCTCCGCGATGCCGTGGTCCTGGTCGTGAATGCGATAGGTGCCGAGGCAGTTCTCGGGCTGTTCCGCGGGGGCGAGGATGGCGGCGAGGTCGATGCCCCGCGCCTTCCAGTGGTCGATGGCGTCGTCCATGTGCAGGGCATCGGCGCGCCCTACCATCTCGTTCACCGTGCGGAACCCAAGCTCCGCCATGATGGCGCGGAGCTCTTTGGCCACCATGAAGAAATAGTTGATGACGTGCTCCGGGGCGCCGGTGAACTGGTGGCGCAGATCCGGGTCTTGGGTGGCGATGCCCACCGGGCAGGTGTTGAGGTGGCACTTGCGCATCATGATGCAGCCGAGGGTCACCAGCGGTGCGGTGGAGAAGCCGAACTCCTCGGCCCCAAGCAGTGTGGCGATGGCCACGTCGCGGCCGGTCTTGAGCTGGCCGTCGGTCTGCAAGGTGACGCGGGAGCGCAGGTTGTTCATCATCAGGATCTGGTGCGTTTCGGCGATGCCGAGCTCCCAAGGCACGCCGGCGTGCTTGATGGAGGTGAGGGGCGATGCGCCCGTGCCACCGGTGTCGCCGGCGATCACCAGATGATCCGTGCGCGCCTTGACAACGCCCGCCGCCACCGTGCCGACGCCAATGGCCGCGCCGAGCTTGACGCTGATGCGGGCGTTGGGATTGCCGTTCTTGAGGTCGTGGATGAGTTGGGCGATGTCCTCGATGGAATAGATGTCGTGGTGCGGCGGTGGGCTGATGAGGCCGACACCCGGCGTGGAGTGGCGAATGCTGGCGATGTAGTCGTCCACCTTTCGCCCTGGCAGCTCGCCGCCCTCGCCGGGCTTTGCACCCTGGACGATCTTGATCTGCAGCTCGTCCGCATTCGCGAGGTAGTTCACCGTGACGCCGAAGCGACCGCTCGCCACCTGCTTGATGGCGGAGCGGCGCGAATCGCCATTCGCCATGGGCAGGAACCGATCCGGGTCTTCGCCGCCCTCGCCGGTGTTCGACTTGCCGCCGATGCGGTTCATGGCGATGGCCAGGGTCTCGTGCGCTTCCTTGGAGATCGAGCCAAAGCTCATGGCACCGGTGGCGAAGCGCTTGACGATCTCGGCCTCCGGCTCCACTTCCTCGAGCGGCACCGAGCCGCCGTTCACGCCCGGACGGAACCGCAAGAGACCCCGCAGCGTGGCATTGCGGGTGCTTTCCTCGTTGGCGTGGCGTGCGAACTTCCAATACGCCTCTTCGTCGCCGGTGCGTGCCGCCGATTGCAGGTGGGCGATGGAGTCCGGGTCCCACATGTGGGTGTCGCCGTGGCGGCGCCAGTGGAAGTCGCCCGGATTTGGCAAAACCGGCAGCGAAACCGTATCCCGTGGCGGGAAGCCGAAGGCGTGCCGTCGCTGCATCTCCTCGGCCAGAACCTCAAAGCCGACGCCTTGCACGCGGCTGGCGGTGCCGGCGAAGCAGCGCTCCACCACATCGGCGGCGAGACCGACGGCTTCGAAGATCTGTGCGCCCTTGTAGGACTGCAGCGTCGAGATGCCCATCTTGGCCATCACCTTCAGCATGCCCTTGGCGACGCCCTTGCGGTATGCCTCCACCACGTCGGCGTCGCTGGCGATGTGCTCGGCATCGTCGAGATAGCCGTTTCGGCGCGCATCCCACAATGCCTCGAAGGCGAGATAGGGATTGATGGCGTCGGCGCCGAAGCCGATGAGCAGGCAGTGGTGATGCACCTCCCGCGCTTCGCCGGTTTCGAGCACGAGGCCGACGCGAGTGCGATTGAAGGTGCGGACGAGATGGTGATGCACCGCGCCCACGGCGGCCAGGGCGCTGATGGGCACTCGATCCGGACCGATGGCGCGGTCGGAAAGGACGATGATCTCGGTGCCGTCGTCGATGGCGGCGATGGCTTCGGTGCAGATGCGGTCCAAGGCATCGATCAAGCCAGCGGCGCCCTCCGCCTCGCGCGGGAAGGTGATGTCGATGGTGCGGGACTTCCAGCCGCGATGATCGAGCTGACGGATGGCGGCCATTTCCTCGTTCGAGAGGATGGGATGCGGCACGCGCAGCCGCGCGGCGTGGCTCTCGGTGGCCTCGAGCAGGTTGCCTTCGGGGCCGATGTAGCACTCGAGAGCCATGATGACTTCCTCGCGGATCGAGTCGATCGCGGGGTTGGTCACTTGGGCGAAGAGCTGCTTGAAGTAGTCGTAGAGCATCCGGGGCTTTTCGCTCATCACCGCCAGGGCGCTGTCGTTGCCCATCGAGCCCAAGGGGTCGCGCAGCTCGCGCGCGAGGGGCAGCAGCATGAACTGCATGGTCTCGGCGGTGTAGCCGAACGCCTGCATTCGCGGCATGAGAGAGTGCTTGTCGAAGCCGGGAGCGTTCGGTGCCGGCGGCAGTTCGGCGAGGTCCAGCCGCTGCCGTGACAGCCACTCGCCGTAGGGGCGGCGGGCGGCCCACTCGGTCTTGATCTCCTCGTCCGGAATCATCCGTCCGGCCTCGAAATCGATGAGGAAGATCCGGCCGGGGCGCAGGCGCCCTTTCTCGACCACGGTGGCGGGGTCGATGTCCGCCACCACTCCGACCTCGGAGGCCATGATGCATTTGTCGTCGCTGGTGATGTAGTAGCGCGACGGGCGCAGGCCGTTGCGGTCGAGCACGGCGCCGATGTAGGTGCCGTCGGTGAAGGCGATGGAGGCTGGGCCGTCCCAAGGCTCCATCAGGCAGGAGTGGTATTCGTAGAAGTCGCGCCGCGCTGCCGGCATGGCTTCGTCCTGCTGCCACGCCTCGGGGATCATCATCAGCACCGCTTCCTGCAGCGTGCGCCCGGTCATCAGCAGGAACTCGAGCACGTTGTCGAAGGTGCCGGAGTCGGAGCAGTCGGGTTCCACCACCGGAAAGAGCTTGCCCAAGTCGTCGCCGAAGAGGTCGCTTTCGGCCACGCCTTGGCGGGCGTTCATCCAATTCTTGTTGCCGAGCAGGGTGTTGAT
>VXSY01000205.1 GCA_009837725.1 Gammaproteobacteria bacterium | reverse complement strand
TCACATGGCACCATCCCATTATCCCACGAGGCAGACTTTGTTCAGAGCTTCCTTAACGGTTGGGGGGTTGGTATCTGGTGGGGTCTGGGAGTCCGGCTTCTGCGAAGCCGGCGCGGCGGAGGCGGCAGCTGTCGCAGCGGCCGCAGGCGGCGCCGCTGGGGTCCGGTTGGTAGCAGGAGATCGTGTCGGCGTAGTTGACGCCGAGGGCTGTGCCTCGGGTGATGATCTCTGCCTTGGTGAGGTGGATGAGGGGGGCTTCGATGTGGATTCGCTTGCCTTCCACACCTTCCTTGGTGGCAACGTTGGCGAGTGCCTCGAAGCTCGCGACGAACTCCGGGCGGCAGTCGGGATAGCCGGAATAGTCCACGGCGTTGACACCGATGAAGATGCGACGGGCGCTGAGCGTCTCGGCCCAAGCGAGGGCGAGGGCCAGGAGCACGGTGTTGCGGGCCGGGACATAGGTAACGGGGATGCCCTCCGTGGGCTCTTCCGGCACGGCGATGTCGGAGTCGGTCAGCGCCGAGCCGCCAAACGCGGCGAGGTCGATGGGGACGATCCGATGCGCCACGCCAGGCCAACGCCCCACCACGCGGCGCGCGGCTTCGAGTTCCACGGCGTGGCGCTGGCCGTAGTCCACCGACAGGGCATGGCAGGCGAAGCCCTGCTCCAAGGCGATGGCAAGGACCGTGGCCGAGTCGAGACCGCCCGAGATCAGCACCACGGCGCGCGGGGCTTCGCCGCCGGCGTCGTCAGCGACCGGGCACATCGCCCCAGAGCAGCTTGTGGAGCTGAATCTGGAAGCGCACCTCCAGCCCGTCCTCGAGAATCCACCCCGCCAGCGTAGCGGCATCCATCTCCTCGGCGGAGGGCGAGAAGAGCACATCGTCGACGCGCGTCGCCAGCGCGTACTCCTCGCACTTCATGCGCGCCCACTCGTAGTCTTGGCGGTCGCAGATGACGAACTTCACCTGATCGTGTCGGCGTAGGTGAGCCATGTTGCCGTAGTCGTTGCGCGCCGACTCGGCCGAGCCCGGCGTCTTGAGGTCCACCACCCGTGACACCCGCTCGTCCACTTCGGCAATGTCGAGCGCGCCGCTGGTCTCGAGGGAGACGCTGAGCCCAAGGTCGCAAAGCCGCCGCAGTAGCTCCGTGCAGGCGGGCTGCGCGAGCGGCTCGCCGCCCGTGACGGTGACGTATTGCGCCCCTTCCTCCTGCACCCGGTTGACGATGGCGTCCAAGGACATGCTCTCACCGCCGCTGAACGCATACGCCGTGTCGCAGTAGGTGCAGCGCAGGGGGCAGCCGGTGAGGCGGACGAAGGTGGTGGGGCGGCCAACGGTGTTGGCTTCTCCCTGCAACGACAGGAAGATCTCGGTGATCCGCAGCGCGGCCGGATCGTCCCGTTCGGTCACCGGATCTCCGCGGCGTATGCCTCGGCGAGGCTAGACGCCGCGCTGCCCTGGAACTCGGCAATCAGGCGGTCGAGGTGTGTGAGGGCCGTGCCGGTGTCGCCGAGCCGGTGGTACACAACGCCCAGCTTGTAGAGCGCGTCCGGCACCTTGGCATGCTCCGGATACAACGTGATCACCTGCACGAAGGCTTGTCGCGCGAGTTCCAGCTCCTCCAGCGCCAATTGCAGTTCGCCCACCCAGTACAGGGCGTTGGGCGTGTAGCGTCCGCCCGGGTACTCGGCGACGAGAGCATGGAACCGTTCGATGGCGAGTTGGTAGCCAGCAAGCTGTTCGGTGGTGGGCTGGCCTTGTGCCGTGGTGACGAGCTCGAAGGCGGCACGGTAGGCATCCTCTTCGGTCATCGGCTCGTTCGGGTCCGCCCCCGGCGTGGCCAGCCCCTCGTCCGATTCCGCCGAGACCGGCGCTGGCGGTGCCCGCAGGTCCGTCAGCCGGGAGTCGATCTCGATGTAGCGCTCGCGCTGTTCCTTGGCGAGGCGGTCCACCCGCCAGGTGAGTTCCTCCACCAGCCCCGTGAGGCCCCGAACCTCCTCCTCAAGGGACTGGATTCGATAGTAGAGCGCTGCCAATCCGGCCCGCTCCTGCGCGTCTTCCGCGCGTGGCCTCGGGGCCCGTGGATCGATGTCGCGGAACGTAGTGGCGTTGCCTTCGCGAGGCTGCACGGCCTCGCTGCGTTCCTCCACGGGAGCGGCGGCATCGGCAACCGCGGCAGCAACCAACAGGAAGCACGAGGCCAGAAGCGAAACCGGTGGGGTGTTCATGCAGGACCTTCCACCCGTATGGACGGGACGAGACTGGCAAACCAAAGCGCGGCAGAAGACGGCGACCCCTCTGGCCGCCGTCGTCAAGCTACGCTGGCCGCATCGGCCAGCAGGCGCCGCGCCGCCTTCCCGGCGCGGCCTTTCAAGCGGCGCAGCCCTTAGCGATAGATGAGTTCAGCCCGCCGGTTGCGGGACCAAGCGCTCTCGTCGTGGCCAGGATCCGCCGGCCGCTCTTCACCGTAGCTCACCGAGTCGACTTGCGATGCCCGCACGCCGGATGAGGTGAGGAAACCCTCCACGGCGCCGGAACGTCGTTCCCCCAGCGCGAGGTTGTATTCCCGCGTACCGCGCTCGTCGCAATGTCCCTCGATGACGACGGAACGGTCCGGGAAATCGCGCAGGAACTCGGCGTGCATCTGCAGCACCGCCAGATCCCGCTGCGACAGCGTTGCCTGGTCGAAATCGAAGTAGAACGTCCGCGACAGCGGATTGCCGCTCAGATCCACAGGATTGCCCTCGGCATCCATGCGCTTAGGCGGCTCCTCCACGGGCGGCGGCGGCGTCGTCTCGACCACGGGTGGCGGATCGTCCGGTGGCTCTACCGGGTCCGGGTCGGACTTGCATCCCACCAGCGCGAGCGTCGCTGCGACACCCGCCACGCCGAGTAGGCGGCCAATCTTGCGCGTCATTTATTCCCTCCGAAGCTGCTCTGTTGCAGGCTACTCAAACGCTATTCGCTGCTGGAGACGACTCTCGTCGTGTCCAGAAACGGCGACCATGTGGGCTCGCGAACGTCTCCCGACGCAGAGCGTAATTGGTACGTCGCGCCGCCGTCAATTGATACGACTGCAAGAATGCCCCGACCGCCGTCTTGCGTGGCGTAAATCAGCATGGCGCCGTTGGGCGCAACCGATGGGGATTCGTCCAGTGAAGTGGCGGTCAGCACCCTTGGCAGGTCGTCGCGTTCGAGGTCTTTCCAGGCGATGTGATAGATGCCGTCGCGGCGATGCACATAGATGAGGTGGCGCTGGTCCGGCAGCAGTCGGGCGCGGGCGTTGTAGTCGCCGTGGAAGGTGAGGCGCTCGACGAAGAGCGTCGCGAGATCGACTTGGTAGATCTGCGGACGGCGGCCGCGGTCGGAGGTGAAGATCAGCGCGTCTCCAGCGGCGTTCCAGGTGGGTTCGGTGTCGATGGCGCCCGGGTGTCGCGTGACCCGGCGCAGCGCTCCGGTGGCGATGTCCTGGGTGTAGATTTCCGAATTGCCGTCACGGGACAGCGACATGGCGAGGGTGTTGCCGTCGGGAGAGAAGGCCGGTGCGCCGTTGATGCCCTCGAAGTTGGCGACGATGCGGCGCTCGTCGGTGCCGAGGTCATGCACGACGATGCTCGACTTGCCGGTCTCGAACGAAACGTAGGCGATGCGCGCGCCGTCTGGTGACCAGCCGGGGGACATCACCGGTTCCGTGGACTCGAACACCGTCCGCGCCCGTTCGCCGTCCGAGTCCGCCAGCCGAAGCTGGTAGCGGGCATAGCTCGTGCCCGGGTTTTGCACCAAGACGTAGAGAATCCGGGTCGAGAAGGCGCCGCGCACGCCGGTGATCGCGGCATAGGCGTCGTCGGCAATGCGGTGCGCCACATCGCGCATGTGCACCGGCGAGGCGACCAGCCGCCGCGCCAGCAGCTCGCGGCCGGCGGTGACGTCATAGAGGTGCCAAGCGACGCCCAGATCGCCGTTCGGTTCGAGGTCCGCGCGGCCGATGAGCAGGTAGTCCATGTCGACGATGCGCCAGTCGCGGAAGAAGACATCCTCCGGCGTCGCTGGATACGACAGCATGTTCTCCCGCGCCAGGGTCGAGAACTGGCCGCTGCGCAATAGATCAAAGGCGATGATGTCCGCCATGCCGGAGGCGACCGGCGCCGCGCTTGCATCGAACGGCACGACCGCGATGCGGGCCGGGTTGTCGCGACCTTCGGAAATGACGATCTCGAGATCTTCGGCGGCGGGGCTCGTGGCGGCGGCGAGGAAAGCGAGCGCTGCGAGCCAAGCGCGGCGCGGCGCACGCTTCGAGCCGGCAGCGGGCCTGACCCTGCCGCTCCTGCGGGAAAGTGCGCGGGCCGGCAGCCGTAGCTGCGAGCAAATGCGAGCAATCACCTGAGCAGGTCCTCCGGCTTGAAGAGCAGGGTGAATTTGCGGAACCGGGCCTCGAACAGGGCGCGGTCGGTTGGCACTTCAAAGCGTCCCACCTTGCGCACGGCCGCCTCTGCGGAGCGGTCGAAGGGCGCATGGCCGCTCGATTCAGTGAGGGTCACCGCCAAGAGGTCGCCGGATGGCACCAATTCCACCAGCAAGCGGGCCTGCATGTCGTTGCGGGCGCTCTGCGGGCGCGACCATTGCTCCACCACGGCGCGATGGATGGCGTAGATGTAGTCCATGGCTGCGTCTTCAATGGCCGAGTCGGCGAGCCCAGCAGCCTCCTCGCTCAATGCCGTGGCCATCGAGCGCTCACTCAAGGCCTGCAGTCGTTCCGCCCGTTCCCGTTCTGCCTCAGCCCGCGCGCGCTCGGCCTCGGCCTTGGCGTCGGGCTCGGGCTTCGCTTGTGCCGGCTGTGGGCGCGGACGACGGGTTGGCTCCGGCGCAGGCCTTGGTGGTGCCACCGTGGGTTGGACGGGCTTGGGGCGGGCCTGGGGCTTGGGCGGCGACAGGCTGAGGAGCCGGGCCTGAATCATGCTTGGCTTGATGGTCTCGCGCAGCGTCTGCTCGGGCGCCATGCCACCGGCGAGTGCGAACAGGGCCGCGGCGTGCACGACGAGGGCCAGCACCAGGGGCACCGCATAGTCCCGGGCTGCGTCCACGGCGGCGACGCTCACGCGGCTTCTTCCTCCCGGCCGGCGCGAACCTGGCGCAAGTCGGCGGGATCGGTGACGAGGCCCACGCTCGCCGCGCCAGCTTCTTGCAGGACGGTCATCACGTCGATTACGTCACCGTAGGGAAGGCCAGCGTCGGCGCGGACATAGACGGGCACGTCTGGGCGGGCGCGGATGATCTTGCCGGCCTGTTCGGCAAGCGAAAAGATGGTGACGCGGCGGCCCGTGTCGGTTTCTCGCGTCATGCCGATGTTGAGGAAGATCTGGCCGTCGCCGTTCATGCTGATGACGAGGGGGTCGTCGTCTTCGGTGGGCATGGGCTCGGCGTCGGCTTGCGGCAAGTCCACCTCCACGCCCTGCATCAGGATCGGCGCGGTGGCCATGAAGATCACGAGCAGCACGAGCATCACGTCGATGTAGGGCACGACGTTGATCTCGGACATGGGACGGCGCCGGGTAGCCATCGGATGCTAGCCCTGAAGGTCTCGGGGGGCAGTGGGGCCTCGCCGCCGTGGAACCCATGCGCCTGACGGGGCAAGCGCAGCGTGTTGGAGTACGCGGGTTTGGGTCGGCGGCCCCCCCTCCGAGAAAGGCGAGGACGCCTTTCTCGACTCCCCCGCGAGGGGGGAGTGACAGGCCGGGGGCTCACCCGCAAGGGGGGAGTGACAGGAAGGGGTACAAAGCGCTTCCGCGGAGAGCGTCATGTCGAATGTGCGGCTCGGTAGAGGCGCGCTCTAGCGAGCGCGTTGGCAGTTGCAGGGCAACTGCGGCACCTTGGTCGGTGGAATCTGGCCACGTGCGTCATGTCGAATGTGCGGCTCGGTAGAGGATGGAGGCAAGTTCGTCCGCGAACGCCTCGTAGCGCTTGGTGAGCGTCTCCACGCGGGCGGCGAAGCGGTTGTAGCCGATCACGGCCGGGATGGCGGCGAAGAGGCCCATCGCGGTGGCGACCAGCGCCTCAGAGATGCCGGGGGCCACCGAGGCGAGGGTCGCCTGGGTCATGTTGGCGAGGCTGCGGAACGAATTCATGATGCCCCACACCGTGCCGAAGAGGCCCACATAGGGGCTGGTGGAGCCTACCGTGGCAAGGAACGGCAGGTGGCGCTCGAGGCGCGACTCCTCGCGCGCCACGGCGATGCGCATGGAGCGCTGCACACCTTGCATGGTTGCGTCCGGATCGGCGCTCGCCTGTTCGGACAGGCGCTGGAACTCGCGAAACCCGGCCACGAACACCGATTCGATGCCGGTGAGCGGAGTCTCCTCCTCGTCGAGCTCGGTGAAGAGGTTCCTGAGGTCGATGCCGCTCCAGAAGTGGTCCTCGAAGTCGTCCATCTCCCGTTCGACGCGGTTCAGGGCAAACCAGCGCTGGAAGATCATCGCCCAGGAGACCACCGACGCCAGCGCCAGCAGCGCCATGACGAACTGCACCAGCGGGCTCGCGCCCAGCACCAATTCGAGGATGGAGATCGGCTCGGTCATTCGAGTTCCAGCTTGCCCTGTGGAACATCGCGGCCCGGCGCGATGCCAAGCAGGCGATAGGCGGCTTCCGTGGCCACGCGGCCACGCGGCGTGCGCATGATATAGCCTTCCTGCAACAGGTATGGTTCTACGACATCTTCGAGCGTGTCGCGTTCCTCGCCGATGGACGCGGCGAGGGTTTCCACCCCCACCGGACCGCCGTCGAACTTGCCGGCAATGGTGGCAAGGAAGTTGCGGTCTATGGCGTCGAGGCCTTGATCATCCACTTGCAGCATGGTGAGGGCGGCGTCGGCAACGCTGGCGGTGACGTTGCCGTCGCCGCGCACTTCGGCATAGTCGCGCACCCGCCGCAGCAGGCGATTGGCGATGCGTGGGGTGCCGCGCGAGCGCCGCGCCACCTCGTGAGCACCCTCGGCGTCTGTGGGCGAACCCATCTTGGCAGCCGAGGCCGCGACGATGCGCGCGAGCTCATCCACGGTGTAGAACGTGAGTCGCTGAACGATGCCGAAACGGGCATAGAGCGGGGGCGTGAGGAGCCCCGCCCGAGTCGTTGCGCCAACGAGCGTGAAGTTGGCGAGTGGCAGCTTCACCGAGCGCGCGGCTGGTCCTTCGCCGATCAGGATGTCGATGGTGCGGTCTTCCATGGCGGGATAGAGGATTTCCTCCACCACGGGCGAGAGCCGGTGAATCTCGTCCACGAACAGCACGTCGCCGTCCTGCAAGTGGGTGAGGATGGCGGCGAGGTCGCCGGCGCGCTCCAGCACGGGCCCCGAGGTGGCGCGAAGGTTCACCTCCATCTCGTTGGCGACGATGTGGGCGAGCGTGGTCTTGCCGAGGCCAGGGGGGCCGAAGATCAGCGTGTGGTCCAGCGCGTCGCCCCGGCGCCGTGCCGCCTCGATGAATATCTCCATCTGGGTCTTGACCGCTTCCTGCCCCACGTAGTCGGCGAGGCGCGTTGGACGCAAGGCGCGATCGACCTCGCCGTCCTCGGTGCTGGCGGCCCCCGAGGTGATGCGGTCCGGTTCCAGGCTCATGCGGCCGAACCCATGCGTCGCAGAGCGTCGCGAACCAGCACTTCGACGGTTGCGCCCTCATGCGCCACGTCGTCGACGGCCTGCGCCGCTTCGCTGCGGCGATAGCCGAGCGCCACCAGCGCCAGCACGGCTTCGCTCGCCGGAGAACCGGGCACGCTCGGTGCCTCGGCAATCGGCTCGAAGTCGTCGAGGCGATCGCGCAGTTCCAGAATCAACCGCTTGGCAGTGCGCGCACCGACGCCGGGCGCACGACTGATCGCTGCGCTGTCAGCGTTCGCCACGGCCTGCGCAAGCTCGGCCGGCGAGAGCACCCCAAGGATGGCGATGCCGAGCTTGGGGCCGACGCCATTCATGCGAATGAGGGTGCGGAACAGGTCCCGCTCGGCGACGGTGGCGAAACCATAGAGCGTTTGCGCGTCTTCCCGGACTAGATGGTGGATGAAGACTTGGACCTCACCCGCTTGGCCCGCGAGCACCGCTGCGGCAGCCGCCGTCAACTCGACCTCATAGCCGACGCCCTGAACGTCGATCACCGCCGACGTGCCCGCCAGTTCAAGCACGCGCCCGCGCAGGCGACCGATCACGGCAGTGACCCCACCACAGGCGGCTCGGCTGCATCCAGGGTCTGGCGAGTTTGCATGCGGGACCGCATCCCGAGGATCAAAGTCGGGAGTCTGTCATGGATGCCGCGACTCCGGCAGTGCTGTTGGCGTGGCAGATGGCTACGGCTAGTGCGTCGGCGGCGTCTTCGGTGGGAGGGCCGTCGAGTGCGAGCAGAACCTGCACCATGTGCTGTACCTGCCGCTTGTCGGCGGCGCCGGTGCCGACCACGGCTTGCTTGATGCGCCGGGCCGCGTACTCGGAGACCTCGACGCCAGCAGCCACGGCGGAGGCAATGGCAACACCACGTGCCTGGCCCAGCTTGATGGCGGATTGCGGGTTGCCGGCGACGAACACCTCTTCGATGGCGAACTCGTCTGGCGCGAACTCGGCAAGCACCGCAGCCATGCCACGGTAGATGTCTGCGAGGCGTTCCGGGAAAGGCCCTTGGGTCGTGCGAATGCGGCCGCTTGTCACGTAGCGGAGGCGGCGGGCGGCGGCGTCGATGATGCCGTAGCCGGTGGCGCGGGAACCCGGATCGACGCCGAGGATGCGCCGCTTGCGGCTGCCGTTCACGCGCCTTCGAGCACGCTATCCGGGAAGTCGCCGTTGGAGTGCACGTTCTGCACGTCGTCGAGATCGTCGAGGGCGTCGATCAGGCGCAGGGCGCTGGCGGCGGTGTCTTCGTCACAGGGGCTGGTGACGCTTGGCAACATCACCGTGCCGGCGTGTTCGGGCTCGAGGCCGGCTTCGCGCAGGGCGTCGAGCACTGGGCCAAAGTCGGCGGGTTCGGTGATGACCGAAAGACGACCGTCTTCGTCGCTTTCGATGTCCTCTGCACCAGACTCCAGCGCCACCTCCATCACCAGCTCCTCGTCGGTGCCGGGTGCGAGGCCGATGATGCCGCGGCGGCTGAACAGATACGCCACGGAACCATAGGTGCCGAGATTGCCGCCGTATTTGCTGAAGGTGTGGCGCACCTCCGCCGCAGTGCGCTTGCGGTTGTCGGTCATGGCTTCGACAAGGATGGCGACGCCGCCGGGGCCATAGCCCTCGTACACCAGTTCCTCGACATCGCCGCCGTCATGGCCGCCGGCGCCACGGGCGATGGCGCGGTCGATGGTGTCGCGGGGCATGTTCACCGACAGGGCGCCGTCCACCGCGGCGCGAAGCCGTGGGTTGTCCGCAGGGTCGCCGCCGCCCAAGCGTGCGGCCACGGTCACTTCGCGAATGACCTTGGTCCAGATCTTCGCGCGCTTGGCATCCTGCCGCGCCTTGCGGTGCTTGATGTTGGCCCACTTGGAATGTCCGGCCACCGCTTGAGCTCCTTCTCCTCTTAAGGGAGGGCTTCTCGCCTCCCTAGCAGCCTGTCGGACTTTGCTGTCTGACATGAACAGACGGTCGATGGGGT
>VXSY01000291.1 GCA_009837725.1 Gammaproteobacteria bacterium | reverse complement strand
GGCCTGCGGGTGCGCTTCCGCTCACCACTCCGGCTCGATGGCGGCGCCGTTTCCCCGGCGGGGCCTTCTAGTGTCCCGTCCTGCAACCAACCTCCTGAAATGGGCCGCAACCGGACTCAAGGAAGCGGGAGAGAAGTGGAGGATGTGCCGCGTCGAGCATGTCTCCACATGGATGTCCGCCTCGATACTCGCGCTCGCAAATGCACTTTGTATGTGGGGCGGCACACGGGTGCAGGGCGTCACGAAGCCCCCCATGGCTCACCGTATAATCGGTCTTGCGGCTCCACGGAGCGTCTGGATTGAGTATGTCCGACCGCCAGTCCGAACTACACGACCTCGCGGACGACCATCCCGAGGAAACCCGCGAGTGGCTCGACTCGCTGGAGTATGTGTTGGAGAACGCTGGCGTCGAGCGCGCGAACTTCCTGCTCCGCCACCTTTCCTCGCGCATGACCGAGACCGGTGCTCGGCTCCCCTACACCATCACGACGCCGTACCGAAACACCATCCCGGCCAATCAGGAAGCGCCCATGCCGGGGGATCTTTTCATGGAGCGGCGCATTCGCTCCCTGATTCGCTGGAACGCCCTGGCGACCGTTGTGCGGGCAAATCGTCGCGACGGCGCGCTCGGCGGGCACATCTCCACCTTCGCTTCATCGGCCACCCTCTACGACGTGGGCTTCAACTACTTCTTTCGCGGTCCCACGGACGATCAGGCGGGCGACCTCATCTACTTTCAAGGCCACAGCGCGCCCGGCATCTACGCCCGCTCCTATCTCGAAGGTCGGCTCGAAGAGGACCACCTAGACAACTTCCGTCAGGAGGTGGATGGCCACGGGCTTTCGTCATACCCCCACCCGTGGCTGATGCCCGACTACTGGCAGTTCCCCACGGTGTCCATGGGCCTTGGGCCGATCCAGGCCATCTACCAAGCCCACATCATGAAATACCTCGACAGCCGCGGCCTCATCCCCATGGGAGATCGCAAGGTCTGGGCGTTCCTCGGCGATGGCGAGTGCGACGAGCCAGAGACCTTGGGCGCTTTGGGCCTCGCAGGCCGGGAAAAGCTCGACAATCTGATCTTCGTCGTCAACTGCAACCTGCAACGCCTCGATGGCCCCGTGCGTGGCAACGGCAAGATCATCCAGGAACTCGAAGGCGCGTTCCGGGGCGCCGGCTGGAACGTCATCAAAGTGGTTTGGGGACGGCTTTGGGATCCGCTATTCACCAACGACACCGACGGCCTCATGCAGCGCCGCATGGACGAGACGGTGGATGGCGAGTACCAGAACTACAAGGCGAAGGGCGGGGGCTACACGCGGGAGCACTTCTTCGGCAAGCACGCACGCCTCGCGGAGATGGTGGAGAACCTCTCCGACGACGACATCATGCGCCTGAACCGGGGTGGGCACGACCCGTTCAAGGTGTATGCGGCCTACCACGCTGCGGTCAACCACACCGGCGAACCCACCGTGATCCTCGCCAAAACGGTGAAGGGCTACGGCATGGGGGACGCCGGCGAGGCGGAGAACGACACCCATCAGGTGAAGAAGCTGGACCTCGAAGGGCTCAAGCACTTCCGCGACCGCTTCGACCTACCCATTACCGATACCGAGCTTGAGAGCGTGCCCTACTACCGCCCCCCCGAAGGCTCTCCCGAACTCGCCTACCTGCACCGCCAGCGCGCCAAGCTCGGCGGCTGCATCCCGCGCCGTATTGCCGTGGAGAGTGGCTTCGCTGTGCCGGACCTTGCGATCTTCGAGGCACAGTTGCGCGGCACCGGTGAGCGCG
The DNA here is from genome assembly GCA_009837725.1 of Gammaproteobacteria bacterium. Lineage (GTDB taxonomy): Bacteria > Pseudomonadota > Gammaproteobacteria > Pseudomonadales > Azotimanducaceae > VXYL01. The sequence goes on along the minus strand of VXSY01000291.1, from coordinate 7,867 downwards.
AGATCTCGACGACCATGGCCTTCGTGCGCGTGCTGGCGACGCTGGTGCGGCAGGAGGAACTCGGCAAGCGCATCGTCCCCATCATTCCCGACGAGGCGCGCACCTTCGGCATGGAAGGCATGTTCCGCCAGCTCGGCATCTACTCGAGCGAGGGACAGCTCTACGAGCCGGAGGACTCCGGCGAGATCGCCTCGTATCGGGAGTCCAGAGACGGGCAGGTGCTCGAAGAAGGCATCAACGAGGCTGGCGCCTTTGCTGCCTGGCTTTCGGCGGCCACGTCCTACAGCACACACGCCTACACCCTGGCGCCGTTCTACATCTTCTATTCGATGTTCGGCTTCCAGCGCGTGGGGGATCTCGCCTGGGCGGCGGGAGACATGCAGGCGCGGGGCTTCCTGCTCGGCGCCACGGCCGGTCGCACCACGTTGAACGGCGAGGGCTTGCAGCATCAGGACGGCCACAGCCACGTGCTGGCCTCCACCATCCCGAACTGCGTCGCCTACGACCCCTGCTACGCCTTCGAGCTGGCCGTGATCGTGCAGGAGGGCCTGAGGCGCATGTTCGAGGCTGGCGACCGGGTCTTTTACTACATCACGCTGATGAACGAGAACTATGCCCATCCGGCCATGCCGGAGGGTGTGCGGGACGACATCCTCCGGGGCCTGTACTTGCTGGAAACCGTCGGCGGCGAAGGGGCCGAAAGCGCGGACGAGGAGCGACCCACCCTGTGGGGGCGTGGCGGCGATGCCGGGCGCAAGCGGGTGCGCCTGCTCGGCAGCGGGACCATTCTCGGCGAGGTGCGCAAGGCGGCGCGGCGGCTCATGGAGCAGCACGGCGTCGCCAGCGAGGTGTGGAGCGTCACCAGCTTCACCGAACTCGCCCGTGATGGCGCCGATGTGGAGCGCTGGAACCTGTTGCATCCGGCGGAGGAACCGCGCAAGTCGCACGTGGCGAAGATGCTCGACGGCGAAGTGCCGGTGATCGCGGCGACGGACTACATCAAGGTGCATGCGGAATCGATACGAGGCTACTTCGACGCGCCCTATCGGGTGCTGGGCGCGGACGGCTTCGGCCGCAGCGACACCCGGGCTCGGCTGCGCGACTTTTTCGAGGTGGACGAGCGTTTCGTCACGCTGGCGGCGCTCAGGGAACTGCAGGCGCGGCAGGTGATGTCGGCCGCGGACGTGGCTGCGGCCATGCAGGCGATGGGAATCGCCGAAGACAAGCCCAATCCGAGGCTTTGCTGACATGGACGTTCGCATTCCCGACATTGGCGACGCCCAGGACGTGGAGGTGATTGAGCTGTGCGTCGCGGCCGGGGACACGGTGGCCGTGAACGACGCGTTGATCGTCATCGAGTCGGACAAGGCCTCGATGGAGGTGCCGGCGCCGGTGGCGGGAACGGTGCAGGAGGTGCTGGTTTCGCTGGGGGATCTCGTGAACGAGGGCGATGCGATCGTCGTGCTCGAAGCCGTACAAGGGGCAGCGGCAGACGCTGCTGGTGCGGAAGAGACGGCGCAAGAGGTTGCGGATTCGGCCGCGCCGGCGGATGCAACCGTCCCGCAGGCGGCCGAGCAAGAGCGGGGCGCGGAATCCGACGGTCTCGAGAAGCTGATTGGCGAGCTGGACCAACTCATCGACAGCGCGGATGCCGGGACCAAGTCGGGTGCGCAAGCGGGGCACGGCGCGACGGATACCACTGCGGGAACTCCGCATGAGTCGCTTGCGCCCGGGGCCAAGGTCTATGCCGGCCCCGCAACACGGCGTCTCGCACGGGAACTCGGCGTCGATCTGGCGCAGGTGCCGGGCAGCGGCGGCCACGGCCGCATCGTCAAGGACGACGTCAAGGCGTTCGTGAAGCAGTCGATGGTGGCAGAAGCCGCACCGGCCCGAGCAACCGCAGTGCCCGCAATCGACTTCTCCCGCTTCGGCGAGGTGGAGGAGGTGCCCCTCAGCCGCGTGCAAGCCCGGGGCGCGGCCAATCTGGCCCGCAGTTGGGCACAGGTCGTTCACGTAACCCAACACGACGAAGCGGACGTGACGGAGCTGGAGTCGTTCCGCACATCCCTCAAGGCCGAAGCGGATGCACGGGGCACCAAGCTCACGCCGCTGCCACTCATCATGAAGGCCTGCACCCGAGTCCTAACCGACTTCCCGCAATTCAACGCCTCCCTGAACCGGGACGTGACCGCGCTGATTCACAAGCGCTACATGCACATCGGCTTCGCGGTGGACACCGAAATGGGGCTCGTGGTGCCAGTCATCCGCGACGCAGGCGCCAAGGGCGTCTGGCAACTCGCGGAAGAAATCGAACGCCTCTCCGCCGCCGCAAGAGAGGGTCGCCTGAAGCCCGATGAGATCCAAGGCGGCTGCTTCACCATCTCCAGCTTAGGTGCCATTGGCGGCACTGGCTTTACGCCGGTGGTAAACGCTCCAGAAGTAGCCATCTTGGGCGTGGCCCGCTTGACGACCAAACCTGTGTGGAACGGCGAGGCCTTTGTTCCCCGCAGTATCCTCCCCCTATCCCTCTCCTACGACCACCGCGCCATCAACGGCGCCGAAGCCGGCCGCTTCATGGCCGCCCTCACGACACTGCTAGCCGACTTCCGGCGCCTCGCGCTGTAGCCGACACACAAACATCTCGTCCTACGGTCGTGTGGGCGATTCCTACGCTGGCGCGTAGGCGACGTGGGGCAGCCGACGCACGGGGCGTGGTGCGCAGTTCGAGTCGCGGCTGACCGACACCCATCCACCTGCACGACCTCGTCGGGAAGGGCTTGCGGCCGCATCCCTCCGGCCGGCGACGCAACCGCTGGTGTGCGAAATGTCTGCGGGAGTGTAGGACGAAATGTTTGTGTGTCGGGATGCCGCCTCGGGATGCCGCCCCAAACGGGGGCGCATGCACCGGATGCGCTCGAAGTTGGGGCGTCGATTGGGTGGGCCAAGGGGTCCGCTCGCGTCGCATCACACCCCTTCCGTACTTGGCACGTTGTTTGCTAACCCTTCCCGCCGTTAGCCGGGCGCAAGGCGCGTTCGGCGCTTGGTCCTTGGGGGACACAGCCATGAAAAGACCGTTTCTTGCGTGCGTTGCCTTGGTGGTGGCCGCCTTCCTTGCGCCGCAGGCGGCGCTGGCTGGCGGCACCATCGAGGTGGGGGAGGATCACAGTGTCACTTTTGGCGCGGGCCTCCGGAGCGCGTTCACCAGCATTGAGGACTCGAACGATTTCTCCGTGCAGAGCGTTCGCCTTTACGTGAACGGACAGATTCACGAGAAGGTGAAGTTCACGTTCAACACCGAGTGCATCGGTTGCGTGTTCGGCGAGCAGGACCCGATCGGCGCCGGCGGCGAGATCGATGTGCTCGACGCCATCGCGCAGTTCGAACTCAGCCCGGAGTTCAACATCTGGCTCGGGCGGATGCTGACGCCGGCGGATCGCATTGAGCTCAACGGGCCGTACTACGGACTCTCCTGGAACCAATACACGGTGCCGCTGTTGCCGTCCGACCAGCTCGGCAACGCCGGGCTCCTGGGCCGCGATGATGGCGTTACCGTCTGGGGCACGCTCGGCAAGGTGCAATATGCGGCGGGCCTGTTCGACGGCGTGAACGGCGGCCCGAACACCGCGGACGACTCGGCGCTCTTCGCCGGCCGCGTCGCCATCAACTTCCTGACGATGGAGGCGAACCCGGCCTACTACACCAGCAGCACCTACTTCGGTGGCGGCGGCGACATCTTCACCGTCGGGCTCTCCTACCAGAGCCAGGCGAACGGCACGGGCTCGCTTTCCGAGCCTGGCGACTTCTCGGCGCTCATCGTCGATGCCCTGTTCGAGAAGCCGCTCGCGAGCGGCGGCGCCATCACGCTGGAAGGCGAGTACAAGACCTTCGACGCCGCCGTGACCGCCACTGCGGCGATGGATCCCACCTGCTTTTGCCTGTTCGACGGCGAGTCGTACTTCGTGACCGCGGCGTACCTCTTCGCTGGCCAGGCGGGCATCGGCCGGCTGCAGCCCTACGTGCGCCAGACCTCGAACGAACCCACCGCCGGGGAGTCGAGCTCGCTCACCGAGTTCGGCGTTAACTACATCATCAATGGCCACAACGCCCGGCTGAACTTCAACGTCACCAGCGGCGACGCCCACCTTTCCGGCACGCCGGTGGACGGCGACGGATTCTCCTTCGGCGTGCAAGTGCAGATTTGAAACAAAGGAGCTGTAAAGGAGCTTTCGCGATGAGGAATCCCGAGAAAAGTCACATGAAGTCCGTCTCGATGGCAATCCGTCGCCTGGCTGGGAGCGGCGCGGCGTTGCTGCTCGCCGCCACGGCGGCGTTCGCACCGGCGGCATTCGCCCAGGAAGAACCCATCAAGGTGGGTGTGCTGCATTCCCTTTCCGGCACCATGGCCATCAGTGAAACCACCCTCAAGGACACGGTTCTCATGTTGGTAGAGCAGCAGAACGCGGCGGGTGGCCTCCTCGGCCGGCAACTCGAAGCGGTGGTGGTGGACCCTGCCTCGGACTGGCCGCTCTTCGCCGAGAAGGCGCGAGAGCTGATCGAGCAGGAGGAGGTCGACGTGGTCTTCGGCTGCTGGACATCGGTGTCGCGCAAATCCGTGCTGCCGGTGTTCGAGGAACTGAACGGCGTGCTGTTCTATCCGGTGCAGTATGAGGGCGAGGAGTCGTCCAAGAGTGTCTTCTACACCGGCGCCGCCCCGAACCAGCAGGCGATTCCGGCGGTGGACTACCTGATGAACGACTTCGGCGCCGAACGCTGGGTGCTGGCCGGGACGGACTACGTCTATCCCCGCACGACCAACAAGATCCTCGAGGCCTATCTCAAGGCCAAGGGCGTTGCCGAGGAGGACATCCTTATCAACTACACGCCGTTTGGGCATTCGGACTGGCAGTCCATCGTCGCCGACATCAAGAAATTCGGCTCGGCCGGCAAGAAGACGGCGGTGGTCTCCACCATCAATGGCGACGCCAACGTGCCGTTCTACAAGGAGCTTGGCAATCAGGGCATCTCGGCGGAGGACATTCCGGTGATCGCGTTCTCGGTGGGGGAGGAGGAGCTTTCCGGCATCGATACCGGACCCTTGGTGGGACACCTCGCGGCCTGGAACTACTTCATGAGCGTGGACGCGGAGGTGAACGACGACTTCATCGACGCTTGGCTCGCCTTCATCGAGAATGAGGATCGCGTCACCAACGACCCGATGGAGGCGCACTACATCGGCTTCAACATGTGGGTGGAAGCGGTGAAGAAGGCTGGTTCCACCGATCCCGAGGCGGTACAGAACGCCATCATCGGCGTCACTGTGCCGAACCTCTCGGGCGGCGTGTCCACGATGCTCGCCAACCACCACATCACGAAGCCCGTGCTGATCGGCGAGATTCAGGACGACGGCCAGTTCGACATCGTCTGGCAGACGGACGACCTGGTTCCGGGCGATGCGTGGTCCGACTTTCTGGAAGGTTCGAAGGACATCACTGCCGACTGGACCGACGCCTTAATGTGCGGCAACTACAACACCGTCACCAAGACTTGCTCGGGACAGAACTACGAGTGACGTAGCGGCAAAGCGGCGGCGCTGCGGCGAGGAGGAGCCTGTCCTCCTCCGCAGCGTCTCGCCATCGCAAGCCCGAACAAGACCGCCGGCCATGACAAAGCAGCCCAGCCCCTGCCAAGCGGGGTCCTTGGAGGGGGGGAGGGCATCCTGCCCTCCCAGCGCGCCAAAGGCGCGCACGCAGCGGAGCCGATCAACGCCACCGGACCTGCCGTTCCAGACCCCGCTAGCAATGCGCGGCCCCGAACAAGCCCCGCCTCCCCATCGAGCGGCAAGGCGCGGTCCGGCAAGGCCCTCTATGCGCCGGTTTATGCTTGCGGCTTGAACAGCCGTAACGAACGGGCGCGTGAGCCTTTCCGTCATCCGCACCATGAGACGCCTTATCCTGCTAATGGCTGTCGGCCTTGCGTGGACCGGACCGGTCCTTGCGGCGGATGCGGATGCCGCCTTCGCGGAGTCCGTCGCGGCGCTCAATACCCGCAGCTTCGACGACAAGGCTGCTGCGGCCGAGGTGGTCGCCGCTTCGGGCCACCCGCGTGCCTTGGTCGTGCTCAATGCGTTCCTGAACGGCGATCTCTACCGCGAGCGGCGTGGCGCGGAGCGGATTGTGCTGGCGGAGGCCATCGATGGCGGCTATCGGATCGCCGAGGCCGCCACAGGTGAGCCACTCGGCGAGACCGGTCGGCGCGGCGTTCGCAAGATCACTGTCAACAATCAGCTTCGGCGACATCTGCGGGGGTTGATTGCCGGGATGCGACTCGACGACCCAGACCCGATCGAACGGATCTCGGCAGCCCAGGCCATCGCCGAAGCGGACGACGCGTCCCTTGGCCAATTGCTGCGAGCACACCGCGACGTCGAGCAGGATGCAAGTGTCGTCGCCGCAATCGACGCCGCGCTGGTGGTGTTCGACCTCGACTCAGACGCCGCCGAGACGCGCCTGGCCGCCATCGGCGCCGCCAGCGAGCTGCTCGATCCGCGCGTCAGACGCAAGCTCACGGCGCTGGCGGAGAACGAGAGCGAACCGGCCGAGATCCGCAGCGCAGCCACCAAGGCGCTGGCCGACATCGAACAGCGCGCCGCCCGGTTCGAGACCGTCGAGACCATCTTCTTCGGCATTAGCCTCGGCTCGATTCTGGTGCTCGCCGCCATCGGTCTTTCCATCACCTTCGGCGTCATGGGTGTCATCAACATGGCGCACGGCGAACTCATCATGCTTGGCGCCTACACCACCTATGTGGTGCAGACGGCGATGGTGGCGCTGTGGGGCGATGTGGGGCTCGAGACGTCGCTGTTCGTCGCGATCCCGGCGGCGTTCCTGGTGGCAGGGCTGGTGGGCGTCGCCATCGAACGGGGCGTGATCCGGTATCTCTACGGGAGGCCCTTGGAAACGCTGCTCGCCACTTTCGGCGTGAGCCTGATCTTGCAGCAAGCGGTGCGCTCGATTTTCTCGCCGCTCAACCGCGCGGTGGCGACGCCGGACTGGATGAGCGGCTCTTGGCAAGTGGCGCAAGGCCTCTCCATCACCTACAACCGCCTCTATACGCTGATATTCGCTGGCTTGGTGTTCGCGGCGTTGCTGGCGGTGCTGCGCCGAACCAGGCTCGGCCTCGAAGTGCGAGCGACCATGCAGAACCGCCCCATGGCACAGGCGATGGGCATCCGCACGGCACGGGTGGATGCGCTCACGTTCGGCCTTGGCGCGGGAATTGCGGGGGTCGCTGGCGTCGCGTTGTCGCAGCTTACCAATGTGGGGCCGAATCTCGGGCAGGGCTACATCGTCGACTCCTTCATGGTGGTGGTGTTCGGCGGCGTCGGCAACCTCTGGGGCACGCTGGTGGCGGGCCTTTCGCTGGGGGTCGTGAACAAATTCCTGGAGCCGGTGACTGGCGCGGTGGTGGCGAAGATCGTCGTGCTGGTGTTCATCATCCTGTTCATCCAGAAGCGACCTCGGGGCCTCTTTCCCCAACGCGGCAGGGCGGCGGAGGCCTAACCCATGCGCGCAGGTCACCCAAACACCGCCTGCCACCGGATAGGGCGACCCATGCATCGCCGCTACGTGAAGGTGTCGTCTATGCCTCGGCTTGTAGGGGCGACGCATGCGTCGCCCTTGCTGCAGTTAGCCTTTCTGCCCGCTAGGAGGCTGCGCCGTAGAAACGGCGCTGGCTCCTAGCCGAAGGCGCGAGCGAATGCGAGCCCGAAGGCCAGCAGTTCGCGTCAGCGAACTGCCGACGCGCCCGCAAGGGCGCGCTAGCAGCCTGTCGGACTTTGGCGCCTGCTCGCCATAGGATGTCAGTTGCT
>VXSY01000192.1 GCA_009837725.1 Gammaproteobacteria bacterium | reverse complement strand
TCTCAAGCACCGGAGCGCTGTCGGTGAAGGCTCGGTAGCGCCCTGGCGCCTCGGCGTCGATCTTCCGTGCCAGCCGCGCGAGCCGGCGCCGAACCGTCTTGTGGTAGTCCCGCCCTCGCGCGTACTCGGCGATGTAGGCACTGCCGTCGTTGGTCGGGAGATCGGACGCAGCCGGCGGCGGGGAGCCAAGATAGTCCATGCGCGCGGAAATGACGCAGACCGTGGCAGGTTCCAACGCGGCTGGAACGAGACGCTTGTCGAGATTGCGCTTGAGGTATTCCATCTCGCCATGGAAGCGTTGCGCCAGCCAGTGGCGGAACGCCGGGGCATAGGCGGAAAGATCGACATCGGCAAAACCCACCTGCGCGAAGCCGAGTTCCTTCGCCCAAGTATCGATTTGCGCGGCGAGCCTTTCTGTGTCCATGCCCGATCCCGGCCCCATCCGCGTTGCACGATACAGGTCGATGCCCGTCCGTGCCCGTGGCTCGGCTACGTCTAGGCGGCGTTCCATCGTCGCGGCCATGCGCGGCGAAAAGGGCGGTGGGGCCGCCGTACATGCTTGCGTAGAGGCAAGACCTGATAGCATATTTTGCAGGTGCCGGTCCCATTGCGTGCGGCGCGCGAACGGGCTGCGGCGCCATGAGCACAAATCTCACCGTCAGAGACATCGATCCTGCCGACAAGTCTTGGCTGAGACGCGAGGCGCGAGATGTCGGCGCATCCATGGAGGAGTTCGTGCGCCGCCTGATTCACGAGCATCGCAGGAAAACCGAGGGCCGCGCCAAGCCGTCTGAAGCCTTTGCGCGTCATTTCGGCAAGCGCCATGGCGTTGTGTTGCCGACGCGGGCACGCTATCACCACAACCCGCCGTCGTTCACCGAAGACACGCTTAAGTGACGGGCCTACTCGCTTGGCTGATCGACACGAACGTCATCTCCGAGGTGATGCGACCGCATCCAGAGCCGCGCGTTGCAGCCTTCTTGGACTCGATCGAGCACGAGGGCACCGGCATCGCCACCGTCACGCCGTGGACTGTTCGACGAACATGACCATGGAATCCGAAGCGCTCTCGTGGCCTAGGGTCTACAGCGGGCGCGAGACGCGGGCCCTGGACCGGCGTGCCATTGACGAGTGCGGGATCGCCGGCTTCGTGCTCATGCATCGGGCTGGGGTTGCAGCGTTTCGGCATCTGCGGCAGCGGTGGCCCGAGGCGCGGCGGGTTACCGTCGTTTGCGGCGCCGGCAACAACGCCGGTGATGGCTACATCGTGGCCGGGGCGGCGGCGGATGCCGGGCTCGGCGTGCAGTTGGTGCAGGTGGGTGATCCGGCGCGGATTGCCGGCGACGCCAGCAAGGCGCTCGAGTTCGCTCGCGAGCGGCTTGCAGACCCCGAACTCGCACGGGCGGCGCACGCCTCTTGGCGTGCCGATGGGGATGTGGTCGTGGATGCTTTGCTCGGCACCGGCGCCAAAGGTGAAGTTCGGCCGGCATTCGCGCGCGCCATCGACCAAGTGAATGCAAGCCGGCTGCCGGTGCTTGCGCTCGATCTGCCGAGCGGCATCGACGCCGACACCGGCGCCGCGCTCATGCCGGAACCGGTACGGGCCAACCTCACCGTCACTTTCGTCGCACCCAAAATGGGGTTGGTCACCGGCTCTGGGGTCGACTATGTGGGTGAGGTGCGGCTCGAAACACTGGATATCCCGGAGGAGGTCTACGCGAATGCCGGAGGGGTGCCGGTGCTCGATGGTTCGAAGCTCGGCCGGCTGCAGCGCAACGCTAGCGCGCACAAAGGCCAATTCGGCCGTCTGCTGATCCTCGGCGGCGATGTGGGCATGGGCGGCGCCGTAGTCCTCGCTGGCGGCGCGGCGCTCCGCAGTGGTGCCGGGCTCGTCACCGTCGGGTCAGCCGAAGCAAATCGAACACCCATCCTCGCGCGCTATCCGGAACTGATGGCGAAGGCCGTGGAACCCGCCGACATAGCGGGCCTCGTGCAGCAGGCGGATGCTGTCGTTGTCGGGCCGGGTCTCGGCCAGAGCGCCTGGGGAACGGCCATCTGTCAGGCGGCGCTGGAAGCCGCTCGCCGGCACTCAACGCCTCTGCTCATCGATGCGGATGCGCTCAATTGCATTGCCCGGCTCGAGCTTGCCGTGCCGCCCCGCGGCTTCCTCACTCCGCACCCGGGCGAGGCGGGACGCTTGCTCGGACTCTCAGCCGGGCAAGTGCAGGCGCAGCGGCCCGATGCGGCGCTGCAACTATCCTCGTTGGGTGGGGGCTGCGTTGCCGCGCTCAAGGGAGCTGGTACCTTGATCGCCGAGGCCGGCCAACTGGCTGGCATCTGCCTTGGCGGCAACCCACGCATGGCGACGCCAGGCAGCGGCGATGTGCTTTCGGGCATCGGTGGGGCATTGCTCGCACAAGGCCTCGCGTCGGTCGATGCCGCCAAGCTCGCAGTGTGGCTGCACGCCCGTGCAGGGGACGAGGCTGCGCTCAAGACCGAATCGGCGCTGCTGGCATCCGACATCATCGACAGCATCCGGCTCACGCCATGAACGAGTATCTGCAAGACGAGGCCGCCACGCTCCGGTTCGGCGCAAGGCTCACAGACCTCGCGCTCACCGACGAGCTTGTAACCCTGCGCGGCGACCTGGGCACGGGCAAGACCACCCTCGTGCGCGGGTTTCTGGCTGCGTTGGGTCATTCCGGCTCCGTGCGCAGCCCCACCTACACGCTCGTCGAACCGTATGACCTTGGTGGACAACGGATATATCATCTTGACTTCTATCGGATTGCAGACCCGCGGGAATTGACGTACCTCGGCTTCGACGACTTGGTCGCGGAACCGGCCATCAAGCTCGTGGAATGGCCGGAAATGGCTGGCGACAAGATGCCGGCGGCGGCGGTGGAAATCGTGCTAAGCAGCGAAGGGGAGGGCCGGCGCGTTGTGTTGCGCGACCTGCGGTAGGGAGGCTCTGATCTTAGGGGACAAGCCCGCCCCCTACGAGAAACATCCGGAAACCCCCCGGCCGTTCGTAATGCGCTTCGTCGCGCTGCTGTCGATGTGCTTCGCGGCCGTCTGGGCCTCGGCTGCCAACGAACTCGTGGATGTCCGCAGCCATGACGGTCCCGAGTCCACGCGCGTGGTCCTCGACACCAAGGCACAGGTCCAATACCGCACCTTCGTACTCGACAAGCCGGATCGAGTCGTCTTCGATCTCATGGGCGTTCGGGCTGCGCCGTCGTTCACGCCGCCCACAGTCAAGAGCGGTGTCGTGCGGCGCATCCGCGCCGGCGTCAACCGACCAGGCGTGCTGCGTGTCGTCATCGACCTCGAGCGCAAGGTTGTCGTCAATCATTTCCGGCTCGAACCCGTCGGCCCATACGGCCATCGGCTGGTGATCGACCTCGAACCGGACGAGCCGGTACGCCGCCCAGTGCGGGCACCGGTGGTGTCGCCGCCGGAAGGCCAACGGGACATCATGGTGGCGATCGACGCCGGGCATGGCGGCGAGGATCCTGGCGCAATCGGCGTCGGTGGCATATACGAAAAACGTGTGGTGCTTGCTATCGCCAAGGAGATCAAGGAACGGCTCGATGCCGCCCGGGGATTCGCCGGCGTCCTCACCCGGAAGGGCGACTACGGCCTGCGGCTACGCAATCGCACCGAAATCGCCCGCCAGATGCCGGCCGACATCTTCGTCTCCATCCATGCCGACGCCTTCAAGAACAACCGCGCACGGGGCGCGTCCGTATATGCCCTTTCCCGCCGTGGCGCTTCGAGCGAGACGGCACGCTGGCTGGCCGAGAGCGAGAACCGCGCCGACCTCATCGGCGGCTTCGGCCCGGTGACCTTGGAAGGACGTTCGAGCGATTTGCAGGAAGTGCTCGTGGACATGTCCATGAAAGCCAACCTCGGCCGCAGCCTGGAACTCGGCGAAGCCATCCGCCGCGAAATGGCCGCCGTCGCCCGGATGCACAAGAAGCGCGTGGAGCAAGCGGGATTCGCCGTTCTCAAATCCCCGGACGTGCCCTCGGTGCTGGTGGAGACCGGGTTCATCTCCAACGCCGGCGAGGCGCGTTTGCTGGCAAGCCCAGCGCACCAACGCAAGCTCGCAGACGCCATCGCCCTCGGCATCCGGAACTGGGCCTACACCGACCCACCCGCTGGCACCATGGTGGCCACCATCGCCGGAGAAATGCTGCGCCACACGGTGCGCCGCGGCGAGACAATTTCCCACATCGCCCAGCACTATGCCGTGACGGTGAGCGACATCCGCGGCGCCAACAACGTTCCTGGCGACCGCATCTACATCGGCCAACTGCTCCTGATCCCGCGCGCGGCGGCCGGCGGTTGAACACCGAAGCTGACGCCCCCACGCCGGCCCGCATTCGGCGCCTCCCGGACGCGGTGGCAGACCAGATCGCCGCCGGCGAGGTGGTCGAGCGTCCCGCCTCCATCGTCAAGGAGCTCCTGGAAAACAGCATCGATGCCGGCGCAGGTTCGGTTGCGATCGAAATCGAACGCGGCGGCGTGCAGCGCATCTCGGTGCGTGACGACGGCTGCGGCATCGCCAAGGACGAGTTGCGTCTAGCGGTTACCCGCCACGCCACCAGCAAGATCGAGCGAGCCGCCGATCTCGAAGGCGTGGCCACACTCGGCTTTCGCGGCGAGGCCCTCGCCAGCGCCGCCGCGGTAGCCATGCTCACCATCGTCTCGCGGCCCTTGGGCGAACGTTCCGCTTGGAGCATCGAAATCCACGGCTCCACCGAGCAGCGCTTCGCCCCGGCGGCGCATCCGCCCGGCACCACGGTGGAAATCCGCGAGCTCTTCTTCAACACCCCAGCGCGACGCAAGTTCCTGAAGACGGAACGCACCGAAGCGCTGCACATCGCCGAAGCCGTTCGACGCACGGCGCTGGCAAACCCCGGCATCGGCTTCCGCCTAGCACAATCGGGGCGGACGGTGGAGGATTATCCACACGTGGAGTCGCTCGCTGAGCGAATGGAGCGCGTGCTCGGCGAGGGCTTTGCCGAGCGTTCCGTGCCCATTGACGAGGAGGTGCAGGGCCTCCGGCTATGGGGCCGCGTGAGCCTGCCCACACATTCCCACAGCCGCACGAACCGCCAGTTCTTCTTCGTCAACGGTCGCCCCGTGCGGGATCGATTGGCCGGCCACGCGGTGCGGCAGGCGTACCGCGATGTGATGTTCCACGGTCGTCACCCCATCTTCGCACTGCATCTGGACCTCGATCCGGACCTCGTCGATGTCAACGTGCATCCGCGCAAGGAAGAGGTGCGCTTCCGCGACGAACGACGCGTGCATGACTTCCTCTTCGGCAAGCTCGCGCGGGTGCTCCGCGACCTGCGTCCAGGCGACACGGCCAGGCCTGACTCTACGCTGGCAGCCGCCGTAGCAATGCCGCACGGCACCGAAGGCTCAGCGGCACCACTCGCGACGCCCGCGCACGGGTCGCAGCACCGCACGCTGGGGGAACTAGGTGCGGGACGAGTGGGAGGCCCGGCCGACTACGCGACGCTGGCAAAGCTGTTCGAGCGCTCCCGCGGCCCGGCAACCAGCTCGCCCAATGAGTTGCGGGATGCCGTAGAGCTCCCACCAGCGCCAGCCGGCGACGTGCCGCCGCTCGGCTTCGCGGTAGCGCAACTGCATGGCGTGTATGTGCTGGCGCAGAACGCCGATGGCCTCGTCATCGTCGATATGCACGCGGCGCACGAACGCATCACCTACGAGAAGATGAAGGCGAGCCTCATCGACACTGACTCGGTGCCGCGCCAGCGCCTGCTGACGCCCGTGGCACTGGACTTGCCGGGTGCGGAAGCCGATTTCGTGGAGGCCAATTCGGCTCGGTTCGAGGCCCTCGGCGTGGCGCTGGAGCGTTCGGGCCCGGGCAGCATCACCGTGCGGGAAGTGCCGGCCCTGCTGGCCGGCGCCAACGTCGAAGGCCTGGCTCGCGACATGATCGAGGAACTTGCCGACACGGAAACCACCACGGTCGCAAGGGAACGGCAAGAGCGTGCCCTCGCCAGCGCAGCCTGCCACGCTTCGGTGCGCGCAGGCCGTCAGCTCTCGCTCATCGAAATGAACGCCCTGCTGCGCGAAATGGAAGTCACGGAGAACGCCGGCCAATGCAACCACGGCCGCCCCACCTTCGTGACGCTGCCGATGCAGGCCCTCGACGCAATGTTCCAACGCGGGCGTTGAGCCGAGCAACCGGGCACCACAACCCCCCACCGGAACAAAGCGAGGGATTACGGTGGCGCTAGCCCGTGCCCAAAAGCGCCAAGTCATCTGCCTCATGGGCCCCACCGCCGCGGGCAAGACCGAAGCCGCCATCGAGCTTGCCGAACGTTTCGAGCGCCGAGGCGTCGACATCGTCAGCGTCGATTCGGCGATGGTCTTTCGCGGCATGGACATCGGCACTGCCAAGCCCAAAGCGGACATCCTGCGCCGCTTTCCGCATGCCCTGATCGATGTTCGCGACCCCATGGAGACGTTTTCCGTGGCCGACTTCCTCGACGCCGCGGACACCTTGGTGGCGGAGTCCCTCGATGCCGGGCGCATTCCGCTGCTGGTCGGCGGCACCATGCTGTACTTCCGTGCCTTCAAGCAGGGCCTTGCGCCGATGCCACCGGCGGACCCTGCGGTGCGTGCCGACATCGCTGCGCAGGCTGCCGATTTGGGTTGGCCGGCGCTGCATGAAGAACTGGCGGTCCGGGACCCTGTGGCCGCAGCCGGCATCGACCCTACCAACGGCCGGCGCATCGAACGTGCCCTCGAAGTGCTGACGCTCACCGGTCGCTCCATCACCGAGTTGTGGGACCAAGCCAGCCCCGGAGCAAAGGGCCGCCTAGCCTGTGAACTCGTGGAAATCCGTCTGACGCCGAAATCACGCGCCATCCTCCACCAACGCATCGAGTCTCGCCTCGACGCCATGTTTGAAGCCGGGTTCGTCGATGAGGTGCGCGCGCTGCGCCGCGTCCCGAACCTCGCGGCATCAGCACAATCCATGCGAGCGGTTGGCTATCGACAGGTGTGGCAACACCTCGACGGCGAGTTCGAGCACCAGGAACTGGCCGGGCGAGTCGCCGCCGCCACGCGCCAACTGGCGAGGCGCCAGCTCACTTGGCTGCGCGGCTGGGACGACATCGCAGCGACCGCAAACACGCCGGGCGATGCCGTGCACGCGACGGCGGCAATGATTGCGTGGCGCTCTCGTGAGGGCGCAGTATGATTTGCGTGACCGGATTTTGAGGCAGCGGTACGCAGCGCCCGTAGCTCAATTGGATAGAGCACCAGGCTTCTAACCTGGGGGTTCGGGGTTCGACTCCCTGCGGGCGCGCCAGATTCAGCTACGAGCCGGCGCAGCAGAAAACGGCACTAGGAGCCCGCGCCGACGAAACGGGTTGGGCTCCTCGCCTTCGTCGTGAGCGGATGCGAGCCCGAAGGCCAGTAGTTCGCGTAGCGAACTGCCGACGCGCCCGCAAGGGTGCGCTGACGGATTGGGGATGGCATGGAGGTCAAGGCGGAACGGATCGGGAAGACGCTCGTGCTTGCGCCGGTCGGCCACATTGAGACAGTCGGCGCTGGTGAATTCCAGCGCTACATCAACGAGGAAATCGAAAACACCGACGAGACGGTGATCCTCGACATGGGCGGCGTGCCGACGGTTTCGAGCGCTGCCCTGCGGGGCGTGCTGCTCGCCGCAAGACAGGCAGAGGACCGCGGTGTGACGCTGGTGATCTGCTCCCTGACGCCACCGGTGCGCGAGGTGTTCAAGATGGTTGGCTTCGACCGCCTCTTCACCGTCACGGATTCCCGAGACGCCGCATTGAACGCTTGATCCTGCACCAAACTGACCGAACGACGCTTCGCCAGCCACCCGCAAGACCCCACCATCGCTTGAAAAATGCAAGCTAGCTCGCCATAGTCGAACCTCGGAGCCACAAAGCCGCTCGCTTGGGGGCGCGCCACGATGTCGAAGCGTCATTCCCTTCAGGAACCCTTCTTGAACGCGTTGCGTCGGGAGCGGGTTCCGGTGTCCATCTATCTTGTGAACGGGATCAAGTTGCAGGGGCAAATCGACGCCTTCGACCAGTTCGTCGTGATGCTGCGCAACTCCGTCAGCCAGATGATCTACAAGCACGCCATCTCCACCGTCGTGCCGGCACGCAACGTGCGCCTGCCGATGGACGACGAGGAAGGCGACGAGCAAGACGATGCGACCGCATCGGGTGCCGACGAGGCGGAAGACGCCGAATCCTGGTCCTGATGCAGCCGCTCGATAGGCCAGCAGTTCGCTAGTGAACTGCCAACGGGCCCGCTAGGGCACGCGAACGGGCCCGCTAGGGCACGCGAACGGGCCCGCTAGGGCACGCAAGGACACGATATCTTGGAAAGCCTGTTTGAACGACCGGCCCCCGGCAATCGTGCGCTCTTGGCGCACCTTCGCTTGGGCGGGCCATCACGATCGTCCCGCGAAGAGGACGACTTACGGTTGGCGGAGTTCCGCGAACTCGTCACGTCGGCTTCTCTCGTTTGTGCCGGCACGGTAGTCGGCAGCCGGGAGCGGCCGCATCCGCGCTGGTTCGTCGGTGCCGGCAAGGTGGACGAGCTACAGGAGGCCATCGCCGCGTCCGAAGCGGATCTCGTCATCTTCAACCACGAACTCACTGCCATCCAGCAGCGGAATCTCGAGACGCAGCTCGAGAAGCGGGTGATGACCCGCACCGAACTCATCCTGCACATCTTCGCGGACCGGGCGCGCACCGGCGAAGGCCAGCTTCAGGTGGAACTCGCGCAGCTAACGCACGCCCAGACGCGACTCATCCGCGGCTGGACCCACCTCGATCGCCAGAAGGGTGGCGTCAACCTGCGTGGCGCTGGCGAGACCCAGCTCGAAATGGACCAGCGAATGCTGGCCGGCCGGGTGCGCTACGTGCGCGATCGGCTGGAGCGCGTCCATCGCCAGCGTGCCCAAAGCCGGCGACGACGCAACCGGGCGCGTGTCCCCACGGTGGCGCTAGCGGGCTACACGAACGCCGGCAAGTCCACCCTGTTCAACGCCCTCACGGCAGACGGCGTTCATGCCGCCGACCAGATGTTCGCGACGCTCGATCCCACCATGCGGCGCTGGCAGGTGGGCCCGGGCGCGGAGGTGGTGCTCGCCGACACCGTGGGCTTCATCCGCGAACTGCCGGTGACCCTTGTGGATGCCTTCAAGGCAACGCTTGAAGAGATTGCCGAAGCGGACCTAATCCTGCACGTCATCGACGCTTCCTCGCCAGACGCGGGCCTGGCCGAGGAAGTTCGCCGGGTGCTTGCGGAAATCGGCGCCGCTGACACGCCCACCATCGAGGTGTTCAACAAGGTCGATCTGCTTGAAGGCGACGCCCACTGCCTAGGTGGAGTGACGGTGAGCGCCCTCAGAGGCACGGGTGTTGAGGCATTGCGCGACACGGTCGCAGGCCGACTCGGCCTCGACGCCAAGGCAGTCACCGTGCATCTCGGCCCCGAAGCCGGAAAGGTGCGTTCCTGGCTCTACGACCACGGCGCCGTGGAAGACGAAACCATCGGCGACGACGGCACCGCAACCCTCCATGTCCGCCTGGACGCCGCCCACGTTGGCGAACTCCGCCAACTGGCCCCGGAGGCAATGGCGCGCTAGGGAAGCTCTGAACAAAGTCTGCCTCGTGGGATAATGGGATGGTGCC
>VXSY01000060.1 GCA_009837725.1 Gammaproteobacteria bacterium | reverse complement strand
CATGGCACCATCCCATTATCCCACGAGGCAGACTTTGTTCAGAGCTTCCCTAGTCGGGTGTCGGCAAGTGCAGTCCAGGGCGGAAGAGGCTCAGCAACGTGAAGGTGAAGGGGAGGTTGCCGTCACTGCGGACCTTGCCGGCCATGAAGGCCTCCATGAATGCCGTGATGAAGTCGCCTTCTTCGTAGAGGATTGCTGCCGCGGTTTCTCGGCTGTCGAAGACGAAGGATGCGTCGGGCTCCGCCAAAGCGCCAAAGCGGATGCTGCCGTCCGTCAGGGCGATGCCGATGCGAGGGTCGTCGGCGACGCGGAGCTCAACCGTGAGGTCGAGGCCAATCGTTGCCGATGCTTGGGCGCGGCGTTCGAGTTCGGGGCCGAGGTGCATGGTGGCGTTGGGTTCGAGCGGCATGCCGCTTTGAGACAGTGCCAAGAATAAACGCCTTGCCGCAATCACCTCGTTCGGACAAACTTCGCCGCTTTGCCTTCACGCCGCGAGGCCCGCACCGCAACAATGGAGTTCCTGCTTGACTATCTCGGCTTCCTCGCGAAGGTAGCCACCATTGTCGTCGCGATCGTGGTCGTCATCGGCGCCATCGCCAGCGCCGGCCATCGTCGCGCACATCGGCAGCAGAGGCCAAGGGGGCACATCGAGGTAACGCCGCTCAACGACGTGCTGCGCGACATGCGGCATGTGCTCGAACACGCGCTGACCCCGCAGGCGGAATACCGCAAGCGGATGAAGGCCGAGAAGGCTGCGGCCAAGGCGGAGGAAAAGGCCCGCCTCAAGGCCTTGAAGCGGGAACGGAGGCGGCCCCAAGCATCGGCCGAGACTGCAGCGGAAGCTACCGCCGAAGCGCTGCCGGCCGAGACTGCCAAAACCGCGCAAGGAGAAGCGCAAGACGACAAGCGCCGCCGCATCTTCGTGCTCGACTTCGATGGCGACCCCGCCGCGAGCGGCGTCGATGGCCTGCGCCACGAAGTGACCGCCGTGCTCGCCGCTGCCGGCAGCAACGACGAGGTGGTGGTGCGATTGCAGAGCGCCGGCGGCATGGTGCAAGGCTATGGCCTCGGCGCATCGCAGCTCGCGCGGTTCCGCACCCGTGGGGTGAACCTGGTCGTCGCGGTGGACCGGGTCGCTGCCAGTGGCGGCTACATGATGGCGGCCGTTGCCAACACGATCCTGGCGGCACCGTTCGCGCTCGTGGGTTCCATCGGCGTCGTGGCGCAGGTGCCAAATGTCAACCGCCTGCTGAAGAAGCACGACGTGGACGTGGAACTGCACACCGCTGGCCGCTACAAGCGAACCCTGACGGTGTTTGGCGAGAACACCGAAGAGGCGCGCGCCAAGTTCCTTGAGGAACTGAACGACATCCACGCGATGTTTCAGGAGTTTGTTGGCGAGTTTCGGCCGGGGCTGGACCTGGAGGCCGTCTCCACGGGCGAGGCTTGGGCCGGTCAGCGTGCCTTGGACCGAGCACTGGTGGATCGCTTGGTGACTAGCGATGAGTACCTGGCTGGGGCCTGCGACGAAGCCGATGTCTTCGAGGTGCGCTGGGTGTTGCCCCAGACGCCCATCGAACGGGCGATGGAGCGCTTCAGCGACGGCACCGCCAAGGTGGTGGAACGGTTGGTGGGTATGTTCGGCAAGTGGGGTTAGCCGGGCGGTGACGAGACGCACCGTAGGCGTGCCCCTGTCTCGCCCCCGTGCCTGAGCAACCGACGCGGTTTCAGTGTCCAAGAAAGACGGCGACCACAAGGGTCGCCCCAACGGGAATGACGCTTCTACGGAAAGTGTGGATTGACTGGAAAGGAGGATCTTCGATGAGTTCGTTTCGAGCTTTCTGGGTAGAGAAGACGGGCGATCGCGAGTACTCGCGCAACGTAATCGAGCGCGACAGCGGCGATCTGCCGGAGGGCGACCTCCTGATCGACGTGGCGTATTCGTCACTCAACTACAAGGATGCGCTTTCCGCCACCGGCAATCCCGGCGTCACCCGCAACTTTCCGCACACGCCCGGCATTGACGCGGCCGGCACGGTGGTGGAGTCGGCAACCACGGACTTCGCTGCTGGCGATGAGGTGATCGTCATCGGCTTCGATCTCGGCATGAACACGGCCGGCGGCTTTGCCGGCCGCGTCCGCGTGCCGGCGGGCTGGGCCGTGCCGATGCCGGCAGGGCTCGACCTTCGTTCCAGCATGGTGCTTGGCACCGCTGGCTTTACCGCTGCGCTTTGCGTGCACAAGCTCGAAGCTGCTGGCATGAAACCGGATGGCGGCCCTGTGTTGGTCACTGGCGCCACCGGCGGAGTCGGTTCGGTGGCTGTCATGCTGCTCGCTCATCTCGGCTACGAGGTTCATGCCGTGACCGGTAAGGCGGATCGGCACGAGTTCCTGCAAGGAATCGGCGCTACCACCATCCTGTCTCGCGAAGACGCCTCGGCGGGAGGCGACCGCCCCCTCCTGCGCGAGACTTGGGGCGGAGTGGTGGACACCGTGGGCGGCGACATCCTCTTCAATGCCGTCAAGTCCCTCCGCTACGGCGCCAGCGTCGCCGCTTGCGGCCTCGTGGCATCGCCGCAGTTCGCCGCTTCCGTGCTGCCGTTCATCCTCCGTCACGTCAACCTGCTGGGCGTCGACTCGGTGGAACTGCCGCTGCCGCAGAAGGCGGAAATCTGGAACCGCCTGGGCGGCGACTGGCGTCTCGCCGGCACCGATGTGCTGGTGGAAGACCTGACCCTGGGCGACCTTTCCGGCGCCATCGACCGTATCTTGGCCGGCGAGATGGTGGGCAGGGGCCTTGTCAATCCGAATGCTTGAAAGCGCAAGACATCCACGTGCCGCCGCACAGCCAAGGAGGATGCCCTGACGGGCGCGCGAAGGCCCGCGGCCGGGTAGCTTGGCGCATGTCCTTGGTGGCCGTTCAAGGTCTTCTTTGCATGGTCGTGGCCCTGGCCGGTGCGGGCACCTTTGCCGCGTCCACCTCCGCCGCCGTCAACGGCTATGTCCGCACCGTCACCGGGGAGCCCCTTGGCGAGGCCCGGATCGAGATCGTCCACAAGCCATCGGGCACCGTTGCGGTGGCCGTTGCCACGACCAACGGCGCCTTCTACCAATCCGGTCTTCGGGTGGGCGGGCCCTACGAGATGCGGTTTTCCGCCGACGGCCATCGCCGCCGCACGCTGGCGCCGGTCATGCTCAAGGCCGGCGTGCAGCGCCCGCTCGTCGTCAAGATGGTTCCCCTCGACGTTGAGGAAGTGGTCGCCACAGCCAGCGCCGCGCCACTCGAACGCGGCTTGAACAACGGCGTCGGCTCGGCCTACACCGCCGGGGACATCGGCAGCCAGCCGAGCGTCACGCGGGATGTCATCCGCACGCTGCTGCGGGATCCACTCGCGCAGTCGCGGGGCGAGGGCAACCTCTCCGTGGGCGGCGTCAACCCCCGCTTCAACGGTCTCGCCATCGACGGCTCATTGCAGCAGGACGACTTTGGTCTGGGCACCAGCACCTACGCCACGGGTCGTTCGCCCATCAACCTCGACGCAATCGAGTCCGCTTCGCTGGTCGCCTCGGACTATTCCGTGAGTGCATCGGGCTTCACCGGTGGCCTTGTCAATGTCACAACCAAGTCGGGCACCAACGAATGGGACGGTGCCGCCTTCTACTACTTCCACGGCGACGGTCAGGTGGGCGACACCTACGACGGCGACAGGCGCTTCGCTCCGGCCGAGTTCGAGGAGAAGGAGTTTGGTCTTTCGGTGGGCGGGCCGCTCGTCGAGGGCCAGCTCTTCGTGTTCCTCTCCCACGATCGATTCGAGGCCATCGAACCACAGGATTTCGCTGCCTTCGATACCACCAACGGCATCGGGCCCGGTTTCTTCGAGGCGCTGCGGGGCGTGATCCAAGACGTGTACGGCTATGACCCCGGCGGTCGCCCGGCAGCCGCTGCAACGCCCGAGGGCTCGGAGCGCACGCTCGTGAAG
This sequence comes from Gammaproteobacteria bacterium, assembly GCA_009837725.1. Classification (GTDB taxonomy): domain Bacteria; phylum Pseudomonadota; class Gammaproteobacteria; order Pseudomonadales; family Azotimanducaceae; genus VXYL01. The sequence continues at coordinate 5,759 of VXSY01000060.1, read as the reverse complement.
CTCGACTGGAACGCTGGCGAACGGCACCGGGCGTCGTTCACCTACCAGCAGAGCCAGGAAACCGGCACGTCAACCGCAGCGGACCGACTGGTCTCGGCGTGGATCGACGTGCCTGTGAACCTCGCCGCGTACACGGCGCAGCTCTTTTCCGACTGGAGCGACCGCGCCTCGACCACACTGCGCGCCAACCTCAAGCGCTTCTCCCGCGGCCAGAACTGCCGGGCAGAGGGCGTTGGGGCGTTGGAGTTCGACGGCATTGCCGCCGCTGACCTTGTCGGGACGCCCCTGGCGGGGTTGCTGACCGGGGAGGTGGACATCGTTGCCGGCTGCGACCGCTTCCGTCACGCCAATGCATACGACGACGAGCGTCTGCAACTGTACGGCGCTTTCGACTATCTCGCTGGCGAGCACATCCTGCGCGTTGGCGCGGAGCTCGAGTCCTTTGACTTGTACAACCTGTTCGTGCCGGGCTCGAACGGCCGGTTCGTGTTCGCCGACTATGCGGCCGTCGTCGATCGCACGGCGCGGGTTGACTATGTCAACGTCCCCTCGAACAACGCCGCGGATGGCGCGGCAGCGTGGGGCTACCGACGCGCGACGCTGTTTGCGCAGGACACCTGGCAGTTGCACCGCGAGCTTGAGCTCACCGCCGGCGTTCGTCTGGAGCGCTTCTCCCAAGAGGATCGACCGAGCTTCAGCCCCCTTGTCGCGACCACCTACGGCGTGCGGACGGATCGGGGCCTCGATGGCTTGAGCCTGCTGATGCCGCGGCTTAGCCTGCGCTGGACCGGCCTCGCCCGAACCGTGGTCACGGGGGGCATCGGCCGCTTTGCCGGCGGCGATCCAAAGGTGTGGACATCGAACGCCTTTCAGGTGCCTACCGTGTTCTCCCGCGTGACCGCAAGCGGCGTATCGCCGAGGGTCGTGCCGGCGGAACTGCTCGCTGCCGCTTCAGGCGGCAACGCGACACCGCTCGACGCCATCACCCCGGACTTCGAGGTGCCGTCCGACTGGAAGGCGTCGCTGCGCATTGAGCGGACACTGGATCTCGACCGCGGCGGTTTGGGGCTCGGCGACGGTTACGTCTTCACGGCACAGGCGCTCGTCACTCGCACAGAGCACGGCTTCCTCTGGCGCAACCTGGCGCAGACGCAACTCGCCGGTGCCCTGCCGACCGGCACGGCTCCGGATGGCAGGCGCATCTATGCGGACCTGGACGACTTGGGACAGCCCAACCTCGTCACCCTCGGCAACCACAGCGAAGGCTTGAGCCAGGTTCTCACGGCCGCCGTGGCAAAGCGCTACGACAACGGCATCGACGTGCAGCTGAGCTACGCATGGCAGGACGTCGAAGCCGTTACCGAAGGCACCTCGTCGCGCGGCATCTCCAACTGGCGCAGCATCGTCGATGCGGACCGCAACAACCCGTCGCCGCGCACGTCGCCGCATCAGGTCACCCATGCCTGGAAGCTCAGCTTCGGCTATGAACGGGAGTTCGGAGGGCTCCGTGTGCGGGGGGACCTTTTCGCGCGCGCCTGGTCGGGTGACCTCTTCACCTACACCTTCAATGTGGACCGTGACAACGCCCTGTTCGGCCGCGCCGGCGCCGGCGAGAGCCCCTACGACAACAGCCCTCTTTACGTGCCTGCGGGGCCGAGCGACCCTGCCGTAGTGTATGGCCAAGGCTTCGACCAAGGCGCCTTCTTCGCGTACCTCGGCAACAACGACGTGCCGTCGGGCATCCACGAAGTCAACTCGGCTGACGCCGGCCTCAACCAAGTCTGGGATGTCCGCCTGCGCGTGGACCTGCCTCGCCTCAGCGTGCTGAATCGCTGGACGGGCGAGAGCCGCGCCAGCGTTGTGCTCGACATCGAGAACGTGCTGAACCTCGTGAGCGACGACTGGGGCACCTACCACTCCGGTCCCAGCTTCGGCCAGGCTGCGGTGGTGCGGGCGGACCTTCTGTCGAGGGCCGACGTAGCGGCACTCGGCGTGGACGCGGCGCCAGCACTGACTGGCGATGCGCCCAGAACCACATGCCGCAACCGGGCGGATTGCGTGTACCGCTACAACAGCTTCCGCGCCATCGCGGCGGAGTTCCCCTCCGCGTCGCGGTCCGTGTACCGAATTCGGCTGGGCCTTAGGTTCGAGTTCTGACAACAAGCCCGGCGTCAGTTCCGCCGCAGCCGTTCCGACACCGCGATGGGGCTTGGGTAGCGGAAGATCACGAGGTAGGTGGAGACCAGCAGCGTTACCACCGTCGCCCCCTGAATGACATGCGCCGCTTCCGCCGACAGCAAGGCGGCGCCGGCAACGTAGGTCAACAGCAGCGAGAACTCGCTCGCCTGGCCCAAGCGAAAGCCGGCTTCCGTGGATGCGCCGCTCGGCTCTCCCTGCCAGCGCAGCAAGGCGCGGAACACCGGCGGCTTGATGGCCACGAGCACTACCGCGAGCATCAAGGTGGGCACCGCCATCTTCGCCAGCAGCACCGGGTCGATGGCGGCTCCTACGGAGAAAAAGAAAAGCACCAGAAAGAAATCCCGAAGTGGCCGCAGGCTTTCCGTGATGTATTGCGCGATGGGGGAGTTGGCGAGCGACACGCCGGCAACGATGGCGCCAATCTCGAACGAGAGCCCCACCAGGTGGCCGAGGCTGGCGATGCCGAGGCACCAGCCCACCGCCAGCAAGAAGATGAACTCGTGAAACGCATCGAAGCGGGCGATCACGGGCACGATCAGGAAGCGCACGCCCACCGCGGCGACCACAGCCACCGCCGGCAGCGCCACCGCCACCTGAATGGCGATGCCAAGCGCGCTGCCGGAGTCCGCTGTGGAGAGTGCCGCCAGTACCAGCAGCGCAAGGATTGCGATCACGTCCTGAATCAGCAGCAAACTGATGACCAGTTCGCCGATGTGACGATGGTGCAGCACGGTGGTGGGCAGGAGCTTGATGCCAAGAATCGTGCTCGAGAACATGGCCGCAACGCCGGCGATGCAAGCTTCCGCCAGGGTGAAGCCGAACGCATACAGCACCCCGAAGCCGACGGCAAAGAAGGCGGCCGAACTGCCCAACGCCGTCAGCACCGACTTTCGGAACAGGTCCTTGAGCTTGTTCGGTGGCAGGTCGAGACCGACGAGATAGAGCAGGAAGATGATGCCGATCTCGCCCACCTCCGCCAGCAGGGCGGGGTCCGCCACCAGTGCGAGCGCGTTTGGACCTAGCAGGCAGCCGACCGCGATGTAGGCAACGATGAGCGGCTGGCGCGTATACAGCGCAAACGTCGCCAGCGCCGCCGCACCGACGAAGATGATGAAGAACGACTCGATGATGCCGGTTTCCATGACCCCTGGGGCCCCGGCCGCTCAAGCCGTGAAGCGTCGGAACGGTGGCACTGGTTCGCGCACAGATGCCTGATAGTGGTCCGACATGTGGCCGATGCTGGCGATGGCGGCTTCGGCATCGCGCTCGCTCGCCATGACGAAGGCGTTGAAGCCGCAGCGATGCATGTATTCGGTAAGGTCGGGCACCACTTCGCCGAAGGCGCGCAGTTCGCCTTGGTAGCCGTGGCGCGAGCGCAGGAGCGCGCCCATGCTGAGGCCCCGGCCGTCGGCGAAGGCGGGGAACTCGATGGCGATCACCGGTGCCGCGAGCACCTCGTCGGCCACGGCGTCGATTTCGGTGTCGCTACGCAGCCACACGCCGGCGCCACCCGGGTTCTCCCGCCAAGCGTCGAGGGGTGCGATCAGTCCCGGTGCGGCAGGGCCCTCGTCCACCAAACGCCAGTCGTCTTCGGCGATTTTGAGGTCCCTAACCAGCGTCGGCATAGACCTGCTCCCGGAACGGCTCGATGCCGATGCGGCGATAGCAGTGCAGGAACTCCTCGCCCTCGAACCGGCTCTTGAGATACACGTCGAGAATCTTCTCGATCACGTCCGGCACCTCGGCGCGAGAGAACGACGGCCCGACGATCTTGCCAAGCGAGGCGTCGAGGGCCTGATTGCCGCCGAGCGAGACCTGATAGAACTCCGCACCCCGCTTGTCCACGCCGAGGATGCCGATGTGCCCCACATGGTGGTGGCCGCAGGCGTTCATGCAGCCGGAGATGTTGAGGTCCAGCGGTCCTAAGTCGTGCAGGTAGTCGTAGTCGTCGAAGCGGCTCTGGATGGCTTCCGCCACCGGGATCGACTTGGCGTTGGCGAGCGAGCAGTAGTCGCCGCCCGGGCAGCAGATGACGTTGGTGAGAAGACCCACGTTTGATTGCGCCAACCCCTGTTCGTCGGCGAGACGGAACAGCGTTTCGAGATCGCGCTGCGGCACGTCCGGCAGGATGAAGTTCTGCTCGTGCGAGATGCGCACCTCGCCGAAGCCGAAGCGTTCGCTCCAGTCGGCCACCGCTTCCATCTGGATGTCCGTGACATCGCCAGGCGGCACCCCGGTTGGCTTGGTGGAAAGGGTGACGATGGCATAGCCGGGGCGCTTGTGCGGCGCCACGTTGTTGCTGAGCCAGTTGTTGAACGCTGGATTCGCGAGCCGTGCGGCGGCGAGAAGGTCCGTTTCGTCTTCGAGGCTGGCATAGGGGTGCGGCTCGAAGCAGGCCTTGATGCGGTCCAGTTCCGCTTCCGGCAAGGTGCTCGGGCTGTCCTTGATCCGCTCCCACTCCGCGTCCACCTTCTCGCGAAAGCCCTCGGGCGTCATGGCGCGCACGAGAATCTTGATCCGCGCCTTGTATTTGTTGTCGCGCCGCCCGTAGCGGTTGTACACGCGGAGGATGGCTTCGAGATAGGTCAGCAGATGGCGTTCGGGCAGGCCGTCGCGGATGCGGGCGCCGATGGCCGGGGTGCGACCAAGGCCGCCGCCGACGAGAAAGTCGAACAGCTGCTCGCCGCTCGGGCCGGGGCGGATGTGAATGCCGATGTCGTGCACATGGGTTGCCGCACGGTCCGACTCGGCGCCGTTGACGGCGATCTTGAACTTGCGCGGCAGCCAGTCGAATTCGGGATGGAAAGTGGACCACTGCCGCATCACCTCGCACCACGGGCGCGGATCGATCAGTTCGTCGTCGGCAACACCGGCGAACTGGTCGGTGGTGATGTTGCGGATGCAGCTTCCGCTGGTCTGGATGGCGTGCATCTGCACCTTGGCGAGGTCGGCCAGGATGTCCGGTACGTCGATGAGTTCGGGCCAGTTGATCTGCACGTTCTGGCGCGTGGAAAGGTGGCCGTAGCCCTTGTCGTAGTCGCGGCAGATGCGCGCGAGCGCCTTGAGTTGCGTGGCGCTCAGGATGCCGTATGGCACGGCGATCCGCAGCATGGGCGCGAGGCGCTGGATGTACAGGCCATTGCGCAGCCGCAGTTGCTGGAACTGATCGTCGGTCAGTTCGCCGGCGAGATAGCGTTCCGTCTGCGATCGAAACTGCTCCACCCGCTCGTCGATGAACCGCTGGTCGAAGTTGCTGTATTGGTACATGCGCCCCTTGCTGGGAACGTTGGTAAACCCCGTAGTATTGCCGAATCCGCCCATCAAGCGGAAGGGGGCGGTAACTCGGGTGGTGTCTCATTGTGAACTGCACAGCACGTGGCGCGCCATTCTGGAGGGAGGGCGTCCCGCCCTCCATCGCGCCCGCAAGGGCGCGCATCGTCCTGGTGTAGCGAGTGTTCTGCGCGCCTCGCGGCGCGATGGAGGGCGGGACGCCCTCCCACCAGAACGCCGCCGGCAGCCAGTCGATCGCGATCGCGGGCTTATGGCCCACCCGCTACAGC
>VXSY01000287.1:5774-9742 GCA_009837725.1 Gammaproteobacteria bacterium | reverse complement strand
GGCGGGGGGTTGTCGGGATGCTTCGGTAGCCGACATCGATCAGGTAGAGGCCTTGGGCTGGTGCGGTAGGCGGGGCTTGGCGACGGTCTCTGCCGGCCAAAAGCTCGGCGGGAGCGTCCTGTGGGAGGGTGCTGCGGCCCACAGCCAGCAAAGTGCCGGCGATGTTGCGCACCATGCGCAGGACGAAGGCGTTGGCCTGGATGTCGATGGCGACAAAACTGCCGATGCGGCGCACGCGCAGATGATGGATGCAGCGCCAGGGCGAGCGCGACTGACAGGCGGCGGCGCGGAAGGCGGAGAAGTCGTGCTCGCCGATCAACGGCAGGGCCGCCTGCTGCATGGCGGCGTCGTCGAGTCGTTGTTCCGCCCAGGCACACACGCCGCGAGCGATGATGGGGCGTGGCGAGCCGTCTTGGATGACATAGACGTAGCGCCTCCACGTGGCATCGAAGCGGGCGCTGAAGTCGCTCGGCGCCTTGCGGCACCAGACAACGCCCAAGCCGTCCGGCGTGAGGCTGGTGATCCCTAGGCGCCAGGCGTCTTCCGTTCGCTCCGCGCTGGCCGCGAAGCTTACGACCTGTTGCGTCGCATGGACGCCCGCATCCGTGCGACCGGCCGCGACGATTCTTGTCTCGCTTGGGGATTGGTTGCCGACGCGGGCGATGGCCTGTTCGAGCGCATCCTGCACCGTGGCCACGCCGGCTTGGGATTGCAGGCCGTGGAAGCAGCGACCGTCGTACTCGACGCCGAGCACAACGGTGTTCGTGCGGGGTTGCGGATTGGCAGCGGTGTCGTGAGCGGCACTCATCGGCGCTGCAGCAGTTCCGCTGCCGCTGCGCGCTGGTCCGGGTTGCCATGCTCCGAGACTTCCTTCAGCACGTCCCGGGCGCTGTCCATGTCACCAATGTCGATGAATGCCCGTGCCATCTCCAGCTTCACAGCCACGGGGTCGCCGGCCACGGCATCGATGGCGGCATCAAGGTCTTGGGGCATGGTCCGCTCTGGATCGTTCGGCGACGCGGGTCCCGTGGGCCCTACGATAGGTGCCGCGACGCTCCGGACACGAGCGGCGAGGCCGCGTAGCGAGGATGCGTCGGACTCCCTCCTTGCGGCAGGTGCCCCACGTCGCCGCCAGCGTCGCCAAGCGGCATTGCCGCCGACTCCAAGGACAATGCCGAGCAGGAGTGCGATGGCTGGCAGTGCGACCGGCGGGCGCAAGGCGGGGCCTGAGGGTGCCGGCATTTGCTGTGGGCGGGACGGCCCTGCCACTGTTGCAGCATCGGCCGCTGCGCGCAACGAGGCATTCTCTTCAAGCAGGCGGTCCCGCTCGCTCGCGGCTCGCTTGAGAGCCTCGGCACCACGCGCCACATCCGTGTGCAAGGCGGCGTTCTCTGTCGTCAAGCGCTCGATCGCCGCGGCTGCTTCCGCTGCGGCCGCGGCGTCGGTGGAGGCCCGATCCGGGCGCAAGACCTCGGCGCTTTCGGGCACGGTAACGTTGCCTTGCGCTTCCTCTGCCGCTGGCGCATCGACCCAAGGCAATACCAACCGAGCGCCGGCGCGCAGCCTGCCCGGGTCTCCATCGGTAAAGGCGTCTGGGTTGGCACGAACAATCGCGAGCATCGCTTCCTCGATCGAGACGCCGTCCCGACGCACTTCGGCGGCGATGCTCCAAAGGGTGTCCGTGCCGCCGACCACGACGTGGCTGACGGCTTCAGCGGGGACGTTTTTGGCGACGGAGGCGGGTGAAGTGATCACCAGCATCCAGGCCACGATCAAGGATCGTGCCGTGCTGTGCTCGGGGAACCTCTGAACGGACCTCCAGAGGAAGCCCATCAGAGCAGCTCTTGCAGCCGTTCCGCGATTTGGATGCTGTTGAGCGCCGCCCCCTTGCGCACGTTGTCCGACACCACCCACAGGTTCAGGCCGCGCTCGTGGCTGAGGTCTTGGCGTATGCGACCCACGTAGACGGGGTCTTCGCCGGCCGCATGGTCCACCGGGTTAGGGCAGGTGGCGTCCATGTCGTCGACGACCACGACGCCTTCCGCCGCGTGAAGAAGATCGCGGGCGTCCGCCGGCGAGAGCGGGTCGCGGGTCTCGATGTGAACCGCCTCGGAGTGGCCGTAGAACACCGGCACGCGCACACAGGTGGGATTCACCTTGAGGTCGTCGTCCTCGAAGATCTTGCGGGTCTCCTGCACCATCTTCATTTCCTCGACGGTGAAGCCGTTGTCCGTCGTGTCCCAGGCATTCGCCACCGCGTTGAAGGCGATCTGCACCGGATGGGCGGTGAACTCCTCCACTGGCTTGCCGTTCAGGAGGTTGGCGGTTTGCCCTGCAAGTTCTTGGATGCCGGTTGTACCCGCGCCAGACACTGCCTGGTAGGTGGCCACGTTCACCCGTTCGATGCCCACGGCGTCGTAGATGGGCTTCAGCGCTACCGTCATCTGAATCGTCGAGCAGTTCGGATTGGCGATGATGTTGGTGCTGAGGCCGTCGACGATGCGGTGCGGGTTCACCTCCGGCACCACGAGCGGGATGCCTTCCTCCAGGCGGAACTTGGAGGTGTTGTCGATCACGACCGCACCGGCGTCTGCGGCGCGCGGAGCGTGGTCGGCGGAGATGCCGCCGCCAGCGGAGAAGAATGCCACCTGCACGTCATCGAAATCGAAGTCGTCGAGCACCTGCACGGCGATGGACTTGCCGTGGAACTGCAGCCGCTTGCCGGCCGACCGCTCCGACGCCAGCAAGTGGAGTTCGGCCACCGGGAACTCCCGCGCTTCGAGGATCTCGCGCATCGCCTCGCCCACGGCCCCGGTGGCGCCGGCGATGGCGACGTTCATTGGTTCCATCAGGTTGCCTCCGTAGCCACGTCGAGTGCGGCGATCACCGCATCTGCCATTTCGTCGGTTCCCACGCGACGCAGGCGGCTGTCGACCGCTCCCGCCGGCAAGATGTCGGCGGTGCGCAGCCCACTCGCCAGCACCGTCTGCACGGCACCCTCAAGGCACCCGGCCGCCCGTGGTTCTTCCAGGCTGTAGCGCAGCATCATCGCCGCCGAGAGGATGGTGGCCAGCGGATTCGCGATATTTTGCCCCGCGATGTCCGGCGCGCTGCCGTGCACCGGCTCGAACATTCCCTGGCCGTCCGCGTTCAGCGAGGCCGAAGGCAGCATGCCGAGGGAGCCGGTGAGCATGGCAGCCACGTCCGAGAGGATGTCGCCGAACATGTTGCCGGTGACCACCACGTCGAATTGCTTCGGTGCCCGCACGAGCTGCATGGCGGCGTTGTCCACGTAGAGGTGACTGAGTTGCACATCGGCGTAGTCGGCGTGCGTTTCCGTCACGACCTCGCGCCATAGCTGCGTCACTTCCAGCACGTTGGCCTTGTCCACCGAGCACAGCCGCCGGCCGCGTTTCTGCGCGAGTTCGAAGGCGACGCGAGCGATGCGGGCGATCTCGCGCTCCTCATAGACGTAGGTGTTGAAGCCCCGTCGACCGCCGTTGCCGACTTCCACCCCGCGCGGCTCGCCGAAGTAGATGCCGCCGGTGAGTTCGCGGACAATGAGGATGTCGAGGTCCGCAACCAGCTCTGCTTTCAGCGAAGACGCCTCGGCAAGCGACGCGAACAGCGTTGCCGGGCGCAGGTTGGCAAAGAGGTCCAGCCCTTCCCGCATGCCGAGAAGGCCCTTCTCCGGGCGCTCGGCCATGGGCAGATCGTCCCATTTCGGGCCACCTACGGCGCCTAGCAGCACGGCATCCGAATCCCGCGCCGCCGCCAAGGTGTCCGGAGGCAACGGCGTGCCGTGGAGGTCGATGGCCACGCCGCCCATGTCCGCCTCGTCAAAGGCTAGCGGCAACTGCAATGCCTGCAGCACGCGCACCACGTGTGGCATAACTTCTGCGCCGATCCCGTCGCCCGGGATCACCAATACGCGCTTGTCCATTTCGTCAGGGCTCCAAGGGGAGGGT
>VXSY01000287.1:0-5764 GCA_009837725.1 Gammaproteobacteria bacterium | reverse complement strand
GGGGCAATGAGCGGCATTTTACGGCGCAAAGCAACGTGCACGATGCATCCGTCGCCCGACACGCCGTGCGCTCCCGTGCGCGACGAATCGAAAGCGAAAGCCCGACCCCGGGCGATGCCTGGTCGCTCCGAATGAAGAGCAGTCCGGTTTCGCCGTCCTCAACCCCCCGGTTGAGCGAACACCCACGGCATCTGCTGGCGGTGCTTGTCCTCGAAGGCGTGGATGGCATCGGCGTAGCGCAGCGTCTGGGCAATCTCGTCGAGTCCTTCCGCCAAGAGGCGCTTGCGCTCGGGCTCGATGTCGAAAGACGCCGCGAAGCCCTCGCCGGCAATCGTCTGCTCGGGCAAATCCACCGTCAGCGAGAACCCCGGCACCGTTTGCGCCCGGTCGATCAACTCGCCCACGGTGTCGTCCGGGAGCGTTACCAAGAGCAGGCCGTTCTGCAGGGAATTGCCGGAGAAGATGTCCGCGAAGCTCGGCGCAATGACGCAGCGGAAGCCGTATTCAAGCAGCGCCCACACGGCGTGCTCACGGCTCGAACCGCAACCGAAGTTGGTACGCGTCACCAGCACGCTGGCGCCTTGGTAACGCGGCTCGTTGAGCACGAACTCGCGGTTGATCTCGCGCTCGTTGGCCGTCTTGGTCATGTCGCCTTCGTCGCGAAAGCGCCAGGCGTCGAACAGGTTGTCGCCAAAGCCGGTGCGGCGGATCGACTTTAGGAACTGCTTCGGGATGATCTGGTCGGTATCGACATTGGCGCGATCGAGCGGCGCCACCAGTCCCGTGTGGGTGTCGAAGGCTTGCATCACAGATACTCTCGCACATCCGCGAACCGACCATTCACCGCCGCGGCGGCAGCCATGGCCGGACTGACCAGATGCGTGCGCCCAAGGTGCCCCTGCCGACCCTCGAAGTTGCGGTTGGAGGTAGAGGCGCAGCGCTCGCCGGGATAGAGCCGGTCGTTGTTCATGGCGAGGCACATCGAGCAGCCGGCATCGCGCCACTCGAAGCCAGCCTCGCGGAATACGACATCGAGCCCTTCCGCCTCCGCCTGTCGCTTGACGAGGCCCGAACCCGGCACCACCAGGGCCTCGCGGATCGACGACGCAACGCGTCGCCCTTTCGCCACCTCGGCGGCGGCTCGCAAGTCCTCGATGCGGGCGTTGGTGCAGGAGCCGATGAAGATGCGGTCCAGCGTCACGTCGCGGATGGGCATGCCGGGGGCAAGGTCCATGTATGCGAGGGCGCGCTCGCACAGTTCCCGACGGGCAGGTTCTTGAAAGGCATCCGGTGAGGGCACTGCCTCATCGATGCCGAGCACTAGTTCCGGCGATGTGCCCCACGACACCTGCGGCGAGAGCAAGGACGCATCCAATTCGGCGGTTCGGTCGAACTCGGCGTCGGGATCGGACACGAGGCCGCGCCAGTATGCCTCTGCCTGTTCGAGCAGCTCGCCCGACGGCGCGAATGGCCGGCCGCGCAGGTATTCGATGGTGGCGTCGTCCACGGCCACCATTCCCGCCCGGCCACCTGCCTCGATGGACATGTTGCACAGCGTCATGCGCGCTTCCATCGACAGCGCCCGCACCGCGCTGCCGGCGAACTCGATGGTGTGCCCGGTGGCGCCAGCGGTGCCGATCTGGCGGATGATGGCGAGGATCAGGTCCTTGGCGGTCACCCCACGCCGCAGTTGCCCCGTCGCGGTTACCCGCATGTTGCCGGCCTTGCGCTGGGCGAGGCATTGCGTTGCCAGCACATGCTCCACATCCGAGGTGCCGATCCCTTGGGCGAGCGCAGCGAAGGCGCCGTGGGTGGACGTGTGCGAGTCCCCGCAGACGATGGTCATGCCTGGAAGCGTCGCGCCTTGTTCTGGCCCCACCACGTGGACGATGCCTTGGCGCGGGTCCGTCATCTTGAATTCGCGAATGCCGAAGCGACGACAGTTGTCGTCGAGCGCAATCACCTGCGTGCGCGCGATCTCGTCCTCGATGCCGCCGATGCCGGCGGCGCGGTTGGTGGTAGGCAGGTTGTGATCCGGAGTTGCGAGGTTGGCGTCAAGCCGCCACGGCTGGCGCCCGGCAAGCTCCAATCCCTCGAACGCCTGGGGCGAGGTGACCTCGTGCAAGAGATGCCGATCGATGTAGAGCAGCGTCATGCCGTCGGCGCGCTCGGCAACTGCATGGGCATCCCAAATTTTGTCGTAGAGAGTCCTTCCCGCCACGCCGCTCGCGCCCCGCATCGTCAAGCTGCCAATGCTAGCAGCCTGCGCCGCCTTCTCGCTGACAGGGGCAGCCGGCATGTCTTGCGTCCGCGCATCGCTCCCTTACGTTATGGTCATGGGGCTGACGTGACCGAGGTTCACATGCCCAAGGTCGACCTTTCCCGCGTGCCGAGAAGCACAGGGACTATCTATCCGCCGGAGTTCAATGCGCCCTGTTCGGAACGCATGCGGCAGTGGCTCGGCGACGCTGGCGGACTCAGCGACTTCGGGGTCAATCTCGTGCACTTGCCACCCGGCAACTGGTCAAGCCAGCGCCATTGGCACTCCCATGAGGACGAGTTCGTATACGTCCTGCAGGGCGAACTAACGCTGGTCGAGGACGGCGGCGAAACCGTGCTCTACGCAGGCGATTGCGCGGCGTTTCCCAAGGGCACTGGCGATGGTCATCACATGATCAACAAAACCGACACCGCAGCCAGCTACCTGGAAATCGGCTCGCGCCAACCGGAAGACCTTACAACGTGCTCCGACGTCGACATGATGAGCGCCAACTCCGACGGTCGATTCGTACACAAAGATGGGACTCCATATCCCGGACAAGATAGGCTCGTTGGCCTAACGAGGGAGTCGTTCATCCGTCTATGAAGGTCTGGTCGACGCCGCACAAGTGGGCGCGCTAGCTCGACTGCATGCCAGCTTCCGCCTTGGCGGCACGGCAGAACGCGGCCACGGCTGCCGTCAGGTCTTCCACGCGGTGGTTGCCGGTGCGTTCGGTGAAGCAGAAGGAAAGGCGCAGTTCGTCGAGGCCGGCGCGAGGGTTCCTCACCCGGGCGTCCGGCGGATAGAAGTCGTACATCGGCACCACCACGACACCATGCTTTGCCACCATGCGGGCGATGAAGTCGTCGTTGGTGACGATTTCGCCGCCCAGGAAGCGGAAGACCGAGAAGAATCCGGCCTCCGGTCGGGTCCAGTGGAAGCGGTCGGGCCATGCGCCAAGCCCGTCGGCCAGGCCGTCGAGCAGGATGGTGCGGTTCTCGCGATAGACCTTGAGCTTGGCGTCCGCCACAGGCCAGAGGGAGTCCCGCAGCCGACATTCTTCGTCGTGGAGCAGGGACTCGAACGACAGCAGCGCCGCCGGGTTGTGGAACAGGATGTCGGCGCTGGATTCGGTGAGGAGCAGGTCTGAGAGAGGTGCTTCGCGACCGCCGTCGATGGCAAGCCGTGCCTCTGTGTAGGCGAATCCGACGCGCGGCCCTGGCAAGCCAATCTTGGAGCCGGTGAACAGATGCACGGTTCGCGCAGGGTCCAATGCGAAGAAGGGCTTCGGGCGCTCGGCTGGCTTCGCGAAGCTGATGTACACGTACGGCGCGTCCTCGACAACGAGGATGCCTTCCTCCCGGGCGACGTCGAGGATGGCTTCGCGTCGCCTGGCGCTGAAGGAGAAACCGGCGGGATTGTGGCCGTCGGGAACGGTGTAGTAGAAGGGCACGAAACGCCCATCGGCCCGTGCATCCGCGATCGCCTCGCGGAATGCCTCGGGGTGGGGCCCCTCTTCATCCATGTCCACGCTGTAGATCGCGGCGTGTTGGGAAAGCGTGGCACGCGCGACGAAGCCGGCATAGGTGGGCGCGTCGGTAACGTAGCCGAGCGGTCGTCCCGGTCGCTCGAACAGCGAGCAAAGGAGGTTAATGCCGCCACTGGCACCCACCGTGGGGATGAGCAGGCTGGGGTCCATCGCAACGCCCCAGTCGTTGCCGTACACGTGCGCAAACGAACGTCGCGGTCCCACGGGCCCCAACGTGTCGGTGTAGGCGTAGGACTCGCGGAGGAACTCCGGCAGCGCGTTCGGATCGTTGATCCCCTCCCGGGTCCGCAGATGCTCGTGGAAGCGCCGCTCCCCGGCGAGGAAGCCGCGCGGATCGGTGACCTCCGGGTTCGGATAACCTGCGCCCAAGTGATGGATCGGCAGGCCGCTCGCCTCCGCCACACGCCTGAGCTCCGGCAACGAAGCCGCCATCTTCCGCGTCACCGACACCGGCTGCAGCGCAAGCCCAGGCGCCTCCAACGCCACGTCACCCACTGCCACCTTCTCCCGCACCACCTCAACGCAGAGCATCTTATCCCCCTCTACGCGGACCCCGCCGAGACCGGCGAACGGCAACGGCCGTCCTTGCCATTTGCACAAATGCGCCGATTGCGCCAAATTGTGCGGGAACCGGCCAAGGAGAGGGGTGCTTCATGCAACCGGACGACGACACTCTGCGCGACATCCATCGTCGCATGGTGCGGATCCGCGTGTTCGAGACGGAGGCCGGCAAGCTGGCGGAGGCAGGACGGATTCCCGGCGCGCTGCATCTCTATGTCGGCCAGGAGGCCGTCGCGGCCGGGATCATGGCGCATCTCTCCGCCGACGACTGGATCACCAGCACGCACCGGGGTCACGGCCACCTCATCGCCAAGGGCGGCGCCTTCGACCGCATGTTTGCCGAGCTCTTCGGACGCGCCACCGGCTACTGTCGCGGCAAGGGCGGCAGCATGCACATCTCCAACATGGAACTCGGCATGCTTGGTGCCAACGGCATCGTCGGCGCAGGGCCGCCCATCGCCGTGGGCGCGGCGTTCACGGCCAAGTACCGCAAGACCGACCGCGTGGCCGTCACCTTCTTCGGCGATGGCGCCAGCAACGAGGGCTCGTTCCACGAGGCCGCCAACATGGCTGCGCTCTACAAGCTGCCGGCGTTGTTCGTGTGCGAGAACAACGGCTACGGCGAGTACACCGCGCAGGCCAACCACCAGGCCATCGTCGATGTGGCGGACCGCGCCGCCGGCTACGGTATGCCCGGGGTCATCGTCGATGGCATGGATGCCGTGGCGGTGTACGAGGCCGCCGACGCGGCGCTTGAACGCGCCCGCGCCGGCGACGGCCCGACGCTGCTCGAATGCAAGACCTACCGCTTCTTCGACCATGTGGGCGTGCGCGGCATGGGGCTCTCGTACCGCACCGACGCCGAACTCGAGGAGTGGCAAAAGCGCGATCCGATCCACATGTTCGAAGCGCGGCTGGCGGAACTCGGCGTCTTGAGCCAAGAGCAGGCGGCCGAGGTCCACGACGGCATCATGGCCGAGGTGCAGGCCGGCATCGAGTTCGCGGAGCAGAGCCCCGTGCCCGACGTCGCAACGTTGCTCGACGACGTGTATGCCTGACGCCAAACAACCGCAGTTCAAAATGTAGGGGAATCACATGGCCGAAGCAGTCGCCGCCCGGGAGCTGACCTATGTCGGCGCAATCGCCGAGGCCGCACACACGGTGCTCGCCGAGCAGGACACCGCCTTCGTTGCCGGCGAAGATGTCGCCGGTGCAGGCGGCGTGTTCGGCTCCTATCGGGGCCTACTCGACGCCTATGGCGAGGAGCGGGTGATCGACACGCCTATCTCGGAAGAGGGCATCGTCGGCCTCGCCGTGGGTGCCGCCGCCACAGGCCTGCGGCCCATCATCGACATCATGTTCATGGACTTCATGGGCGAGTGCATGGACGAGAT
>VXSY01000127.1:43074-66035 GCA_009837725.1 Gammaproteobacteria bacterium | reverse complement strand
ACCTACGAACGCTACTGTTTCTCCTGCCACCAAGCCGGCGTGGCCGGAGCGCCCAAGTTCGGCGACCCGGAGAGCTGGGAAGGGAGGCTCGCCAAGGGCAGGAAGACCATGCTCGACAACGTGGTGGTAGGGATGCCCCCCGCCATGCCCGCCAAGGGGCTATGCAACGCCTGCGACGAACAACGGCTCGAAGATGCGATGGATTACTTGCTTGGGAGCCTCCGGTGAGTGTCGCGCTGAAGTAGATCGAAAGGGCGCGATCCACCATCTGGTGCATTTCGCCGATAGCTGGCGATATTCGCCCCGCAATCGTCGCCGGGGGCGCGCGTTTGCATGGGCGGCGGGACCGCCAACGGCCAAATGACGCTTGGAGATTCCTGATCGCACGCCTGAATGGCCCAAAACCTGCTTTACTCACAACATCTAGAGGAGGACACGCATGGTTGCGCGCTATCTCCCCGGCGACATCGTCGCCCGTCGCAAGGGGTTCGTAATGCACAAAGGCATCGCCTTGGGCGGTGACCGCATCCTGCACAACACGCCCCTGCGCGGCGAGCACGTCTCTACCGAAGCGGAGTTCCGCCAAGGCCAACCCATGCACGTGCGCCATCAAGAACGCATCAATCGCCTCCGCACCCTCCACGCCGCCGAAGCCCAGCCTCGACGCGGCTACAACCTCTTCACCAACAACTGCGAACACACCGTCACCCGCGCCGCCACCGGCACGGCCGAAAGCCCACAGCTCGTCTCTTGGGGCGCCGGCATTGGCGTCGGCGCACTCGCCTTCGCCCTGACACGACACCCCGCCGCGGCCGTAGCAGGCTTTGCGCTCGGCAAGCAGCTCGTCAAGAACGACGGCCTCGACTAAGCCGGAACGCACTTTGCTTTCCCTTGCATGGAGCAAACGCGTAACACGTTGATGCTTGATGGATTTGACTCGAAGCGAGAGCCTCGGAGGGAAGGCATTCTGCCTTCCTAAGCGCGCGAGCGCGCTTGCTTCGTTGTGGCAGACGGAGAAAGCGCCGGTCCGCGCTTAGGGAAGGCAGGATGCCTTCCCTCCGAGGGCGCTTCTAGCCGCGCGACGCTAGCGTACCTGCGGCAGCCCCTCCACCGTGCGGGCGACTGCCCAGACGTGGACCTCCGTTGCACCAGCTTTGAGGACCGCGTTCGTGCAAGCGCGCAGGGTCGCGCCGGTGGTCATCACGTCGTCGACGATCGCCACGGTGCCCGCCATGCTTGAGGCGGAGAAGGCGCGGCGCAGATTGCGCTGACGGGCGCTGCGCGAGAGCGTCTGCTGGGGAGCGGCATCGCGAATGCGGCGCAGCCGGCGGCTGGCGAGCGGCACTCCCAAGCGACGCGAAATGTCGCGGCTGAGCAGCATGGCTTGGTTGAAGCCACGCGTGCGGCGCCGCCGCCAGGTCAACGGAACGGGAACGAGCACATCGGGCAAAGCCTGACCGGCGTACGCCCGCATCAGCTCAGGCGCCAACAAGGCACCGAGCACGCGCGCCTGCATTCGCCCGTTGCCGTTCTTGAGGCCGAGCACGAGGCGATTGAGCGGCGGGGCATAGAGAAATGGCGCCACTGCCAGCCCCCACGGTTCCGGCGAGGCGATGCAGGCGGCGCAGACATCGGGACCAAGCCCTGGCGTCGCGCAAAGCGGGCAAGCGTCGCGGTTCACCACCATGGCGCGCTCGCATGGGTCGCACAGGTCCAGCGCCCGCCCGGAGGTGCGTCGGCAGAGGGGGCAAAAGCCGGGAAAGATGGTCCAGAGCGCCTTCATGCCTGAAAGGTAGCTTCTTCAACCGCCTCACGGCTCACCGAAGGGTGGATGTCTCACGCAAACTTCCGTCATCGCCCTGGCCGCATTTCTCACCGCCTTCTACTGCGGACGACGATGCACTCGCCTCATCGCCCTCGCTACGAGGGCTGGTGAGAAATGCGGGCTCGCAGCGCCTATTGCAGGGCACTTCGGCACGCGTGGCTGCTCCGAACCATGGGCAGGGCCCGCCCCTCTCGCCGAGCCCTGCCCGGTCGTGTGGTTAGGGGCGGAACTGCAGGGGGCGGGGCGCCAGATTTCCTGGTTGATTGACGATTCGGTAGGCCAGGTCCACCCAGTCGCAGATGTAGCGGCGGGTGTCGCGGGGGTCGATCATCTCTTCGATCTGGAACTTCGAGAGGGGGCCGAGTGGCCCGCGCACGCTTTCGATGCGGGCCTCGAGTTCCGCCCGAAGCGCCACCGGGTCCTCGGCTTCCGCCAGTTGGCGCTTGTAGGCCGCTTCGATGCCGCCTTCTGGCGGGATGCCACCCACGTCGGCGGCAGGCCATGCCACCCGCATGGAGGGCTGCGACCGCGGCGTGGCGTAGTTGTTGCCAGCGACGCCGAAGCTGCGCCGCATCACCACCGTGAAGATGGGCGTTCGCACCTGCGAAAACGCCACCATCCACTCGCCGCCCTTGCGGATGGTGCCGGCCATCTCGTGCTCGAGCCCCACCGCGAAGCCGGGGTTGTCCACCAGATTCAAGACCGGCAGGTGGAACAGGTCGCACATGTCGAGGTGGCGGATGAGCTTGTCGCAGCCGTCGGCCGTGAGCGCACCACCGTTGACGTGCTGGCTGTCCGAGGCGATGACGCCCACCGGATGGCCGTTGAAGCGGGCGAGGCCCACGATCTGGTCCGTGCCCCAGAGCGCGCCGATCTCGAAGAACGAGCCGGTGTCTGCCATCAGTTCAATGGCGCGGCGCATGTTGAACGTGGTAGTGCGCTTGCGCGGAATCAGGTGGAAGAGTTCCTCCTCACGGCGGGTGCGCGAGTCGCCCGACTCGGCAAGCACCGGCGGCGTCTCATAGACCGACGACGGCAAATACGACAGAAAACGTCGCACCATTGCCGCCGCCTCTTCTTCCGACTCGGCCAGATTGTCCACCGAGCCGTTGGTGCAGTGGATGCGCCAGTCGCCGAGGTCTTCCTTGGTGATGTCGTAGCCCATCGCATGGCTCACCACCGGCGGCCCCGCCACGAACAACTGCGCAATGTCGCGCACCATCACGGAGAAGTGGCCGAGCACCGCCTTCGCCGCGCCGATTCCCACCACGCTGCCGAGCAGCATGTTCACCACCGGCACGGTGCTGAGCTGCTCGGTGTACATGGTGCTGCCGAGGTGGCCCGGAAGGAACGAACCGCCCCCGCCGGCAACGCGTGGCCGCCCGGCCTTGATGGCACCCTTGCTCTCCTGGGCGTTGCTTTCGCCTTCCTTCTTCTGCTGCGGAACCATCGCGGCGACACTGCCGCCGCCCGAGGAGCCGTCGAGCAGGCGGATGGAGGGGCAGCGCATCTCCAAGGAAAGCCGATCCAAGTAGCCGCTCTTGGCACCGATGGCGCCGTCGGCATGGCCGCCGCGGGAGGTGAAGTCGTCGGCGCAGACGATGGCGTTGCGGCGGGCGATGGTGCCCCAACCACCGACGTGGTTGGCCGGCGTGAAGGCCACGATGTCGCCGTACTCGTCGTGGGTGGCGAAGCCGGCGACGCTGCCCACCTCGCGAAAGGAGCCGTCGTCGAGCAAGAGGTCAATGCGTTCGCGGCAATTGAGCTTGCCGCGGCTACGCTGGCGCACGACGCCCGGCTCGTCCGAGTCCGGTGCGAGGCGCTTTAGGGCCAGGGACTGAAGCGTCGCGACCTCGTCCAGCAGCGGCTGCCACGTCTCGGCTCCGGACGCAGAGGATGTGCCAGCGGCGTCGCCATCAAGGGGAGCGATGGAGGCGACGACCTGCCCCGCGCCCACTGCGTCGCCGGGTGCCAGTTCCTGCAGCCCGGTGATTTCGCCGGCGCAAGGCGCCGTGATGTTCGTCTCCATCTTCATGGCGCTGACAATCAGCAGGACGTCGCCGATGCCCACCTTGTCGCCCTGCCTGGTACGCAGTTCCACAACCGTGCTGGCCATGGGACATTCCACGCCGCGATCGTTGGGAGCGACTTTCAACGAGTCCGCCGTTGGGGTTGACGGCTGCGCCGGCGTTGCCGCAGCGCCAAGCGGCGGAGTTTGTCGGTTGAGGAGTTCGAGAGGCGCCCCGGCTGGCAAGCCCGAAGCGCGCCCGTTCAGCAGTTGCGGGTGGTCGGCGAGCAAGCTGGTGCGGGCGTCGCCGCCACGCAGTTCGTCGTGCGAGAGGATGGCGCGCAACTGATCTACGTTGGTGGGCAGGCCCGCCACCTGAAACTCCCCCAATGCCTGCAGCGTGCGATCCACCGCCGAGGTGAAGGAAGCGGCGGAACCGGACGAACCCACCACCTTGGCGAGCAGCGGATCGAACTGGGGCGGCGGTGCATAGCCGGCATAGCCGCAGCCGTCCACGCGCACGCCGACGCCGGACGGCTCCTTGTAGGCGGAGATGGTGCCGACGCCTTGGGCCACGACACGCGCCTGCACGGCGAAGCCTCTTGGCTCGCCGACCGCTTGCTGGCTGCCGAGGCCGATTTCTTCGAGCGTGGCGCCGGCGGCGATGCGGAACTGCGCCTCCACCAAGTCCACGCCCATCACCTGTTCCGTGACCGTGTGCTCCACCTGAATGCGGGGATTGCATTCGATGAAGAAGTGCTCGCCAGATTCCGGCAGCACGAGGAACTCGACCGTGCCGGCATTGACGTAGCCAGCCGCTTGCACCAGCCGGATTGCATCGTCCGTCATGCGCTGGCGCAGCGCCGGATCGAGGCCCGGCGCCGGGGCGATCTCCACCACCTTCTGGTTACGGAGCTGCACCGAGCAGTCGCGCTCGAAAAGGTGAATGGCGTTGCCGCCCGCATCGGCGAGCACCTGCACTTCGATGTGTCGGGGCCGGCGCACGAGGCGCTCCACGAACAGCGCCCCGTTGCCGAATGCCGCCTTGGCTTCGCCACGGCAGCGGGCAAATGCCTCGGCCATCTCAGCGGCGGACTCGACCGCGCGCATCCCGCGCCCACCGCCGCCGGCGGCGGCTTTCAGCATGACGGGATAGCCGATGGATTCTGCGACCTCGGCGGCTTGCTCCGGCGAGGAGAGCGCGGCGTCGCTGCCCGGCACCACCGGCACGCCAACCGAGCGCGCGAGTTCGCGGGAACGCACCTTGTCGCCGAAGAGGGCGAGGGCTTTGGCCGGCGGCCCCACGAACTCGATCCCTGCCGCGGCGCAGCCCTCGGCGAATGCAGCGTTTTCCGACAGGAAACCATAGCCCGGATGGACGCAATCACAGCCGGTGTCCTTGGCAACGGCGACCAGCGCGTCGGCGTCGAGATAGGCGCCGACGGGGTCTGCCCCGTTGCCGCTACCAATCTCCCGTGCCTCGGTGGCGAATCGCGAATGCAGCGACAAGGCATCCACCGGCGCATGAACGGCGACCGACTCCATGCCAAGCCCCGCCGCCGCCTTGGCGATGCGGATGGCGATCTCTCCCCGGTTTGCGATCAAGGCGCGCTGGTGCAAAGACACGGCCCCACTCCCGTCAAGTGCATGAAGGGCGGTGAGAGTGATGGAGCGATCGCCGATCGTCCAGTTTCTGGCCCGATTCTCAGCCTCTTAGCGCGTGTTTCGTGGCTCCGCTCGTGCAGAGGCGGGTTACGATTGCAGCCATGCTAGTGCTCGGCATCGAAACTTCCTGCGATGAGACAGGGGTGGCGCTGTATGACTCCGAGCGGGGTCTCGTGGCGGACTCCGTGTACAGCCAAGTGGAACTGCACGCGCGGTACGGGGGCGTCGTGCCCGAGCTCGCATCGCGCGACCACATCCGCAAGACGCTGCCGCTGATTCGGCAGGTGATGGCGAATGCTGAGCGGCGGCTTGGCGATCTCGATGCGGTTGCCTATACGGCCGGACCGGGCCTCATCGGCGCGCTCATGGTGGGTGCTGGCGTCGGCCGTTCGCTCGCTTGGTCACTCGATGTTCCGGCGCTCGGTGTGCATCACATGGAAGCGCACCTGCTGGCGCCGCTGATTGGTGAGGAAGGCGCGGAGTTGCCGTTCGCGGCCCTGTTGGTGTCCGGCGGGCATACGCAGCTTGTGCGCGTGGACGCCATCGGCGAATACGCGATGCTCGGCGAGTCGGTGGACGACGCGGCTGGCGAGGCATTCGACAAGGTGGCGAAGATGCTGGGCCTTGGCTACCCCGGCGGCCCCGCCGTCGCTGCCGCCGCAGAACGGGGAGAGCCCGGCAGGTTCCGCTTCCCGCGCCCGATGACCGACCGCCCAGGCCTCGACATGAGCTTCTCGGGCCTCAAGACGTTCACGCTCAACACGGTGCGCGAGCACGAACCGCTGAGCGATCAGGACGTCGCCGACATCGCCCTTGCCTTCGAGGACGCCGTTGTGGAGACGCTGGCGATCAAGTGCCGGCGGGCGCTGGAGGCGAGCGGCACCGAACGCCTCGTTGCTGCTGGCGGCGTAGCGGCCAACCGCAAGCTGCGCGCGCGGCTCGCGGCTACGCTGCCAGAGGTGGTGTATCCGCCGCCGGCGCTATGCACGGACAACGGCGCGATGATTGCTCACGCCGGAGCGCTGCGACTCGCGGCCGGTTTGCTGGAGCCGCTGGCGGTCTCTACCCGCGCCCGGTGGTCTCTGGAAACGCTGGCGCCGTTAGGGAACCCCTGATCGGGCCGTGCCGGCGCGCTGCGCCGGCAGCGATGGTCGCATCGCTATACTCGCGGTTTTGAGGGACCCGCCGTGTTGGATCGACGGTTTTTCCCGGCGTTCGCCGGCATCGTCTTGCCCCTCCTCTCCGTGCCTGCCCTTGCGCAAGAGGATGCGGTGGAGGAGATTGTCGTGCAGGCGGAACGCGACGGCGGCGGCCCGGAAGATCCCTTCGGTCTCCTTTCCCGCGAGCGCATCGACTCCGTGCTTGGCCTCGGCAAGAGCCTGCACGAGACCCCCCGCGCCGCCGCCTCCGTCAGCGACCGGGTGATTGATCTGTATGGCATCGAGCGGGTGACCGACTTTGCCAGCATCCTCGCCGGCACCTACACCGCATCCTTCTTCGGCCTTGCGACCAGCATGGAGATGCGTGGCTCCCAAGGCGACCTGCACTTCCGCGGAATGCGACGGCTCACGAGCGCCGGCGGCTGGGTGTCCGTCATCGGCGCCACGACGCGGGTTGACGTGGTGCGTGGCCCCGCGGCACCCATCCACGGCCCCTCTTCCATCTCCGGCTACATCAATTTTGTGCCGAAGACCGCGCGTGCAGACGAGGAACGCTTCATCGACAAGCCCGTGGGCGAAATCTCCCTCGCGACCGGCTCTTGGGAGCATCTGGTGCTCGAAGCCCAGCGCGGCGGCCCGGCCACGGTGTTCGGCAAGCCCGCCGGCTACCACGTCTTCGCCTTGGTGGAGGACTCGGGCAGGTTCTACGACGCCCTGCGGAACAACACCCAGCGGATGCTGCAATCGTCGCTGGTGGTGGACTTGCGCGACGACATCTGGATCGAGGCAGGACAGCAATACCAACGCTGGCGGGGCGCGGAGGTGGGTGGCTGGAACCGCCTGGATCAGACGCTTATCGACGAGGGGCTGTACCTTTCCGGTCATCCGCTCGTGGACCTCGACGCGAACCGCGACGGCATCATCACGCAGCCGGAAGTACGCGTGGTCAGCCCGGCCAATCGGCTTTCCGTCTTCTCGCCCTACGGCTCCGGTACGGCCTTCTTCGCCAACGAAGAAGAACGCCAAGCGCTCCGCCTCGACCCCGACACGTTGCGTCGCGTGAAGATCGACGCCAGCGATTGCATCTGCAATCCCGACGATGTAGGCGAAGCGACGAGTTCTGCCGCCTATGCGGATCTCTTTGCCGAGCTTGATCGCGTCACCATCCGCCAGAAGCTCTTCATCGACTACGCAGACCGCCTCATCGTCACCGGCTACGGCTTCGGCCAGACGCACGAGACGCTGCTGGTGGAAGACCGGGTGGAGTTCGCCTTCGAGACTTGGGAACTCGGGGGCGCGTTCACCGCCGACGTCGTGGTGGCGCCGAACGTTCGTTACTACGACACCCGGGGCCGGCAGGACTTCGCCTTCGAGTACTTCGACCGGCGCGATATCACGAAGCCGCCGACGCATCTGGATCGGCGCAGCAATGCCGTCACGCACCCGCGCACGGACGACTTCAACTGGGATGTCAGCACCGAGTCGTGGAACCTGGGCCTCGGCGCGCTGGCGGATGTCACGTGGCGCGAGCGGGTCTCGTTGCTCGCGGGGTTGCGCGGCGACCGCTACGACGTGACGTCCGTGAACGGCCCTCGCGTGCACACCTTCGACACCCCGAACGAGAGTGCGTCCAACGTGCAGGACGACCTTTCGTGGAGCCTGAGCCTGAGCCTGGACCTCGGGCCTTGGCGGCCCTACCTCACGACATCAAGCCAGGCATTGGTGGTGGGCGGCCAGTCCGGCGAGATTCCGGTCAGCAACGTGCGCGGCGGGCCTGTGGTGGCCTCCCGCCTGCGCGAGGCCGGCATCAAGTACCAAGCTCGAAACGGCCGCCTGCAAGCGCAGCTAAACGCCTACGAACAGCGGCGTACAGACTATTCCGCCCTTACGGGAACCAATCTGGCGGTGCGCGGCGAGGGCGTGGAGCTTGACCTGCGGGCCGTGCCGACAGAGCGGCTGGCCCTCTTCTTCGTCGCCACGCGCTCGCGCATCTACCGCGACCCGCTCACGGCACGCTACATCTTCGCGCCGCCATCCATCACGGGGTTGCCCCCGGAAGCGCAGTACGGCGGCGCGATCGGCACCGTGTTGCCTGGAGACGACCCCCGCTTCCGAGAACGCGGTGCGCTGCCGGAATTCACGGTCGGCATCGGCGGCAGCTACCGCTTTCGCAGCGTTACGGTCAACCTCAACGCGAGCCGGGTGGGCGAGGCGTGGTCCGGCGTTGGCCGCTCCGTGCGACTCCCTGCCTACACGTTGGTGAACGCATCGGCGGTGGCGAAACTGGGCGCTTGGGAAGCCCGCCTAGGTGTCAACAACGCCCTCGACGAGCTCTATTTCCAAGGCAACTTCCCGGAGATCTTCGGCGACGCCATCGTCCTGCCGCAGCTTCCCCGGCATTGGCGGCTGACGCTAACCCGCCGTTTCGGAGAGGACCACAAGGAACCTTGAGCGGCCCAGTATGCCCGCCCCTTCGGAGGGGTGGCCGTATGGGACGCTCCGCCCTACACGAGGTCTGCCGGTTCCAGGCTGAACTCCTCGATCACCTGATCGGCGTAGTCGATGCGACCGGTGATCTCGGCAGCGTCGCCGTGGCAGAGGCGCAGACACGCTTCGGCCATGTGCTCCACCGGAGTGACGCGGTCCTTGTTGCCCTCGTTGATGAGCTTGTGGTGAACGACACCTGGCGTCGCGACCAGCCCCGGGGAGATGACGTTAACGCCCACGCCCTTGCCGTACAGCTCCTGGGCGAGGCCGGTGGTGAATCGTTCCAGTGCCGCCTTGCACATGCCGTACACGGTGCCACCGTGGCCGCCGGGTGCGGCCGCTTGCGGGTGGATGGCCGCGTGGGAGGAGATGTTGAGGATCCAACCGCGCCCGCGTTCGATCATGCCGGGCAGCACCATCTGGGCGAGTTCGAACGGCGCATACACCTGCACGTCCATCATCGTCCGGTAACGCTTCTCGTTGAAGTCGGTGACCGGCAGGAACCACGTCACCGCGGCGTTGTTGACGAGGATGTCAACGGGGCCGAACGCCGCCTCGCTCTCTTCGATCAGGCGTTTGCGGTCTTCCGGGTCCGCGAGGTTGCACCGCACGGCGGCCGCTTGGCCGCCAGCGGCCTCGATCTCGGCAACGCATTGCTTGATCGTTCCCCGCAGGAAGTGGTCAGACGCCTCCACAGTGCGGGCGGAAACCACCACCTTCGCGCCTTCCATCGCCATGCGCTTGGCGATTGCCTCACCGATCCCCCGGCTGGCTCCGGTGACCACGGCAACCTGTCCCGCGAGCACCCCGTTTGGATTCACTTCCGCCATGCTTCCCCTCCGCAACGCGCCTGACTTGAACAAAGTCGCCCATCTTAATCCACCGCCGCGATGCCGGTCGCAGGAAAACCTCGTCGCTTAAGCGCTTAGTATGTCCGCTTGGCTATGCGAGGCTCGAACTTCGAAGGGGTGGGCGGTCAACTCTCGCCAACGCCTGCGTCGCGGTTGCTTCGACACGGCCAAACCGCCCACCGCGGCGCTAGGAGACCCGGCCATGGACGCCGTTGAACTGTTCCTCAACAACTGGTTCCTGCGCAATCTGCACCGCCCCGACCTCACGCCCGCCGAACGCGAACTCGTGCGCGCGGCGATGGGGTCCAATCCAAGCCGTTGGGAGGCCGAGGCGGCACCCGACAAGATGATCGAGTTGATCGAGGCGAATCCGGACGCGCTTGGGCGGATCGGCGACCGGCTCCTGTCGGTGCTCGTCGGGATGCGCGGCGCCGGGCCGGCAGTGCACGTGTTGCTCGGCAAAGGTGCGCGGCTGGAACTCGACGAGAGCGAATACAACGTGCTGCACGAGGCGGCCTGGGCGGGCGCCACCGACACCCTGCGCGAACTCTTCGAGCATGGCATGTTCGACGCCACGCCCGTGTCGGTGCGCAAGCCCCACACCGGCTGGCCGGACAATCTCTCGCTCATGTATTGGGCCGCGTGGGGCGGCTATCCGGAACTCGCCCGATTGCTCATCGCGCACGGCGTGGGCGTGCACCACGAGCTGCCCATCAAGGGTAACGGCGAACGCGGCACCACCTCTTTGCAGGAGGCGGTCGCGCCCGGGCCGTGGAAGGACGACAGCGACTTCCGCTCCAACGCCGGCAAACGCGAAGTGGCGCGCATATTGATCGAGGATGGCGCCGAGTACGACGCTTGTTCGGCGGCAGGCCTCGGCGACTCCGTCCGCCTGCAGGCGCTCCTATCCGACGATCCGGGTGTCGCCCGCGAGGAACAGCCCTATGCCATGACGCCATTGCATTGGGCCGCGCGGGCGGGGTCGGTGGAGTGCGCGGACCTGTTGCTCGATGCCGGCGCGGACGTAAACGCCTGCACCAAGGTGCATCGCGCCCCGCTGCATCTGGCCGCGGAAGCCGACAAGGAAGGCGTGACGCGACTCCTCGTCGGTCGCGGAGCGAATGTGGACATCCAAGACCGCAAGGGCCGCACGCCCCTGCACCGCGCCACCTACGAGGGTTGTGTGGCGGCGGCCGAGGCGTTGCTCGAGTTGGGCGCCAACGCTCGCATCCTCAACCGCAACGGCAAGAACCCGCTGGAAGTGGCGCGCAAGGAGGCGAAGTTCCTGCGCGCGATGGCCTGAACTTCGACTGTTCTGGAGGGAGCGGCCCAGAGCCGGGCCATCTGTCGCTACAATCGGGCGTCATCGGACGGGTTGAAGGGGAGGAACCGATGGCGCATGCACTGACTTTGGAGCAGAAGCGGACGCTCTATCGCGACGGCTATGTGGTGGTGAAGCAGGCGGTTGCACCGGAGTTGGTGCAGGCAGCGCTTGATTGCATTCACACGGCCAAGAAGGGGGAGTACGTCGGCGGCAAGCCGGCGATGACCGGCCTCGTGAACGCGTCGAGTGTCGCGCCCATCCTGCATGAGGCCATGGGGCAGTTCGATCCGCCGTCCATCTGTCAGGTGGGCGTCAACAAGGTGCGCCAGCCCGGAGACCACTTCAACAACCTCGGCTATCGGGACCGGGACCAGCCCTACTACGGCGCCGAGTCGCACATGGACGGCCTGTGCACGATCGGCGTTCCGCAGGAGGTGCTCGAAGGCACACCGGAGGAGAACTACCAGCACTACATCGGTTCCGGGCCCAAGGGCAACATCGGTCGCAGCGCCGACGTGATGGGGCACAACAGCGTGCCGCTGTTTGAGGATCCGGAGATGACCCTCGGCATGGGCAGCTTTACCGCCTTTGTGTTCGTGTGCCTGAACGACCAGACGCAGGAGGGCTGCGGCCAGACGGCGCTCCTGCGGGGCGCCCATCACGCCACCGAACGCTTCTTCCAATGGCAGCGCAGTGTCAACGGCCATGTCGGACCGGAGGGCCCGGGTTGGCCGAGGATCAACCACAACGCACCCAACCGCTGCGGTCATGTGTACTTGCCCCAGGCGGTGCGCGAGCAGTTCCTGGACGAGGACTCAGAGTCGACGCCGGATGGCCAGCGCTGGCCGAGGCCGACGCAGATCCTCATGGAGCCGGGCGACGCCTGCATCACCGTCTTCCACATCCCCCACTCCGGCACCCGCAACGAGAACGGCACCGAGTCGCGCAAGAACATCATCTTCCGCATCCGCAACAAGAAACGGCAGCCGGACAAGGTGGTGAACGGCGTGTCCGACCATCCAGACCGGGGTCAGGCCGGCGAGTGGCTCGAATACGAGGCCGGCAACAATCCTTGGGAGCGGTCGAAAGACGCGCTCTGCGACATGTGGGACGAATGGGAAGGGATGCGCGAGGTGGTTGCCGAGGAGAAGGCGCGGGAGGTCGCTTGATCCCTGCGACGGGAGGGCGACGCCCTCCCTTAAGAAACCGGCGCGTCAACGTAGGAGGAACGAACGATGTTCACGGAACCGGCAGTGACGCTCGATGAGCGCGTGGAGTTGGCGTCGGCGGAATGGCTCGCCGAATCGGAGCGGTTCCTCGGCGCGCGCACACGCGGACTGTCGTTGCCGGCGTTCTCCATCTCGGAACGTCTCGACAATCCGCCGCCCCACCTTGCCACTTCGGAACGAGACGCCCCCTTCGGCTACACACTGCGCTTCGCTGGCGATCAGGTGACGGCAGAGCCCCGCCCGGACGAGACGGCTGACTGCTACCGGGTCGCGGACTACACGGCGTCAGTGCTCTACGCCACCATCGTGTACGACGGCGACGCGCGCGAGGGGGCCGTGCGCGAAGCCGGGCACGTCACTCGCATGGGGCTCGGGGATTGGCAAGGCAGGATGCCGATTGAGTCCATCTCCAATCTCTGCGGCGAACTGCACGACCACATGGCCGCACGCACGGTGAACAATCCCGACATCCGCCATCGCGCCGAGGCGTTGGGCCTAGCCGACAACCTCCGCGATCTGGACGAACGGGGCTACACCATCCTCCCCGGCGCATTCACCGAGGAGTTCGCCGACGAACTCCGCGCCGAGGCACATCGCAACCACGATGCGGCGCCCCCGGATGTGGGCTTCCGCGCCACCATGCTGCTGAGGCGTGGCCGGCTGTGGGAGGAAGCCGTGCTGCACCCGTGGGTGCTGACGCTGATGGAACATCTGCTGGGCCGCGGCTGTCTCGTCTATCAATCCGACACCATCATCAAGGGACCCGGCCTCGACACCCATCCGGGCCTGCACTCCGACTACGGCGCCTCGCGCATCCCGGAACCGTTCCCCGACTACTGCCTCGAAGCGACTGCCGTGTGGGCCATCGACGACTTCAGCCTGCCGAACGGCCCCACGGTGGTGATGCCGGGCAGCGTCGCCAAGCGCAGCCAAGCCCCGAAGGGCGCGACGCGAGACGGAACCAAGCCCCTCGTCATGGAACGAGGCTCCATCGCCCTCTGGCACGGCGGCCTCTGGCACGGCGCCATGCCCCGCTCGGCGCCCGGCAAACGCACCTCGCTCCACAACGCCTACTGCCGCCAGTTCATGCGGCCATTGGAACGCTACGACGACATCCCGCAGGAGATCTTGGACCGCAACCCACCCGCCCTCGCCACCCTATGCGGGCTGGACGATGCCTTCGGCAAGAGCGGCGACCACGGCGCGGACTTCGAGCGGTTGGGATACGCCGCGAAGATGGGGTATGGCGCCACGACACTGCCGGCGTAAGGATTGAGCGGCACATCTTGAGCCGAGGTGGCCGTTGATTCGCCGCTTTCGACATGCAGGCTTAAGCGCCTGTTCGATGATGGCGACCCGAGCCGCATCTCGCCAGCCTTGCTGGCCAAGGTGGAACGCGTGCTTGCTCGCCTCCACGAAGCAGCCGCACCAACCGACATGGACTTGCCCGGCTTCCACTTGCACCGGTTGAAGGGTGACCTCTCCGCTTATTGGGCCGTTCGTGTTTCGGCAAACTGGCGCGTCGTGTTTCGCTTCCAAGACGGCGATGCGACTGACGTTGATCTGGTCGATTACCATTGAGGATAGGTGACGAGGTGAATGTGACGATGAAGAACCCGCCGCATCCGGGCTTGTCGGTGCGCCACGACTGTTTGGCACCGCTTGGGCTCAGCATCGCCGAAGGTGCACGCGTGCTCGGCGTCAGCCGCAACCGGCTGTCGAGATTGGTGAATGGCCATGCCGGGATTTCCCCCGAAATGGCCATCCGACTTGACAAGGCGTTCGGTGGTGGTGCGACGACGTGGTACCGACTGCAAGCCGCTTGGGACTTGGCGCAAGCATTGAGGGGCGCGGACGAAATCAAGGTGGAACGCTTGCCCGCTGCTTGATTCCGCGCGAGCAGCCTGTTGGACTTTGCCGCGCAGCGGCGAAGTGCGAAGTCTGCTAGCCGTAGCTGCGAGCGAAAGCGAGCACGAAGGCCAGCAGTTCGCGCCAGCGAAATGCCGACGCGCCCTTCAGGGCGCGCGAGCGCCTGAAGAACGACGGACCTTGGAGGGAAAGGCATTCTGCCTTCCCGCCAAGGACCAGCGCTAACGCAAGTCTGGTAGGCAGTACCCTTGTTTCTCCAAGTCCGCACGGACGGTTTTCTTGTCCATCTTGCCGGTGGAGGTTAGGGGGATTTCGTCCACGTAGAGCACCTCGTCCGGCAGCTGCCACTTGGCGAAGGCGGTGGCGCAGTGGCCCAAGATGCTTGGCTGGTCCACTTCGGCGCCGGGTTCCAGGATCACGAGGGCGACTGGGCGTTCGTCCCACTTCGGGTGAGGCTGGGCGACGACGCAGGCCTGTGCGATGCCGGGCATGGCGACGATATGGTTTTCGAGGTCCACGCTGGAGATCCATTCGCCGCCGCTCTTGACCAGGTCTTTCGAGCGGTCGGCGATGATGAGGTACTCCTCTGGGTCGATCTTGCCGACGTCGCCGGTGATGAGCCAGTCCTCGTGGAAGCGGTCCGGCTGGGGATTCTTGTAATACTCCGAGCAAATCCACGGCCCCCGCACCAGCACTTCGCCCACGGTCTCGCCATCGTGGGGCAGGCGGCCCCAGTCCTCGTCGAAGATGTCGAGTTCAAGGCCCGGCATGAGCTGGCCGGCCTTGGCGACGTTGTCGAGCTGCTCGTCAAGCGAGAGGCCAGGATGGGAGTGCTTCATCAGCCGCCGCGAGATGGTGGCGAGAGGGCTCGTTTCGGTCATGCCCCAGCCCTGGATCATCTCGGCACCCAAGGCATCGTGAAACCAGCGGATCAACGAGGGTGGCGGCGCGGAGCCGCCGCAGGTGAGCCGCGAGAGGCGGGAAAGGTCGTATTGATCGGGATTCGCCTCGACCACCGCCCGCACGCCTTGCCAGATGGTGGGCACGCCGGCGGAGAGCGTGACGCCCTCGTCCGCCATGAGCCGAGCAAGGCGTTCCGGCTGCATGTAGCGGTGTGGCATCACCTGCTTGCAGCCGAGCATCAACGCGGCCCAAGGGACGCCCCAGCCCATGGCATGGAACATGGGCACGATGCCGCACACCGTGTCCGTGGCCGATAGACCCATGGCGTCGGTCATGCACACCGTCATGGTGTGCAGGTACTGCGAGCGATGCTCGTATTCCACGCCTTTGGGATTGCCCGTGGTGCCGCTGGTGTAGCAGAGGCCCAAGGGCGCGTTCTCGTCGAGTTCGGGCCAGTCGAATCGCGTGGGCTTGCCGGCGATGAACGCCTCATAGTCCACCGCATCCGCCACTTCGCAGGTCCATTGGCCGGATTCGTCCTCGTCCGCGACGACCACTTTCGTCACCGAGGGGATCCTCCCGGCAAGCTGGTTCAGGAGCGGCAAGGTGTCGGCGTCGGCGATGATGATCTGATCCTCGGCGTGGCCGATGATGTACTCAAGGTCAGCCGTCGATAGCCGGATGTTGAGCGTGTGCCGCACCGCGCCCATGCCGGCGGTTGCGTGATAGGCCTCCAGGTGGCGAGCGCCGTTCCACATGAACGTACCCACCCGGTCGCCAAGGCGCACGCCAGCATCCTTGAGCGCATGCGCCAACTGGTGCGCCCGATCGCGGGTTTCGCGCATCGTCTGCCGCCGGGTGCCATCGGCGGCGGCGGTGACCACCTCCGTATCCGGCGACACGGTGGCGCCCCGGTCGATCAGCCGCGACATCAAAAGCGGCGTGTGCTGCATGGCCATGAAGCGAGTCTCCCTTCCCTTGCCGATGTAGAGGCGGCGCAGTTTACCGATGGATGCCCGGCACAGAACCGAGTTTTCACACCGCGGACTTTCGGGGATGGCCGCCTGGGGCGCTATTCGGCGTCGAAGTCCATGCGGTAGGGCGGCAGCGTGTCCAGTAGCGAGCGGCCGTAACGGCGCGTGACGATGCGGCGGTCCAGGAGAGTGATGCGGCCGGTGTCGGTGTCGCTGCGGATGAGGCGGCCGCAGGCTTGCACCAGGCGGAGCGAGGTGTCGGGGACGGACATCTCGTAGAAGGGATTGCGGCCGTTCGACTCCAGCCACTCCGCGAGGGCCTCATCGAGGGGGTCATCCGGCGCCTGAAACGGCAGCTTCGAGAGAATGACGTGGCGACAATAGTCGCCGGGCAGGTCCACGCCTTCGGTGAAGCTGCCTAGGCCAAAGATGTAGCTCCTGCCGCCGCCGTCGATTGCCTTGCGGTGTCTTTCGAGCAGGCGTCGCTTGGAGCCTTCGCCTTGCAGCAGGCAACGGCGCAATAGTTCGTTCGGCAGCGCTTCCACCACGGCACGGAACTGGCGCCATGAGGTGAAGAGCACCAGGGCGCTCGACTCCTGTGCGAGCAGATCCGGCAGGCGCGAGGTCAGTTCTGCGGTGTGCGCATCGAAATCACCGGCATCGGCGGTCATGCGCGGCACCGTAAAGGTCGCGACGTTTGGGAAATCGAAGGGGCTCGGGATGCGCATTTGCTCCACTTCGGCATCGAGCCCGGATCGCTCGATGAAGCGCTCGAAGCTGCCAAGGGCGCACAGTGTCGCGGATGTGGCCACGGCGCCGTGGCAGGCGTCCCACAGCGCCTTGCGCAGAATCGTGCCGGGATCGATGGGAGCGCTCGCGAGTTCGATATCGCCTTGGCCTTGACGAGCGCCCTGAAAAACGGTGCGGGTGGCCCAACGGGCGGTGAGTTCGGCTTGCTCGCTGTGGGGCTTGGCATAGTCGGCGAAAAGGGCGCCGCTCGCTTCGGCCCGATGCAACAGGGTGCCGATTACGGGCAGCCAGTCGCCGGCCTGATCGGCGTTCTGCCAGGGGCGGTCGCCGTCCATGACCTCTTCGAGATTCTCGTGCAGCTCCGCGAGGGTCTTGGCCATGCTTTGGAAGTAGGTGGCGAGGGGCTCGGCGAGGTCCCGAAGTTCCTCTGGGACGCGACCGTGCGGGAAGCGGCAAACGCCTTCGCGCTCGTCGCGGCCACGAAACTCTAGCCCCTCCGCCAACTGTTCCGCCTGTGCGAGCAACTGCCCGGCGACCTCCACCTCGCCGGTGAGGCGGGTCGCGGCGGCCACCACCTCAGGCGGCCGGGCGAAACGCTGCGCCATGGTGGCGACGGCGGCGGACATCTGCTCCAGCCAGCCGGCGGACGCCCGCAGCCTTGCCTGCGCCGCGAAGTGCTGCTGCGTCTTCTCCGGCAGGTGGTGGGCCTCGTCGAGGATGAAGATGGTCTCTTCGGGTTCCGGTAGCACGACGCCGCCGCCGAGGGCCAGGTCCGCGAGCACCAAGTCGTGGTTCGCCACCACCACATTGGCATCGCGGGTTTTACCGCGAGCGCGGAAGAACGGACATTCGCGAAAATGCGCACAGCGGTTCTTGCTGCAACCTCGGTGGTCGGTGGTGACTGCCGACCACACCGGCGCGGCTACCGGTTCGTCCCAACTGTCGAGCTCGCCGTCCCATCGGCGTTCGTCGAACTCCTCCCACATGCGGCGGTACAGCTCCAGGTCCTCCTCGCCCGGTTGAGCAAACATGGCCATCTGCCGGTTCGGGTCCGTTGCAAGCTGTTCTTGCAGCCGTCTCGGGCAAACGTAGCGACCACGTCCCTTGGCGAGGGCGTAGGTGAAGTCGAGCTCGCCGTGGCGCTTGAGGTCGGGTAGGTCCTGCAGCACCACCTGCTCCTGCAACGCCACGGTGGCCGTCGACACGACGACGCGCTTTTCCGTAGCGAGGGCCAGCGGGATCACGCCCAGGCAATAGGCGAGTGTCTTGCCGGTGCCCGTGCCGGCTTCAACGACGCATATGCGGCTGTCGGCACTCGCCATCTGCCGCGCCACGAGGGCGATCATCTGCCGCTGCCCTTTGCGGGCACGGAAGCCGCGTCCCGCCAGCCAGCGCCGGTAGGCCGACTGGATGTCTTCCTTGTTCGCTTCGGTCAGGGCGCCCTGCGCGGTCATCGTTTTGCGTCCCGTTCACGGGCCTTGCTGGTTCCGGGCCGATAGCCAACACTAGCCGCCCATGAACATTGTAATTCCGAGATGGGTCGCGGCGATCGTGTCACTGGCTGCAACGGTGGTTGCGCTGGCTGAAGGCGGCGATGACTTCAAGCTTGAAGTGGTCACGGACGACGTACCGAGTGCGCGGCAGATGGCCCAGACCGCGTCCGGCATTCTGTTCGTGGGGTCGTTTCGTGCTGGTCGTGTATATGCGGTGGTGCCGGCGGCAGGTGCCGAGGCGGAGGTGGTCACCGTCGCCGCAGGATTGACGCTGCCAAGCGGCGTGGCGCTCAAGGGTGGCGACCTCTATGTGGCGGCGCTGGATCGGGTGCTGCGCTATCCAAACATCGAGGCGACCTACCGAGACCGTCCGACGCCGCAGATCGTCACGGACGCGCTGCCGGACGAGACGCACCATGGCTGGAAGTATCTGTCGGTGGGGCCCGACGGGCATCTCTACGTTCCCGTCGGTGCGCCCTGCAATATTTGCGAGTCGGCAGACGCGCGCTTCGCCAGCATTCTGCGCATGCACCCCGACACCGGCGAGACCACCGTCTATGCCGCTGGCGTGCGCAACTCCGTCGGCATGGCGTGGCATCCGGAGACGGGCGAACTGTGGTTCTCCGACAACGGCCGCGACTGGCTCGGCGACGACCTGCCGCCGGAAGAGATCAATCGCGTGCAGAAACCAGGCGCGCATTACGGCTATCCCTACATCCACGGCGACGACATTGCCGACCCGGAGTTCGGCGCTGGCCACGACCCGGCAGACTACGTGGTCCCCGAGGTCGCCATCCAAGCCCACTCCGCGGCGCTCGGCATTGCCTTCTACACGGGCGATCAGTTCCCGACCGAGTGGCAGGGCGCCCTCTTCATTGCCGAGCATGGTTCCTGGAACCGTTCTTCGAAGGTGGGCTATCGGGTGAGCGTCGTTCGGTTCGATGGCGCAACGCCGCGCTACGCACCGTTCCTGGATGTTTGGCTAGAGGATGAGAAGGCCACCGCCCGCCCCAACGACGTGCTGGTGGCCCGAGACGGAACGTTGCTCATCTCCGACGACTTGGGCGGTCGCATCTTCCGGGTGACCCACCAGCCAGACGG
Organism: Gammaproteobacteria bacterium; assembly: GCA_009837725.1. Lineage (GTDB taxonomy): Bacteria > Pseudomonadota > Gammaproteobacteria > Pseudomonadales > Azotimanducaceae > VXYL01. The sequence continues at coordinate 46,396 of VXSY01000127.1, read as the reverse complement.
CTAGCGCCAAGCCGCGGGAAACGGCGGCGCTAGCCAAAGATGCGCCAGCGGCGGAGGCGGCAGTTGTCCAGTTGGCCGCGGTAGCGGCTGGCGCGAGCACTGACGTTGCCGGCGGCGCTCTGCAGCCAACCCTTGCGTTGCCAGGTGCCGCGGCGGTAGCCGCCGATGCCGTCGTGGTAGGCAAGATAGAGGCGACGGGCGTCGGTGGGGTGGATGCCGAGCTCGCGGTTCGCGCGGGCCAGGTACCAGCCGATGAAATCCACCGCGTCGTCGAAGTCGTCGCGATCCACGAAGCGGCGGCTGGTGGCGCGCTTGTAGTCAGCCCAGGTCTCGTTGGTGGCCTGGGCGTAGCCGTAGGCGCTCGATGGCCGCCGCCACGGGATGACCCAGAGCAGGCGCTTGCGCGGCGGCCGGGCGTCGGCGACATAGCTCGATTCTTGGTACATCACGGCCATCATCACGGCTGGGGAGATCGCCCAGCGCTTCTCCGCGGCCTGCGCAGCGCGATACCAAGACGGCCGCTCCTGAAAGATGCTGCACAGGTTGTTGGGAGATTTCGGCGGGGTTGAGATGCAGCCGGCAAGGAGGCTGACGAACAGCACCACGAGCAGCGTGTGCCCTGGGAGGCGAGGCCCCCTGCCTGCTCTTGGGGAGTTCTGCACAGGTCGCGGACGCGGACCTCTCCGGAGGGAGGGCGTCCCGCCCTCCATCGCGCCGCAAGGCGCGTTCCATCGCAGAGGCCGATCGAGGCGAACGGTTTGGACCACCGCGCTTTGGTGCCGCGAAAGGGAGGAGCTTCTTGCGACAGCCGCGCCCTTCTGGGCGCGGTGGAGGGCGGGACGCCCTCCCTCCGGAGGGGACGATGCGCTTGAGGGCGCAAGATCATGCATCTGCGGGTGCCGCGTTGTGTTGGCGGAGGAAGTCCAAGAACTCCGTCTCGTCCATTACTTCGATTTCCAGCTCCTCGGCCTTCGTTCGCTTGCTGCCGGCCCCGGGGCCTGCCACCACACGGCTGGTGCGTTTGGACACCGATCCGGCCACCCGCGCGCCGAGGCCAGTGAGGATCGCCTTGGCCTCGTTGCGGGTGAGTTGCTCCAATGTGCCGGTGAGCACCCAGGTCTGGCCCTCAAGGGGCGTCTGCGGCTCGCCTGCGTCGCCGTCCGGCGCTGCCCAGTGCACACCGAGCGCAAGGAGCTCCTCCGCGATGCGACGGTTGTCGGGGTCTGCAAAGAACGTGACTACCCGTTCGGCCACCACCGGCCCCACGTCCTCCACCTGTTGCAGCCGCTCCAAGTCGGCGGCCATGAGGGCTTCCAAGGTGCCGAACCGGGCGGCGAGGGCGGCAGCGGTGGTTTCGCCCACTTCCCGGATGCCGAGGGCGTAGATGAAGCGCGGGAAGGTGGTGTCCTTGGCGTCCTGCAAGGCCGCGAGCAGGTTCTCGGCGGATTTCTCGCCCATGCGTTCCAGGGCCGCGAGCTCATCCTTGGTCAGGCGGAAGAGGTCTGCTGGGGTGCTGACCAACTCCCTCTCGACGAGCTGATCCACGAGTTTTTCGCCCAATCCCTCGATGTCGAGGGCGAGCCGGGAAGCGAAGTGGCGCAGGCTTTCCTTGCGCTGGGCCGGACAGGTGAGGCCGGCGGAGCAACGCGCCACCACCTCGTCGCCGGTGCGCGTCACCGGCGCGCCGCACACGGGGCAGATCTCGGGCATGGCGACGCGCTTGGCGTCCACCGGCCGGCGCGACTCGATCACCCGCATCACTTGCGGGATCACGTCCCCCGCGCGGTGGATGATGACGGTGTCGCCGAGGCGCAAGTCGAGGCGGTCGATCTCGTCCATGTTGTGGAGCGTTGCGTTGGAGACGGTGACCCCACCCACGAACACGGGCTCGAGCTTGGCCACCGGCGTGATGGCGCCGGTGCGTCCGACCTGAAACTCCACGTCGTGCACGGTGGTGCTCGCCTCTTCCGCCGGATACTTGTAGGCGATGGCCCAGCGCGGCTTGCGCGTCACCTCGCCAAGCTTGTCGCGCAAGGCGAACTCGTCCACCTTCACCACGGCGCCGTCGATCTCATAGCCGAGCGAGTCCCGCTGCGCTTCAAGCTCGCGGATGTAGTCGCGACAGGCACCGAGGTCATCGCAGGTTTGCGCCCGGGGGTTGACGTTGAGCCCCCAGGCGCGGAACGCATCGAGGGTCTCGGAGTGGCGCTGGGGCTGCCAGCCGGGCGAGGAAACGCCGACGCTGTAGCAGAACATCGACAGCGGCCGCTTGGCGGTGATGTTGGGGTCAAGCTGGCGCAGGCTGCCAGCGGCGCCGTTGCGGGGATTGATGATGGGCCGCTCGCCGGCGGTGAGGGCGCGTTCGTTGAAGGCGTGGAAGCCGTCGATCGGCATGTAGATTTCGCCCCGCACCTCTAACTGGGCGGGTGCGTCGTTGGGCAGGCGCACGGGAATCGCGCCGATGGTGCGGACGTTCGCGGTGATGTCCTCGCCAGCATCGCCATCGCCGCGCGTGGCACCGCGCTTCAGCAATCGATCCTCGTACAGAAGGCTCACCGCCACGCCGTCGATCTTCGGCTCGCAGGCATAGGTGGGTTGGTCGTCGTCGTCGAGCAGGCCACGGCAGCGCTCGGCCCAGCGAGCGAGTTCCTCCTCGTCGCTGCACTTGTCGAGCGAGAGCATGGGGACGGCGTGGCGGACTTCGTCGAAGCGCGTTGCCGGCGGCGCACCCACCGACTGCGTCGGGGAGTCTGGCGAACGGAAGTCGGGATGTTCACGTTCGAGGCTGACGAGGCGGTCGAACAGTTGGTCGTAGTCCGCATCCGGGATTTCCGGATCGTCGAGCACATGATAGCGGTGCAGGTGGTAGCGCACCTGGGCGCGGAGGTCTTCGAGTTCCTTGGCTACCGCGGCGTCGTCAGCCATCGTCGGTGACCTCCGGCGCCAGCCCTATTGCCGCTGCGACATCTGCCGGCGGGCGAACTCGGCCACGCGGCTGCGGCAGTGCTCGATGGTCTGGTAGCTCATGGCGTTCAGTTCCTCGTCCTTGAGGGTGCCGCCGAGGGCCGTTTCGAGGGCACGCGCCGTTGTCAGCATGGCGTTGAAGGCAGCAATCGGGTCATCCGGGCCGGGAAGGGTCATGGTGGCCACCACGGCTGGGGTCGAGAACTCGCTCATGGCGGCGAGGTCGAAGGTGCCGGGCTCTGTGCCGTTCACCACCATGAACTGGCTGCCGCAGCCGTCGCGGCGAAGGAACACGTTGCGGGAACCGTATTCGAGCCTGGCATCCGTGAATGCGCGCAGGAGGTCATCGCCGGAGAAG
>VXSY01000127.1:7878-43064 GCA_009837725.1 Gammaproteobacteria bacterium | reverse complement strand
ACCCAGATGGCAACGTATTCGCGTTCGGCGGCTTCGTCCGTTTCTTCGCGGGACTCCGTGCGCCGAGGCCGTTCCGTGCCGGCGCCCGATGAACGCGCTCTCGCACCCGGCACCGACCGCGCCTTGGATACGGTTTCTCCGACTTGCTCGGGGGCTTCCACCGGATCCGGCGACGGCACCTGCGATTCCGCCGCAACCCCTGCCGCGCTCTCCGACTCCGCTGTTCCCTCCGCGTTGTCTCGGGCTTCCGGGGCGGCGATGTGCGGCTCGGTACGCTGTGCCGTCACGCTACCTTCCTGATCACGCTCCTGCACCTCGGCATCGACCGATGCCGGTGGCGGTTCCGCGCTGGCGGCGCGGTCGTCTTCGGCGTCCCAGAGCGCAGCGGCGGACACCGGCTCCGCCGTCGCGTCGTCGTCTGCGTCCTGACGCCCTCGCCAGGCCCGCCAGACGTGGTGGCTGACGATGGCGACAATCAGCAGCACGCCGACCGCAACGATGATGTACTTGATGTCGAGATCCATGCTCGGCTCGTTCTCCTACGCCGCCAAACCCCACCTGCCCATGACCTTGCCGCGCAATGCCAGCGGCGGCGCCGACGATGGGGTGCATTCTACGGCCAAGCGGAAACGCTCCGGGCATTCGTTGAGCCCTCAGACTGCCGGCCCCTCAAGGCACCTTGCTGGCGGCGAGTTCCACCGCCTGCTCCACGTCCACGGAGACCACGCGGGACACCCCGGCCTCCTGCATGGTGATGCCGATCATGTGATCCGCCATCTCCATCGTCAGCTTGTTGTGGGTGACCACCACGAACTGCACGCCTTCGGACATCTCTTCGATCAGGCCCTTGAAGCGGCCGACGTTGACGTCGTCGAGCGGCGCATCCACCTCGTCGAGGAGACACACGGGGCTGGGGTTCAACTGGAAGATGGCGAACAGCAAGGCCACGGCAGTCATGGCCTTCTGGCCACCGGAATGCTTTTGGATGCTGGAGTTGCGCTTGCCGGGCGGGCGGGCGGAGAGGGTGACGCCGGCGTCGAGGAGGTTCCCTTCGGTCATCTCAAGGTGCGCTTCGCCGCCGCCGAAGATGCGCGGAAACAGGCTCTCGAAGCGTTCTCCCACGCGGTCGAAGGTGGCGCGAAAGCGGTTTCTGGTTTCCCGATCCATGTTGCCGATGGCGCGTTCGAGGGTCTCGACCGCCGTGCTCAAGTCTTCGTGCTGGCGGTCGTAGTACTCCTTGCGCGCTTGCGCTTCCCGACGTTCGTCGATGGCGGCGAGGTTGATGGGCCCTAGCCGGTCGATGCGCCCGCGCACGGCTTCGATGGCCGCGTTCCAACCGTCCTCGTCGGCGTCGTCCGGGATCTCGCTTTCGACATCGCTCTGGTCGAGACCTGTTTCGCGCAGGCGTTCGAGCGCCACGTCGCGCTGCTCGGCGACGCGGCCTCGCTCCACGCGGGCCTGTTCCACCTGGTCGCGCATCTCTTCGAGGGCCCGGTCGGCTTCCGCCTGCTCCGAGCGCAAGCGTCGAATTGACGTCTCCATCGCCTCGGCTTGCCGCCGAATGTCGGCAAGTTCTCCTTCCACCGCCACGCGGTCGTGCAGAAGCCCCTTGAGCTCTTCGTCGCGGCGTGGCGCTTCGGCAGCGATGTCGGCGATCTCCGTCTCGATGACGGTTCGGCGTTGGCTCCGTTCGCGGGTTTGCTGGACCAGGCGGTCACGCGCATCGCGCAACGCCTGTGCCGAGGACCTGAGGCGCTCCTGCGCGCCCACCTGACGGTGGTGTTCGTCGCGGGCTTCGCCAGCCTGGACGCGCGCGGCTTCGAGCCTTCCGGCGAGCTCGGCGCGGCTGGCGTCGACTCGCTCGCGTTCGGCTGCGAGCGTCGTCCCATCGGCCTCGAGTCGCTCGGCTTGGCTGCGGTTCTCCTCCGCCGACCCTCGCTCCTCATCGATGCGCTCGGCCGTTCGTTCTCGTTCCGAGGCGATTCGGCGTGCGCGATCGGCAACCTCCTGCTGCTGCGCGAGGCGCATGTCGCGTTCCGTCTCGGCTCGCAGGCGACGCTCCCGGGCATCGCCCTGGCTTCGGCGCAGGCGCTCCCGTTCTGCCTCCTGCACCGCCAGCGAAGAACGCGTGCTGTCAAGCTGTGCGCGAATCGCCTCCGCCTCCGACTCGGTTGCGGCGACGCGTTCACGCAGCTTCCGAAGCGTGACGCGGCGGCGGATGATGCCCCCAGAGGCATCGGCAGGACGGTTGACGCGAATCCAGCCCTGCCCCAGCCAGACGCCTTCGCGAGTGACCACACTCTCGCCCGGGCCAAGCGACGCGCGATGGTTCAGGGCCTCGGCCAAGGACTCGGCGGCGAAGACGCCATCGAGAATGGCGGGCGCGTCCTGGGCCGGTTCGATGAGGTCGCCGAGTCGGCGCAGCGCCTGTGGCTCGCGAGCGCTGGCGGCGGACTCGGTGACGGTGATTCGCCCTTGCCGAAGCTGCGCCAGAGACTCCGCCAATGGGCTTGAATCCGTTACGGGAATGGCAGCGGCGTCAAAACCGAGCACGGCTTCCAGTGCCGTCTCCCATCCGGACGCGACCTGCACCTTGGCACCGAGCCGGGGCACGTCCGCGAGGCCGTGTTCATCCAGCCACCCATCGACGCTGGCGCCAGAACCCGCCGATTCATCGGCGAGCGCCTCTCGCTGCAGGGCGTCCACTGCCGCTTGTTCGCCACGCAGTTGCTGCACTCGTTCGGTGCTGACACGGAGGCGCTCCTCCTGCGCCTCGACGGCATGCTGGACTTCGGCGATGGCCTCGGCATTGGCGGCCAGTTCCGCTTCCAGCGCCGCGAGCGCCTGCTCGGCATCGGCGATTTCGGCGTGCAGCGGTTCGAGGGAGTCCGGGGTCGTTGACGCGAGGCCGGCGCCGTCTTCCTCCAACTGCCTTGCCCGCTCGTGCAGGCTGGTGAGCGTCTGTTCCGCAAGTTGCGCCCGACCGCGACTCGCATCCAACGCGCTGCGGTTGCCGGCGATACGTTCCGCCAAGTCTTCCCATTGCGCCTGCGTTTCCCGTGCGTCCTGTTCCAGGGTTGCGACTTCCTCGGCGGCGCGTTGCTGGCGCAGCATGGCCTCGGCCAGGGCCGGGGACGCGGCTTCGATCTGGCTCTCCAAGTCGGCGAGACGAGCCTCGTCTTCGGCCATCTGTTCCTGCCGGCGGGCCTCTTCATGGGCCATCGCGTCGAGGTCGGCCGCAAGACCGTCGCTGCGCCGCTTCGCGAACTGCGCCGCTTCCTCCAGCCGCCCGATTTCCGCGCCAAGCCGGTAGTAGCGCGCCTGCACCTCGGCCAGCTCATCGGCTCGCTCTTGATGTCGCTCCAGGGCGGATTGCACGCGGCCTTCGACCCCGAGACGGGCCGCGCGTGCCGTCTCGACCTCGGTGTCGAGGGCGCGGAGAGATTCGTCGCAGCCGCGCAGGCGCTCGTTCGCGGCGTTGAGGCGGAGCAGGCACAGCTCCGCGAGCTTGCGGCGTTCCTCCGCCTTGAGATCGCGATAGCGCTCGGCATTGCGCGCCTGACGTTGCAGACGGCCCAGTTGCCGAGCCAGTTCCGCCTGCAGGTCGGCGATGCGGGCGAGATGCTCTCGGGTGTGCGAGAGCCGATTGTGGGTCTCGCGGCGGCGCTCGCGGTATTTCGAAATGCCGGCCGCCTCTTCCAGAAAGGCGCGCAGCTCGTCCGGCTTGGCGTCGGCGAGTTCGCTGATCATCCCTTGTTCGATGATCGAGTAGCTGCGCGGGCCGAAGCCGGTGCCAAGGAAGACACCGCCGATGTCGCGCCGGCGGCAGCGGCTGCCGTTCAGGTAATAGGTGGATTGGCCGTCCCGAGCCAGCTCCCGGCGCACGGCGATCTCGCCGTAGGCGGCGTATTCGCCTCCTATGCGGGCGTCTTCGTTGTCGAACAGCAGCTCAACGGACGCCATGGAGGCCTGTGGGCGCCCCGATGTGCCCATGTCCTTGCGGGTGTCGCCTTGGGATTCGGTGCCGTAGAAGATCACGTCCACCATCGCGTCGCCACGCAACTGCTTCGCCGAGCGCTCTCCCATGACCCAGCGCACCGCATCGACGATGTTCGACTTGCCGCAGCCGTTGGGGCCCACCACCGCGTTGCGGTGGCCAGGGAAGGGAATCGTCGTCGGATCGACGAAGGACTTGAATCCGGAGAGCCTGATTTCCTTTAGACGCATAGGGGTGGCGGCGTTAGTACGATCGCGGCAGTTCCAGCACGTGTTCGGTGACGTAGTTGAGGATCATCTCCTGGGAGATGGGGGCGATGCGCATCAGCCTCGCCTCCCGCCAATAGCGCTCGACATGGAATTCGCGGGCGTAGCCGAAGCCGCCGTGGGTTTGCATGGCCTGGTCGGCTGCCTGGAAGGCGGCGTCTGCGGCCAGCCACTTCGCCATGTTCGCCTCGGCGCCGCAGGGCTCGCCGTTGTCGAGCAGCCACGACGCCTTGCGGATCATCAGCTCCGCCGCATCGAGGCGCATCTTCGCCTCGCCGAGCGGGAAGGAAACGCCTTGATTCATGCCGATGGGGCGCCCGAAGACGACGCGCTCGTTCGCATAGTTGACCGCTCGCCGGATCGCGGCGCGGCCGATGCCAAGAGCTTCCGACGCCACGAGTATGCGCTCCGCATTGAGCCCGCCGAGCAGGTAGCGAAAGCCCTTGCCCTCCTCGCCTACCCGGTCGGTTACGTGTACTGGCAGGTCGTCATACACCACCTCGCAGGTGGCGACGGCGTTGCGGCCCACCTTGTCGATGGGGGAGATCTTCACCTCCGGGCGCTGCAGTTCCGCGAGCAAGAGCGTCATGCCTTCGGTGCGCTTCGCCGCCTTTTCCTTTGACTCGGTTCGCACCAGCAGCAGCACCCGCTCGCAATCGAGTGCCTTGGTGGTCCACACCTTGCGTCCGCGCACGACGTAGTGGTCGCCGTCGCGCACGGCGGTGGTCTTGATGGAGGTAGTGTCGGTGCCGGCATCCGGCTCGGTGACGCCGAAGGCGACGTGCAGGTCGCCGCTCGCCACCCGAGGCAGGTACTTCTCCTTCATCTCCTCGCTGCCGTGCTGCACCACCGGATGCATCCCGAAGATCGACAGGTGAATGCCGCTCGCTCCGTTCATTGCGGCCCCAGAAGCGGCCACCTCTTCCAGGACGATGGAGGCTTCGGTGACGCCGCGCCCGCTGCCACCGTAGGCCTCCGGAATGGCGATGCCAATCCAACCCGCCTCGGCCAAGGTGTTGTAGAAATCCCAAGGAAAGCGGTGCTCGCTGTCGCAGGCGGACCAGTACTCGTCGGGAAAGTCGGTGCAGATCTTCCCAATCGCGTCACGGATGAGCTGATGCTCTTCGGTCGTCTCGAACTCCATCCAGTCACCCTGACGCTTGCGCCGAGGAATGGCGCGACAGCGTCATTCTACGACGCGAGATCCTAGAGAGGTGGGGGGCTGGCGTTAGACCCCGAGCGCCGCCCAGCTATCGGGCCCGTGTCTGTTGATCGATCAGGTGATCGATCGTCGTCAGGCACTCCTTGGAAGCGCCAAGGCGGATCAGCATCTGCTCGGCGTCGCGCAGTGTTTGGACGATCAGGCGGCTGCGTCCGGCTGCGCCGGATTCGTTGGCGTTGGTGTCGAAGAACACTGCGTTGCCGTCCGGGTCGAAGGTCTCCCAGCTCGTGCCGTCCGCGTCGGCGTCCAGGTCTTCGGCGCGGTACGTGAAGGGTTGCCCCGTCGCTTCGGGAAACTCGCGCTTGCAGGCGGCGTGGATGGCGGGAACGTCGGCGCCACGGATGTGGATGCAGTTCTTGTCGAGGAAGTTCATGAGCGCAATTCGAAACGGGCCGTTCCCGACGACGATGCGCTTGCCCGGCAACTCATCCACCACTTCCATGCCAAGGGCCTGGTAGAAGCGGGCGGATGCGGCCAGATCCCAGGCGCGCAGGCAAATGGAAGTCCAGCCGAAGAACATGATCCAAGCTCCTTGTCACCGCTGCGTGCGAGTGCGCCCTGAAGGGCGCGTCGGCAGTTCACTAGCGCGAGCTGCGAGCGCCACAAGAACCGTTGCCTTCGGACAACGCTTCTTGCCCCAGCCCAAGCCGTCCTGTCATCCTGTCGGCATGCGGCCGACTTGCGCCGTCCGAAATCCTACAGCCTGCGAGGATGATAGGTTCCTGCGCAAGCGGGTGTCTTGGCAGCAGGTTTCGAAAATGCCGGAGGGAGCGTGAGCGGCAGGTACTACGAGGAGCTTGAGGTTGGCATGGAGTTCGCTCACGAACCCGCGCGCACCGTGACGGAGACGGACAACCTGCTTTTCACCACGCTCACGCTGAATCCGCAGCCGCTGCACCTCGACGCCGAGTTCGCCCGCGCCTCGATCTACGGCCAAATCCTCGTCAACAGCATCTTCACGCTCGGTCTCGTGGTGGGGCTATCGGTGGGCGACACCACCCTCGGCACTACCCTCGGCAATCTCGGCTTCGAGCGCACCACGTTTCCGAACCCGGTGTTCATCGGCGACACCATCCGGGTGTCGTCCAAGGTGGTGGCACGGCGGGAAAGCCGCAGCAAGCCGGATCGCGGAATCGTCACCTTCGAGCACACCGGTTTGAACCAACGCGGCGAGACGGTCTGTTCCTGCGTCCGCTTGGCCATGATGGCGAAGCGCGAGGCCGGTGGAACGGCAAGCAAGGCCTGACTCGACCTTTCCAACCACCTCGGAGATTCACCGCATGGCCGGCATCCGACGCTCGCTGCATTTCGTTCCCGGCGCCAACGAGCGAATGCTCAGCCGCGCCCTCACCACCGCGGCCGATGCTCTGTTGCTGGACTTGGAAGATGCGGTGACGCCGGCGCGCAAGGAGGAAGCACGAGGCGTGGTGGCCGGGTGGCTCAGGGACGTGGACTTCGGCCGCCAGGAACGCATCGTCCGCATGAACCCGCTAGCCACTCCCTGGGGGCACGGCGACCTAGCCGAGGTGATGGCGACGCCGCCCGACGCCTTCCTCGTGCCGAAGCCGGAAACGCTGAACGACCTCACCCTCATCGACGGCGAGCTGTCGCGCCTGGAACGCAGCCACGGCCACCCGCCCGGCAAGGTGGAGTTGGTCCTGATCGCCGGCGAAACGCCGCTCGGCGCTCTCCACATCCCTACGCTGACGGCGTGCCCAAGGGTATCCGGCCTCTCGTGGGGAGCCGAAGACCTCGCCACCGCCATCGGTGCAACGCGCAACCGCGACGAGGGCGGCGCTTGGCTACCGCCCTTCGAACACTGCCGCAGCATGGCGTTGCTCGCCGCCAAGGCGGCGGGCGTCCATGCCATCGACGCCGTGTACGTGGACTTCCGCGACACCGCCGGCCTCGCCCGCGAATGCCAGCAAGGCGCAACGCTCGGTTTCACCGGCAAGCTGTCGATTCACCCAAGCCAAATCGACCCCATCAACGAAGCCTTTACGCCAGACCCCGCGGAAGTGTCCCGGGCCCGAGAACTCATCGAAGCCTTCGACGAAGCCCAGGCCAAGGGCCGCATGGCCTTCACCTTCGACGGCGCAATGGTGGATGCGCCGCACCTCGCGCGGGCCAAGGCCTTGGTCGCCCGGGCCGAGGCCATCGCCGTCGCGCAATGACCGTTGCACCAAGGCTTTTGCATCGAGACTGATACGATTGCGCGTCTTTTCGTTGGGAGCGGCCATGTCCGAGCGCATCTACACCGCCTGCGTGCTCATCATTGGCAACGAGATCTTGTCTGGGCGAACGCAGGACACCAACCTCCAGCACATCGCCCTGGTGCTTGGCGAGCAAGGGGTGCGGGTGCGGGAGGCGCGCGTGATTGCGGACGTGGAGGAGGAGATCGTCTCTGCCGTCAACGAGGCGCGGGCGAAGTTCGACTATGTGCTCACCACCGGTGGCATCGGCCCGACCCACGACGACATCACCGCAGACTGCATCGCAAAGGCGTTCGGTGTGCCCTTGGTGGTAAGCGAGGAGATCGCTGCCGTCATCGGCCAGCGCCCGGCGCCGGCGGAGGTGATGGAGTCACGGATGCTCATGGCGCGGATTCCCGAGGGCGCGGATCTCATCGACAATCCCACCGGCGGGCCGCAGGGGTTCTGCATCGGCAACGTCTATGTGATGGCCGGCATCCCGTCGGTGATGCAGGGGATGCTCTCGACCATCCCCTTCGCCGGCGGCAGCGTCGTGCGTTCCTGTTCGGTAACCGCCTTTCTCGGCGAGAGCCAAGTGGCGACGGGGCTTGCGGTGCTGCAAGAGCAGCATCCGGACGTGGACATCGGCAGCTATCCCTTCAGCCGCGACGGCCGCTACGGCACGACGCTGGTGATCCGGGGCACGGATACCGAAGTGCTGAACGAGGTGCTTGATGCAGTGGCGGGGCTGATCCGTGCCGGCGGCGAAGAGCCGGTGGACATGAAGCGCGCCTAAGGCGCTACACGGCTTGGAGGGAAGGCATTCTGCCTTCCCTGCGCACGACAGTGCGCTTGGGTTGGGTACAAGGAAAACGAGCCTGTCGGCGCGTCGGGAAGGCAGAATGCCTTCCCTCCAAGGGACAACGACAATTCGGGAGGAAACATGGACATTCAAGGCAAGCGAGCCATCGTGCTTGGCGGCACCTCGGGCATTGGGCTGGCCGCGACGCGGCAGCTTGAGGCGGCTGGCGCTTCTGTGGTGGCGTGCAGCAGGTCGGAGTCGAACCTTGCCACCGCCAAGGATGCGACTGGCGAGGCGGTGTCGTTCCGCTCGATTGATGTGCTGGACCGGGACGCGCTGACCGCGCTCTTCGAGGCAGAGGCGGGCTTCGACATTCTCGTCAACGCAGCAACTGGCGGTGAGCGGGCATCGGGGCCCTTCCTGCAGATGGACCTCGACGGCTTCCAAGGTTCGTTTCGCAAGCTGTGGGGCTACACCAACAGCGTTCGACTCGGCACCGAGCACATGGCCGAAGACGCTGCCATCGTCCTCGTGAGCGGCTACCCGGCGAAGAAATCCAACCCAGGCTCTTCCGCCATCGCCACAGTCGGCAACGCCGTGGAGGGCTTCGTCCGCGCCGTGGCGCCGGAACTCGCGCCGCGCCGAATCAACGTCGTCTCCCCCGGCATCATCGACACGCCCATGTTCGCCGCCACCGGCGACGCCCGCGCCAACTTTCTCTCCGGCGCCACCCGCAACATGCTCATCAAGCGCGCCGGCACCGCCGACGAGGTGGCCTCGGCAATCATCTTCGTCATCCAGAACGACTACATGACCGGCGCGAGCATCGACGTGGACGGGGGAGCAACGTTGCCGTAGCGCCGGCGCGATGGAGCGCGAGACACCCTGCCCCCAAGCGAGCGCGGCGTGCGAGGGGACGGTCCTTCCGGACGGGCGTTGGGGACGGTCGTCCGGAAGGAGGGCGTCTCACCGCCAGAGTTTTCGCCGAGTGCGAGAACATCAAGGGGACCGGGGGAACCCGGACGGAGGGCGTCCCGCCCTCCAGAGGCCCTAGCGATGTCCGACAAGCTTCCTCGCGTTGGAGACGTAGTTTGAGGCTGGCGCTTCGTTGGCATTGTCTGCGACGCTTGCTTGCGGTGGCTTTGGCAGGCTCCGCTGCGTGCGCGCCTTCGGCACGCTTGGAGGGCGGGACGCCCTCCGTCCAGAAGCCCACCGACAGGCTGCTAGTGTGCCGTCCCACAAGTTCGTGGTACTTCGGGATGCCAAATGCAGGCACTCAACGACCTCTCGGGGCGAGCCCCAGGCGGCACATCCTCGCTTTCTCCGACCTTGTTGCACCAGCCAACGTCCAGCTCGAAGGGTTACGTATTTCTGGGACGCCACACTAGCGAAGACTCACGCGCCGTTCTCGGCGCGTCACTCCTGAGGCACGTCAAGGACGACGCCACGCCGGCTTCTACCGGCTGTCGCTTTGGACAATGGCGCTCAGGGCGGCGTCTATGTCCGGGCTTGCGGCGTCCTTCAGCCCTGCCATGCGGGCGTAGATTTCGGCGGCGGCTTGGTGGAAGCCGTCGGGGAGATCGGCGGCGGCGAAGGTTGCGGCGATTTCGCGCATTTCGCCCTCGAAGCGCCATGCCTTGGGGCTGGTCGAGGTTGCTGTGGCGGCGCTGCGGCCGGTGAGGCCTGGTTGGGAGACGTTCCACTCTCGCAGGAGGTCTTCGGTGACGCCGTTTCGCTCCGCAAGCGCTCGCACGGCCAAGATGAGTGCTGACGAACCTTTTGTGAAGGCCGCGTAGCACATCTTCAGCGCCGATGCGGCGTCGATGCGTTCGCCCATGGCCCTCGCGTCCACTAGCGACCCGTCGAAGAGTGCGGCGATGTCGGCGGCATTCGCGCCGGATAGATAGAAGCGTGTGGCCCCTTCACGCCAAGCCGGCGGGCCGATGATGCCTCCATCGACGTAGCTTGCCGGAAAGATCGAGGCGACTTCGCGTGCCGTTGCTGGCGCCACGGCGTTGCCGTCCACATAGGTGCCCTCGAATCCGGCTGCCTGCACGTTCTTTGCGAGGGTCACGGCGGCGTCCGGTGGGCATACGGAGATCGCAACCTCGGCGTCTGCGACCGCTCCTGCGAGTGTGTCCACGGCACGCAACCCAGCTTCGCTTGCGCGACTGGCGGTGGCAGCGCTGCGTCCCTCGGCCACCCACGAGACGAAGTGGCCTCGGCTCACCAGCGCTGCACCGATGGACGCGCCCATGGCTCCGGGATGCAGCAGCAATACCTGCATGTCGGACTCGCTCCTACTTGCGGTAGTCGAGTGGCGGGCTGCGGTCGCCCAGCAACGGCTTGTACTCGAAGTCGGGACCCCTGCGGCGGTTGAATTCCACCTTGGCGCTCGCGACCAAGGATGGCTCGGCGTAGAGACGGGCGCCGGTGCGCGCCAGCACACGCGCGGCCATCACCATGCCTTTGTGGCCGATACTCATGCCGCCGGCAGCGGTGGCCTGCCAGCTATGGGCGGGGGTGCCGGGCACCCAGGTGGCGGTGGTGAAGCCGGCCGTTGGCACCGTCCAGCTCACGTCGCCGACGTCGGTAGAGCCCATCTTCTGGCGGAACCCGGGTGGCGCGACGACGGCGCTTGCGTCCATCTCGCGCAGATTGCCAAACAGGGTAGAGCGCAGGGCAAGGGCAAACTCGCGTTCGGCTTCGTCGTATTCGAAGCCACCGACGGAGACCATCGCCTCGTGGATTACGGCGGCGAGCGTCTCGCTCGGCAACAGCGGATAGTTGCCGTGCATGACCTCGTAGCGCATTTCCGTTCCGGTGCCAAGCGCCGCACCGTTGGCGGCATTCACCACACGCTCGAACAACTGCTCCACCATGTCGGGGCGCGGATGGCGTACGTAGTAGTACACCTCCGCAAACTCCGGAACGATGTTAGGGGCATCGCCGCCATCGGTGATGACGTACTGCAGGCGAGCCGTGGATGGCACGTGTTCGCGCATCATGTTGACCATGTAGTTCATCGCCTCCACGCCGTCGAGCGCCGATCGGCCCCGGTGCGGCGAGACGGCCGCGTGCGCGGCAACCCCGTGAAACTCGAACCGACCCGACTTGTTGCCGTTGCTGCTCTCGGCTGCGGCCAAGTTGCGGTCGCTAGGGTGCCAGTGCAGCACCGTGTCCACGTCGTCAAAGAGCCCGGCACGAACCATATACACCTTGCCAGAACCGCCTTCCTCGGCCGGCGTGCCGTACACGCGCACGGTGCCATTGCTGCCGCTCTGGTCGAGCCAGCGAGCGAGCGCAATGCCGGCCGTGACGGATGCTGCGCCGAAGAGGTGGTGGCCGCAGGCGTGCCCGGAACCCTCGGCCTCAACGGGCTGGCGGGCTGGCACGGGTGCCTGCGAAAGGCCCGGCAAGGCATCGTACTCGGCCAGCACGCCGATCACCGGCGCACCGCTGCCGCTTTCGGCCACGAAGGCCGTGGGGATATCCGCAACGCCGCGCCGCACGGTGAAGCCGGCTTCCTCCAAGTGGCCGGCAAGGCGTTCGCTGCTGCGGGTTTCGAGATAGCCGAGTTCGGCGTAGTCGAAAATGTCGTCCGCGAGCTCGATGGCCGCTGCTTCCTGCGCCAGCACGAGAGGGTCCACATCGTGGATGTCGGCTGCGGCGCTAAACGCCAAGCACCCTAGCAGCCCGCCGGACTTTGCCGCGTAGCGGCGAAGTGTGAAGGCTGCTCGCCGTAGCTGCGAGCGAACGCGAGCACGAAGGCCAGCAGTTCGCGCGAGCGAACTGCCGACGCGCCCTTCAGGGCCAGCTAGCGTGAGCGCGGCTGAGATGCGGGTGGTGCGAGATGACAAGGGCATGGCTCCGGCGTGTTCCGACGCGCGCACTTTGCCCTAGGAGCTTGCGCCGTAGCAATGGCGCGACAGCGTCATGCTTCGGTGCAAGGTCATAGGTGGGTGAGGATTGGGCCGCTTACCACGGCGCAGCCTCCTGGCCGCACACCGATGAACGGCTGCCATGGTCCGTCGGCATGTCCCAAGGACCTCCGCTTCGGCGCGTTCGGTAGAATCGCCGCCGACGCCCGGGCTGGAACCTCATGGACATCACGCGCAGCTTTGCCGACGCGGTTGGCAACACCCCCCTGATCCGCATCAACACCCTGTCCGACGAAACCGGCTGCGAGATTCTCGGCAAGGCGGAGTTCATGAATCCCGGCGGCTCGGTGAAGGATCGCGCGGCACTCTGGATCATTCGCGAACACGAACGCAGCGGCGCACTGCGACCAGGCGGCGTGGTGGTGGAGGGAACCGCCGGCAATACCGGCATCGGCCTCGCCCACATCTGCAACGCCCGCGGCTACCCTTGCGTCATCTACATGCCGGACAACCAATCGCCAGAGAAGGTCGAGATCCTCAAGACCCTGGGCGCCGAAGTGCGGGTGCGCCCCATGGTGCCCTATCGCGACGACAACAACTATCAGAAGAAGGCCGGACGCTACGCCGCGAGCCTCGACAACGGCGTGTGGGCCAACCAGTTTGACAACGTCGCCAACCGCCTCGCCCATTACGAATCCACAGGCCCAGAGATCTGGCAGCAAACCGATGGCGGCGTGGACGCTTTCGTTTCGTCGGTGGGCACCGGCGGCACGCTCGCCGGCGTCAGCGAGTTCCTGAAGGAGAAGAACGCCGCCGTCCGCACGGTGCTCGCGGATTGCATGGGCAGCGCGCTCTACAGCTACGTCAAGACCGGCGAGGCGACCATGAGCCAAGGGCCTTCCATCACCGAAGGCATCGGCAACAGCCGCGTCACGGACAATCTCAAGGGTGCCCCGGTGGACGATGCGGTGCAGGTGACGGACCGGGACATGGTGCAGCTTGTGTATCGCCTGTTGCGTGATGAGGGCTGGTTCTTCGGCTCCAGCACCGGCATTAACCTCTGCGCCGCCGCGATGGTTGCGCGGGAGATGGGCCCCGGTCACACCGTCGTCACCATGCTCTGCGACGACGGCAGCAAATACCGCTCGCGGCTGTTCAACGCGGAGTTTTTGGCAGAGCGGGGGCTTTCGCCAGACTGAGAGCCTGTCGGACTTCAGGCGGCGAAAGCTGGCAGAAGTCCGACAGGGTGATGGTACGGCTTGGGCTGGGGCAAGAAGCGTTGCCGTAGGCAGCGGTTCTTGTGGCGCTGACGCGGACCTCTTCGACGGGGCCGCACGGCGCCTGCATCCGCCCTCGTTCGGTTGTATGGTTAGTGGGTCGGTGTTCGCGCAGGAGGATGCGCGATGTGGCGGCGTTTGATTCGGCTTGTTGCGGCCTTGGCGGTGTGCGGCGCCCCCGCGGCCCAGGCGGCTTCGGTTTGGGTGGTGGAGCTTGAGGGCGCCATCTCGCCGGCGTCCTCTGATTACTTCATCCGCACGCTCGAACGCGCCAGTGACGAAGGCGTAGAGCTTGTGGTGATGCGCCTCGACACGCCCGGCGGCCTCGACAAGTCCATGCGGGACATGGTGAAGGCCATCCTCGCCTCGACGGTGCCGGTTGCCACCTACGTTGCGCCGAACGGATCACGGGCAGCCAGCGCCGGCACCTATCTCATGTATGCCAGCCACATCGCGGCCATGGCGCCAGCCACCAACATCGGTTCCTCGACACCGGTGAGCATCGGCGGCGGGGGCGGTTCGCCGTTCCCTTCGCCTACGCCCACGCCGTCGCCCATGCCGACGCCAGGTTCGGCGCCCGAGTCGGAGCCGTCCAGTGAAGGTGATGAGGGCAGTGGAGGCAGCGCGGATGATAGGCCCGCGCACGAACCCGCCGATGCCATGGGGCGCAAGGTGGTGAACGATGCCGCGGCATACCTCAGAAGCCTCGCCGAGTTGCGTGGCCGCAACGTCGAATGGGCCGAGGAAACCGTGCGTTCCGGAGCCAATCTAGCCGCCAATGAAGCGCTTGAGCGGGGCGTCATTGATCTCGTGGCCGCAGACCTCACCGAACTGCTCGACACCATCCATGGTCGCACCGTCACCATCGCTGGTGTCGAGCGAACCCTCGACACCGCCGGCGCCGAAGTCCAGACCATCGAGCCCGACTGGCGCTACGAACTACTCGGCATCATCACCGACCCCAACGTCGCCTACATCCTTCTCATGATCGGCATCTACGCCTTGATCCTGGAGTTCTACAACCCCGGCATCGGCGTAGGTGCGGTCACCGGCGTCATCTGCCTGCTGCTCGGCGCCTTTGCCTTGCAGATGCTGCCCATCAACTACGCCGGACTCGCCCTGATCGCCGTGGGCGTCGCCATGCTGGCCGTGGAAGCGTTTACGCCGAGCTTCGGCATCGTCGGCACCGGCGGCGTGATCGCCTTCGTCATCGGCTCGATCATCCTCATGGACACGGACCTCCCGGGCTACAAGGTGTCCTACCCCATCATCGCGGCCTTCACCGCCGTGTCGGTGGGCGTTGTGGCATTCGGGCTCGGAGCTGCCCTGCGCATGCGGAGGGCGCGGGTCGCCACCGGAGTCGAGAGCATGGTGGGGGCCACGGCCCAGGTGATGGAGGACTTCACCGCCAGCGGCCGGGTGCGTGCCTTCGGCGAGGTTTGGAATGCGCGGGGCGAAGGCGAGTTCCACGAAGGGGAAGATGTGGAGATAGCCGCGGTGGACGGCGTCATTGTGCAGGTGAAACGCACCGGGCCGGCAACCCGGGCGCGTTAGGTCGGGGCTGTGGCGGAGCACGACGATGCCGAGGCAGAGCGCCAAGGGCGCGAAGGAAAGTCGAGGTGGGCCGGCATCTTGGGTGGCCTTGCCGCCGCCGCGGGCGCTGGCATCAGCGTGGCGCTGCCGTGGTTCGGGGGCCTGGATTGGTTGAAGGAGTTCAGCATGGAAATCTTCGTGATCGTCGTCGTCGTCCTTCTCGCCATCGTGCTCGCCAGCGCCTTCCGGGTTCTGCGCGAGTACGAGCGCGGCGTGGTGTTCATGCTCGGCCGCTTCCAGCGCGTGAAGGGGCCGGGGCTGATCATCATCATTCCCATCCTGCAGCAGATGATCCGGGTGGACTTGCGCACCATCGTCATGGACGTGCCCTCGCAAGACCTCATCTCCCGCGACAACGTGTCGGTGAAGGTGAACGCCGTGCTCTACTTCCGCGTGCTCGAGCCGGAGCGAGCCATTCTCAACGTCGAGGACTACATGGAAGCCACGGGGCAACTCGCGCAAACCACGTTGCGCTCCGTGCTCGGCCAGCACGAACTTGACCAGCTTCTCTCCGAACGCGAGAAGCTGAACGAGGACATTCAGAGCATCCTCGACCAGCAAACGGATCAATGGGGCATCAAGGTCGCCAACGTCGAGATCAAGCACGTGGACATCGACGAGAGCATGATCCGCGCCATCGCCCGCCAAGCCGAAGCCGAACGGGAACGACGCGCCAAGATCATCCACGCAGACGGCGAATACGAAGCCGCCCAGAGGCTGGTCGAGGCCGCCCAGCGCCTGGCCAACCAACCCGCCTCCATGCAACTGCGCTACTTGCAAACCCTCACCGAGATCGCCGGCGAGAAGTCTTCCACCATCGTCTTCCCCCTGCCGGTGAACGTGATGAACGCGCTGTCGAGCCTTGCAGGTCCAGTAGAAGATGCCGGCGGGGAAGGCGAGCCGGCAAACCCCGAGGGAACCTCCGCCTGAGGCTCCCCACGCAAGCACTGATCGGTGCATGGGTCCGCGACGTGTAGGTCACTACGGCACGAGTACTTGGGCACCAACCCGATCGACCTCAAGAAAGTGAGCGTCAAACGTAAGCACGGACGCGCCGAACCGGGCGGCAGTTGCGGCGATCCAGATGTCGTTGGTCGGCAGCGGTCTTCCCTTGCGCCGCAGGTCGACGACGATTTCGCCATAGATGCGCGCGACGTCTCTATCGATCGCAAGCACCTCGACGAGGGGTTCCGCGAGGAAGTCCTCGAGCTCGGCGATGTTGCGCTCGGCCCGGCTTCCGGCGATGAACCCCGCCCAGATCTCTCCCAGCGCAACGCACGGAACGCCGATCCAGTCGGCGCGGTCAATCGCATTGACAACCGCCGGCTTGCCGCGCCGAAAGTTGCTGTACGCCGATGTGTCGAGGCAGACCCGAGTCATCGCCAGATCGCGTCGTCGATTTCGTCGAAAGGGGCCACGGCTCGCTCGAACTCCCGGTATTCGGTCTCAGTCCAAGTGCCAGCCATGCGTCGCAGCCCATTGCTACGCGTCGCGTGCTTGGAAATGCCCAGCGCTTCCGCAAGCAGTGCAAGGACCGTGTGATTGAGCGACACCCCGCGACGCCGCTTTTCGCGCTCCAAGGACTCGGCGAGCTCCGCAGGAACGTTGCGGACCGTGATGGCTTTCATGCGACCGACTCCGACTTGAATGCATCCAGTGAAGTCTATGCATTCAGGAAGTGCCGTCAACGACTTCCAACGGCTCCCGACACACAAACATTCCGTCCTACACAGCGTAGGAAAACCCCTACAGGTCTGTGCCGTGCGGTCACGCTGATGGGCATGCGCGCGTAACGACTTGCCATGCCTTAGCGTCGAAGCGCTGGCCCGTGACTCCCTTGGAGTCTGGGCCCATCAGATACAGGTACAACGGCATGTGGGACTCCGCGATTGGCAGAGTCGCCGGGTCTTCGGTCGGATAGGCCGCTGCGCGCATGGCGGTGCGGGTGCCGCCGGGGTTCAAGGAGTTGACGCGGACGCGGCCGGCGTGGGCGCATTCGTCGGCCAGCACTTCCATCAGACCTTCGGTGGCGAACTTGGCTACGGCATAGGCGCCCCAGTAGGCGCGACCGCGACGGCCTACGCCTGACGAGGTGAGGATGACGGAGGCGTCCTGGGATTGGTTCAGCAGCGGCAGCAGGGCGCGGGTGAGGAGGAACGCCGCGTTGACGTTCACCTGCATCACGGCGTGCCAGTCGGTTGCGGGATAGTGCTCGACGGGGTTGCGTGGGCCCAGCAGGGAAGCGTTGTGGAGGATGCCGTCGAGGCGTCCGTAGTCGCGCTCGATGCCTTCCCGGAGGGCGCTTGCCGAGTCCTCGCCCAAGTGCTGCAAATCTGCCGGGACGATGGTGGGGCGGGTTTTGGTTTCCTTCGCGATGTGGTCGAACACGGCCTCGAGCTTCGCGCGGGTGCGACCCAGCAGCACCACGTTGGCGCCGTGACGAGCGTAGGCCAGCGCCGCTGCCCGGCCGATGCCATCGCCAGCACCTGTGACCAACACGCAACGCTCGGCCAAGAGGTCGCTCGGGGGCGAATAGACCGTCATTGCGGTGCTTCTGCGCGCGGCTTCTTGGCGTGCAGGATGTAGTTCACATCCACGTTGCGGGTGATCCGGCAGCGGCGAGTGAAAGGGTTGTATTCCAAGCCGCAGACGTCGGCCACGACGAGTCCGGCGTCCCGGCAGGCGCGGGCGAGTTCGGATGGGCGGATGAGCTTTTCGTAGGAATGCGTGCCCTTGGGCAGCACGTTCAGCACGTACTCGGCGCCGACGATGGCCAGCGCCCATGCCTTGGGTGTGCGGTTGATGGTGGAGAGCACCACATCGCCGCCGGGTTCGGCGAGCTCCGCCAGCGCCTGCACGGTGGAGGGCGGGTCCGGCACGTGCTCCAGCATTTCGAGGCAGGTGACGACGCCGAACTGCCCAGGCGCCTCGGCGAGGAAGGACTCCGGAGTGCTGGCCGTGTAGGTGATCGCGTCGTCGATGCCCCGTTCCAGGGCATGCAGGCGCGCCACCGCGAGCGGCTTTTCGCCGGCGTCGATGCCCGTGACGGAGGCACCCAGATCATGCAAGGCCTCGGTGACGAGGCCACCGCCGCAGCCCACGTCCAGCACCTTCCGGCCAGCGACTTGGCAGCGCGACTTGAGGTAGTCGACGCGCGGGCCCTGGATGTCGTGCAGGGCGCGGAACTCGCCGTCGGTGTCCCACCAGCGGTGGGCGAGGGCCTCGAAGCGGGCGATTTCCTCCTCGTCGGCGTTGATCACGCGTAGTCTCTCCAAGTGGAGGGCGGGCCGCTCTCCCTCGGGCTGGGCTCCCACGTCGCGGACCCCCTAGGCATCGCCGGCCATCCGGCTCTGCCAAAGGGCGGTGCGGTGTCGCAGGCTATCGACGTCGATGGTTGGAAAGCTGCCGTTCTCGTAGCGGCATTCCCCTGCGACATACGCGTGGCTCACGCGGCTGCCGGCTGCGGTGTGGACGAGCTGCGCGGGCACGTCGTGCAGCGGCTGCATGGCAGCGTGGTCCACGTCCACGGCGATGAAATCCGCCTGCTTGCCGACTTCCAGCGAGCCGATGCGATCGGCCACGCCGAGAGCGCGGGCGCCGCCCAAGGTTGCCATTTCCAGCGCTTCGGCGGCCGGCAGCGCCGCCGGGTCACCGGTGCCGAGTTTGGCCAGCAATGTCGCCATGCGCGCTTCCTGGAACAGGTCCAGCCCGTTGTTGGAGGCTGCCCCATCGGTGCCGAGCGCAACCGTGACCCCTGCTTCCCGGAACCCTGTCACTGGGCAGATGCCGCTCGCGAGCTTGGTGTTGGACATGGGGCAGTGAACCACGCTGGCGCCGCACTCGGCGATCATGGCGACCTCGACCTCGGATACCGCGGTCATGTGCACCGCTTGCAGGTTCTCCGTCAAGAGTCCCACGTCTTCGAGCACGCGGATGGGGTGCTGGCCGAGGTTGCGGCGAGCTTCCGCCACCTCCGCCCTGGTTTCGTGCAGGTGAATCTGCACCTTGGCGTCGAGTTCGTCGGCATACATGGCCACTCTTCTGAGCGCCGCTTCACCCGCTGAGCTTGTTGCATGGGGACCGAAGCACACCTCCACCAACGGATTGGTACGGCACTCGTCGCGCAGCCTCAGCCCCTTCTCGAAGCATTCGTCCACGTCGTGCGACCAGGCGCTGGCGTGGTTGATGATGGGGAAACTGACCTGCATCCGGCAGCCGACCCGTGCGAGTTCCACCACCGTTTCCGGGAAGAAGTACATGTCGCTGCCGGTGGTGGTGCCGCTTGCCAGCATCTCCACCATCGCCAAGAGGGTGCCGTCGGCAACGAAGTCCTCGTCCACCCAGCGGCCCTCCAAGGGCCAGATCGTTTCCTGAAGCCACGCCTCCAGGGATTGGCCTTCGCCCAGGCCGCGCAGCAGGGTCATGGCGAGGTGGCCGTGGGCGTTGACGAGGCCCGGCAGGAGCACATGGTGGGGCAGGTTCCGGTGGGTTGCGCCCGGGTGTCGGGCTAGGACGCCATTGCGGTCGCCGACATCGATGATCGTATCGCTTGCGACAGCGATTGCGGCATCGTGGAGGACGATATTGTCCGGAGCGATAGGCAGCACGTGCTCTGCCGAGACCACGAGGTCGGCGTTACGGGCTGCGGACGGGTTTGCCGCGCTCATGGGGTTCGCCCCAGAGCCGGCGCGGCACGTCGCATTCGCTCCCTGCCGACTCCGCCCCCGGCCCAGCCCTGCCGACCCGTGGTGGAACTTCCCCCTGCATCGCATTCGCTCGTGCAGGGGGAGGTTTCACCATAGGTCATGAACTCGAGCAAGTTGCCGTCGGGATCGCGCACATAGACGCTCGTTCCCGTCACCTTGCCGCCATTGCGACCGCCTTCGCGGGGTGCCGGCCCTTCGATGATTTCGATTTTGAGTTTCCCCAGGTGCCGGGCGATGCTCTCCACCGTTCCCTGCCAGACGAAGCAGAAGTCACCGCAGCCGGGGCGGGCGGTGGGGCCTCGCAGGGTGAAGCGCTCGTCGTTCCAAAGCGCCGGCGCATGGAAGTTCAGGCGATTGTTGCCGAAGTGAATGGAGTGGAGGCGTTCGCCCCGACGAACGACGAAGCCGAGTGCCTCGTAGAACGCGAGCATCTCCTCGACGTTGGCAATGGGGATGGCAACGTGATCGAGACCGGCGATCATGGGTGCGATTTAGGGCGGGACGCCCTCCGTCCGGAAGGGCCCTTAGCATGCGCGGACGGGTCGCGCGCCATCGGAGGGAGGGCGTCCCGCCCTCCATCCCATCCGCAAGGGTGCGCCTTACGGTGTGGCGGTGGGGAAGATGCCATGGCTATGCAGGCTGCCGTCACGCGACCCTCATCCCCCGCAGCTTCATGCCGGCGGCGCGATAGCAGTTGTCGATCAGGCGCATTTGCTTGACGCCATCCTCGGCGTCGGTTTCGAGCTTGGTGCCGTTCTTTACCGCGTCCACGAAAGCGTCGAGCTGAAACTCGTAGGTGGGGCGCAGCGTGAGTTCCTCGTTCTTGGTGCCGGCGTCGGTGACGAGTTCGATGTTGTGCCCCATATGCGGCACCAAGGGGTTGCGCACGTTCAGCTTGCCGCGGGTGCCGGTGACGTTGAGGAATGCCTCGAAGGGTTGCCCAGCCTTCATGATGCCCGAGGTGCGTCCCCGTGCGCCGCTGGGGAACACGAGCTCCGGTTGCAGCAGGATGTCCACGTCCGGCGGCCCTTCCTCAACCTTGGCCGACACCACTTCCGGTTCCTCGCCTGTGAAATGCCGCACCCAGGAGAGCGGATAGCAGCCCATATCCATCGTCGCCCCGCCCCCCGTGGCGTAGATCATGCGGATGTCGCCCGGGCGGGGCGAGCCGATGTTGAAGGCGCCTTCGAGCTCGACGAGTTCGCCGATGGCACCGTCGTGGTAGAGCTCCAATGCGCGCTGGAACACGGGGTGGTAGCGATAGTGGAACGCCTCGATCAGGACGAGGCCCGTCTCCTGCGCCACGTCCGCCATCTCTCGCGCCTCGGCCTCGTTGCACGCGAACGACTTCTCGCAGAGGACGTGCTTGCCGGCGCGAAGCGCCTTGATGGTGTATTCGCGATGGTGGCTGATGGGCAGCGGGTTGTAGATCGCATCCACATCCGGGTGCGTCACCACCTCATCGTAGCTGTCCACCACCTCGCCGATGCCCCAAGCCTCGGCAAACTCCTCCGCCCGCGAGCGGTCTCTCGCCGCGACCACGTTGACCTGCACCTCGTCGTTGTTGGCGGCAGGCTTGGTGAGCGCGTTGGGAGAAATGGCGGCAGCGCCGAGCGTTCCGATTCGAATCATGGTGATTTGGCCTGGTGGCGAAGTGGACGGATTGAGGGTGGATTGTAAGAGCATGTCGCCCTGTCGGGCGCGTCGGCAGTTCGCTGCGCGAACGCGCGCCCTTCGGGCGCGTTGGCAGTTCGCTGCGCGAACGCGCGCCCTTCGGGCGCGTTGGCAGTTCGCTGCGCGAACTGCTGCGCGCCACGGAGCCATCCGACGGAGGCTCTGGGCGGGACCTAGGTCCCTCGTCGCGTCAGAGATCGAGTTCCAGTTCCGGCGTGCGCGAGCCGGCGCAGCAGATCAGCACCCGGCCTGCCGCCTGCTCCTCCTCGCTCAACACGAAGTCGCGGTGCTCGGGCGTGCCCGAGAGCACGCTTTGCTCGCAAGCGCCGCAGATGCCGACGCCGCACGCGTAAGGCACTTCGATCCCGGCCGTCAGCAGCGAGTAGAGAATGGAGCCGCCGGCCGGGACCGTCACGGCGGTCCCGCTGCGAGCCAGCCTTACGACGAACTCCTCGTTCACAGTTGTGCCCTTTCCTATGAACCTTGCCGAAGCGCCTTCAGGCAGTCTTCAACTTCGGCTCGACCAGGCCCAACTCGATCATCGTCTCGCCGGTCGTGCGAAGCGTGTCTTCGATGGCGTGGGTCTCGAGGCCCAACTCGCCCCGCGCCTTGTCGCAATGTGCCCTTGGCGCGTCGTAGGGAGCCCCGTACTTCTCCACCATCGCCTCGTATTCCGGCAGCACGCCGCCCACATCGATGTGCGGGAACAGCGCCTGCAGGTGGTCATGCAGTTGCATGGCGGTGATTTCTCCAGAGTCGTCCGTGGCGCAAAGCATGTAACGGGAGCCGTTGCCGCATACATCGCTCTCAATCATCAGCGCCTCGGATTCGCCCACGTCGCGCACATCGACGATGTTCCAAAGCGCCTGCCAGCCGCGCCCACAGGGCTTGCCGGCCAGCATCCGCCCCAAGAAGAACTGCCACGAGCCGCGCAGTTCATGCACCGGGCTCAAGAGCGGCCCAAGCACCACGCACGGGCAGACGGAGATGGCGTCGAACCGCCCGTCCTCCTCCGCCAGCCGCGTCACCAGGCGCTCGCACTCCACCTTCGCCATGGAGTAGCCGACTTCGCCCTTCTCGACCAGATTGTCGGTGTTCCAGTTGGCGTCTTCGTCGCGGTTGTCGCTGGCCCAGTCGTCCTCGGTGTAGCGGTGTCCAGGCGGCGAAGGATGGCCGATGGCGGCGAAGGAGCTCGTGTAGATGAGCCGCTTCACCGTGCCGGCCCGCTTCACCGAACCGATGATGTTGTGCACGCCGCCGATGGCCCCGTCGTACACCTGCTGCGGGTTGTTGACGCCGCCGTAGCCCATCGGGGTGCCCACATGCAGCACGGCGCTGCAATCCCGAAACGGCGCATCGTAGGAGCCTTCCTCCAGCAAGTTGGCCTGATGCAACGAGACGTTGCCCGGATGCTCGTCGTTCAAGGCGGAGCAGGAATTCGGTCTTGTCTGGATTCGATGTGTCGGTGAGGCAGGCGCGAACGTCGTAGCCGCGCTTCATGAGCGCAATGACGGTGTGCGCGCCGATGTAGCCGGACGCGCCGGTTACGGCCACCGGGCCGTCGGCTGCTGTGACAGAAGGCATGTGGGGAGTCTCCTGAGAGTCGTGGTTGCTGTCGGCGCCCCCGTAAGGGCGCGCTTGTATAGTAATCGGATGGGTAACAAGACGCCGGGGTTCGTGACGATGGAACGAGACGAGTGGCTCGCACAGGTGGACGAGGAGGTGATCGAGCCGGAGTTGCCGATCTGCGACCCACACCACCACCTTTGGGATCATCCCGGCAGTCGCTATCTGCTCGATGAGCTGCTCGCGGACATTGGCAGCGGCCACAACGTGGTCTCGACGGTGTTCATGGAATGCGCCTCCATGTACCGCGCCGATGGCCCGGAGGCCATGAAGCCGGTGGGAGAGACCGAGTTCGTGAACGGCATTGCCGCAATGAGCGCGTCGGGCGGCTATGGCGATGCAAGAGCCTGCGCCAGCATCGTGGGCTTTGCCGACTTGAACTTGGGTTCAGCGGTTGGCGACGTGCTCGACGCCCACGACCACGTCACGGACCGCTTCTCCGGCATCCGCCACGCCGCCGGCTGGGACGCGAGCGATGATGTTCGCAACTCCCACACCGCTCCCACCGAAGGGATGCTGGCTGCCCCCAAGTTCCGAGAAGGCTTCGCCGAACTCGGCAAGCGCGGCATGACCTTCGACGCCTGGCTCTACCATCCGCAGATCGCGGAAGTCACGGACTTGGCGCGGGCATTCCCCGACCAGCCCATCATCTTCGACCACTTCGGCGGTCCGCTCGGCATCGGGCCGTATGAGGGCAAGCAGGCCGAGAGCTTCACTCAGTGGAAGCAGGACGTGGCAGAACTGGCAACTTGCGAAAACGTCGTCGCCAAACTCGGCGGCCTCGTCATGGCCATCAACGGCTTCGGCTTCCACAAGCGCGAGCGACCGGCCACATCGGACGAACTCGTGGCCACCACCCGCGACTACCATCTGCACATGATCGACTGCTTCGGCGTGGACCGCTGCATGTTCGAAAGCAACTTCCCGGTGGACAAGGTGAGCTGCAGCTACCGCGTGCTTTGGAACTCGTTCAAGAAAATCGCGGCCGGGTGCTCGGATACAGAAAAGGCGGCGCTCTTCCACGACACCGCCACACGCACGTACTTGCTCCGCTAACCGGCCAACGGAGATCGAGATGAAGGCCGATCCAGCTTCCGCCGAAGAAGTCGAAATCTACGGCGACACGTTTGCCGTGCCGGGCCTCGCGTCATGGCTCGCCGATGTGGAGGAGCAGGGCTTCGTGGTGGTGCCCGACTGGCTTGACGCGGAACGTGTGGAACGCTTGGGCACAGAACTCAGGCGCGACGTCAACCCCATCCGCGAACTGATGGGCGACGGCCACACCGTGCGCGCCCACAACCTGCTCGCCAAGACCCGCTGCGTGGACGACTTGGTTTGCGACCCACGCCTGCTGGCCTTGGCGCAAGGCGTCCTCGGCTACCAGATTCAAGTCTCCGTCGTGGTCATGTTCGACCTGTTGCCGGGCGCCAAGGCCCAGGGACTGCATCAGGACGACGGCCTGTGGCCCGTACCCCGGCCACATCCGCCGTTCGTGCTCAACGCCGTCATCGCCGTGGAGAACTTCACCAAGGCCAACGGGGCCACCATGCTGGTGCCGGGCTCGCACGAGTGGCACGACCAACCGGTGCGCCAACCGCCGGACGTCGAGCCCATCCAGATGGAGATGAAGGCCGGCTCCCTGCTCGCCTGGACTGGCGCCATGTGGCACGGTGGCGGCGCCAACACCACAACCGACCAAAGCCGCCTGGCCGTGGACATCAACTTCAACCTCGCGTACCTGCGCCAACAGGAGAATCAGTACGTCGGCGTCCCCCGCGAGGAAGTGGCAAAGATGCCGAAGCGCCTGCAGCGAGTCCTCGGCTACCAACCCGGCCTGTCGGTGGCAGGTCCGGGCATGGTGGACTTGCGCGACCCCCTCGACATGCTGGGCCGAGTGTCCTTCGGCTACGACATCAACGCCTCGGACATGCCGCCTCTGGCACCACCGAACCCGCCACCATTTCGCGTCGCCCCGAAAGTGCCCGCAACCAGGTAGGCGACGGATCGGAGCCCCAAGATGATCGACGAGGAACGCATTGCGGAACTGAGAGTGTGGGGCTTCACCATCATCCACGACGTGTTGGACAAGGCCACCGCAGCGCAGATGCGCGATTTCGTAATCGACAACACCCTGCGCATCGGCGTCGAACACGGGTACCGAGGCACGGCGCTGCACCTTGCGAATCTGGTGACCCTCGACGCCATGTTCCTGCCCGTCATCGACCACCCGGCCGTGCTGCCCTACATCGAGACGGTGATGGGCCCCAACTTGATCCTCGGTTCCCTCAACGCCAGGGTGGTGCGACCCGGCGACGGTCACCAAGGGTTGCACGGCGATGTGCCGCTCGACATGCTGCGCCACGGCGACAATGCCCCGCTGATGGTGAACACCGTCTGGGCACTGTCGGATCTCAACCCCGACAACGGCGGCACCCGCCTCGTGCCCGGCAGCCACCAAAGCCCCCTCCGGCACCCGCCGCAGGGCCTTTCGCTCCCTCACGAAATGCAGCCGGAGGTGCCGGCCGGCTCGGTCGTGATCTTCCACGGCCAAACCTGGCACGGTGGCGGCGCAAACCACACCGACGAACTGCGCGCCGCCATGTTCGGCCACTACCGCAACAGCCTCTGGCTGCGCTTCCAATGCGATCCCCACGACGGCTTCCGCGAAGAGTGGCTCGCAGGCATGACCACCCGCCAAAAGGAGTTGCTGCGAATGACCAACGGCGTCGACCACCGCCACGGCGCGGATTTCTACGAACGGTAGGGGGGCAGGACGGGCACTCGGACGGCATTTCGGCCCTCTCCAGCGTACTTTCCGCGCTGACCGCACCTGGAACGTGGGAGACCATCGCACGATGCGCGTGGCTGCTTTGCTGAGCTGGTCAGCCAAGGCGAGCCCCGCTAACGCATCAGATAGCCGAGCTCCCGAGCAGCATTCTTCAACAGGGTCATCATGCTCGCGTCAGCCAGCGCTTTGTGGAACCCGGGCGAGCGCGGCAGGGCCTCCACCCTGTCAGCCCGATCATTCAGCACGATTGCAACGGCGTTGCCGTGCATGGAGGAAGGGTAGGCAAGGCCGTGGGCCTGGGGGAACGCCTCGTACAGCCCTCTAGCCCAACTCCGGCCCACCGATCGCGCACCGGACATCAACCCCATGGACGCACCGATCCGCGTCGGGAATGCGCCGGTGAGGTCCAAAAGCCTGAGCGGGGAGGTCACTCGGAAGCCCACCAATGCCGGCATCCGGCGTGTCCGATGGATGGTGCGCGTTTTCTGGAAGACCTCGGCCAAGCAGGTCACGGGGCTGGCCGCCCGATACATCACGGAGCGCTCAGCCTCCGGCTGCCCTTCCACATGGTGGTCGAATCGAGCGTCGGTCGGACCGAAGCTGCGGAACTGATTCCAGCGCGACGGATGCTCGCCGCTACGGAAATACACGCGCCACAGTTCGTCGCCGGGCTCGACGATGCTCCATTCGGCGTCCGTCGAATGGAGCCGATCGTCATTCGGATGTAGTGGGACCTTTGCCACTGGTGCACCAATGACTAGCGTTCGGGCACCACCTTCAGCACCGTGTCGACATCTCGGCCGGCCTTGAGCCAGTTGAGCGGCGTGAAGTCTTCCAGATCGGGATCGGCAGTCGTGAGCCAGCGCTGCGCCGAGACTGGGTCGAGATCGGTGATTTCCTGATTCACGCGTCCGATGTTGGGTACGAGCGCCCGAGCGGTCAACTGAAAGCTCGGGAGGTGAAGGCGCCCCTCGATTCGCATCGCGTAGAGGTTTCCGTCACGTATCATCTGCCGAATACGCACCGGCGTGACGCCGAGCCTCTCGGCAACCGTCGCCGGGGTGAGGCTCGTCGCCCGGATCGCAGCGAACTCGACGGCGTAGTCGAGCATCGGATCCGTGTCGTCGGGCCGTTCGTCGATATCGACACCCGCCCGTTCCAACATGGCGATCTCCGCATCGGTCAACTCGGTACGACTCGGCCCATACAAGGCCACTTCGAGTTCGTTGATCGCCTCCTCCAACGCGCAGTTCAACGCCTCCGGTGCCACCGACTTCAACCCATACAGGTGAAAGTAGCGCTGCTCGGTGAGACTTTCATCCTGACGCATGGCTCGCTCGTCCATGTCCCCTATCGATTCGTTCTGCCGATAGTATGCGAAAGTACCCCGGGTGGCAATCGGTGGGCGGGCGGGTTCGACCCTCTGGCTGCGCCTCTCCAATGCGACTCCCACGACGGCACCGCAAAGAGTGGCTTGCCCGCATGACCACCCGCCAAAAAGAAGGAGTCGCTGCGCATGACCAACGGCGTCGACCGCCGCCACGGCGCGGGTTTCTGCGAACGGTAGCACCCCGACCCTCCAACGCAGGTACTGACCGAGCCGCGCCGGTGTTACGTCAGCACCGGCGCAGGCGGTGCCGCCAACGATCCAGCGGAATGCATGTGGCAGGAGCCCCTAATGGCCGAAACAGAGATCATCTTTGAAGTCAGCGAGTCCGTGGAGGGTGGGTACGGAAGCTCGTGCCCTTGGCCACAGCATCTTCACGCCGGGGGATGACTGGGCCGACCTCAAGGTCATGGCGCGGCACGCTGTGCTTTGCCATTTTCGGCGACCAAGCAGCGCCCAAGGTCGTTCGGTTACATCTCGTCAGAGACGAGGCCATAGCGGTATGAAGGTGCCACGCGACCTCTCGGGAGAGCAGGTTGCCGAGCTACTGGCCAAACGCCAAGAGCCCCTACTCGCGGTTCGTCCTGTTCGGGGCCGACTGACCCGGCATGTCCAGCGCGGGAGTAGGGCAGGAAATCTCGTAGCGGATTCCGCGCCCTCTCCCGTGGGCAACGAGTGCGCCCATGTCGCGTAGTGCGGCCAAGTCTCGGGTTGCAGTCGCTGGCGCACATTTGGCGATGGATACATAGTTTTTCGCCGACAGCCCGCCGGCGAATCCGGCCCGTCCCTCCGCGAAGACACGCGCAATCACCTTGCGTTGACGCTCGTTCAAGCGTCCGTCGTAGCGGTCGTGGAACCGCGTCCTGCCGAGAACGAACCCTACCTCTGCCAACGCGATCTCCTGTGCACGGACGATGGCGGCGGTGAAGTAGTCGAGGAACGCGCGAAGGTCTAGATTGCCCCGCCCGACTGCCTCGAGTGCGTCGTAGTAGCCGTCTCGGTCCGCGTCAATGGCGGTCGCTAGGCACGCGAGCGTCGGTCGGCCCAAAGACTGGGATAGGGCATGGTCTGAAATCGCGCGCCCCACCCTTCCGTTACCGTCCTCGAATGGATGGATTTTCTCGAACCAGACATGAGCAACGGCTGCGCGAATCGGTCCTGCGAGGTGTTTGCTGTCGCCGTTGTACCAGCCCAAGAACCGCGCCATCTCGCCGGGTACGTCGGTGGAAGGCGGTGCCTCGTAATGGACTCTGCGCGCTCGGCCGACGTAACGACCACTGACGATCTGCATGGGTTCGGCGTGGTTGCGGTAGGCCCCGCGCATGATCGTGCTGGTGATTCGGTGGACCACAACCAGCGATTGCCAATTGCCCAGCGTCTCGTGCGACAACGGCCGATTCAGTGACGGCGCACGTCGACGATCAACTCGGTGGCGCCCGCAGCCCGGTCATCGTGCTGGTGGCGGCCGACGACCTCGCCGAAGTGCCTGAGCAGGGAGGAACGCACCGAGTCGCGATCTAGGTTCTCGCCCTCGATTGCACTCGTCGCGATCACTTCAGAAAGCATCAAAGCGACTTGCGCGTGCGTTTGGTACGCGTCGGACAGCGCCTCGAAGCGTCCGGAAAGGCGTTCGGCAGCACGGTGGAACGCCTCGACGCGCCCTGCGAACGCCGCTGGGTCGAACGTGAAATTCGGCCAGTTGGGATGTTGCCATACCCACATGTGAGGCGATTCTACGCCCAAATCGCCTCAAAAGGACCGCCATTTTGATTTGATTCGGCGACGAAATCGCCTCAATGACCACGTTGTGGCGGTCACCACCCGCCCCAAGGCAAGTCTCTGGATCGCAACGACGAAGTCGACGCCGTGGGGGCGGATCAATCCACCAAGTGCCCCGTCTCGTTCAGGCTGCGGATGTTGCGCTCGCCGGTGGAGGCGCAGAGGAAGCGGTTGATGCTGCCGTAGGCGACGTCTATTAAGAGGCTTGGGCGCATGTCGAGGACATGGGAGGCCCAGGCGTTGATCACGCCACCGTGGCAGAACGCGGCCACGCGATGGCCCGGGTGGGAGGTGATGATCTCTTCCATTCCCGCCACCACCGTCTTGGCGAACGTGGCCATGTCGTAATCGTCGCCGTAGCCGCCGTCCACGAACTCCTTCCAAGCGGCGTAGTCCTCCTGCTTGAGTTCCTCCATCGGGATGTAGTGGGAGGCGGCACGGTCGTATTCGGCGATGGCGTCGTGCACGGTGGGGGCGCAGTCCAGCCGGATGGCGAGCGGGTCCGCCGTCTCGCGGGCACGACGCATGGGACTGGTGTAGATGGCATCTATGCCTTCGTTGCGCAGCCAGTCGGCGACATGCTGTGCCTGCTGTCTTCCTGTGCCGGAGAGTTCGGGGTCGGCTCGCCCGGAGGCGAGTTCCTGCCGCACGGGCAGGCCGTGGCGCACGAGTATGAGTTCCATTCTCGCTCTACGAGCCCGCAATGACTCCGCAGGCGATGCGACCGCCAGCACCGCCGATGGGCTGCGTGATGTGGTCGTCCGGTTTGTCGTGGATGATGACCGACGAGCCGTCTTCGTCCAGCAAGACCGGATTGTCGCCGACGTCCTTGACGCTGATGCGGGTGTGGTAGAACTCCGCCCGCGCCGAACCGTCGGCATGGACGAACAGCAAGGGCAGGTCGCCCTGATCGGGCCCCTCGGGATGGCGCAGGCCATGCGCTACGCCGTCGGGATTGATGTGGCCCTTGGCGGCGCCGAAATCCGGCGTGCAGGCACCGACGGCGTGCAGGTGGATGCCGTGGGGGCCCGGTGGCAGATCGGCCACGTCCACGTTGATCAGCACGCCGCTCGGTGTCTGCTCGAACGTGACGGTGCCGATCGCCTTTCCTCCGGGGTCCACCATGTCTGCCTGCGCCATGGCAGGTTCGTCACTTGATGCCGCGAAGCCGCAAAGTGCCAGCGCCAAGGAAGCGACGGCTGTCGCTGCGCCAGTTCGAATGGACATGGGTATCCCCGTCACTGCGAAGGGGGCAGCCTACAACACGAGCGCGACCGTTTGCGGGCGACCGCGGCGCCTTCCCGTTGGGGGGCTCTCGCCCCGTGGCAGCCGCTAGCCGTAGCTGAGAGCGAATGCGAGCACGCGTGCCCGCAAGGGCGCGCCAGCGTCGCGAGCCATGTCCGCCAGCCCACCGCGTATGATGGGCGCTGTCGCCGAAGCAACCTCCTCCATGCGCCGATCCCTCTTTGCGCTCGCCCTCCTGTCGTTCGCTTTCCTGGCCGGGTGCGCCACCAGCCCGACGGGCCGGACGCAGTTCCTGTTGGTGTCGCCAGAGGCGGCGATTGCCCATTCGGCGCCGGCGTATCTGTCGATGGTGGAGCAACTCTCCGAGGAACATGGCTTGCTCTCCGATCCAGTGCTGGCGGATCGCATCGCCGTCATCACCGGTCGCCTGGTAGCGGCGGCGGAGCTGCAGTATCCGCACACAAGCACTTGGGATTGGAGCGTGGCGCTCATCGACGACCCGGAGACCGTCAACGCCTGGTGCATGGCCGGCGGACGGATGGGTGTCCACAGCGGGCTGATCGAGCAGCTTGATCCCACCGACGATGAGTTGGCGCAAGTGATGGGGCACGAGCTATCCCACGCCATCGCCAACCACACCGCCGAACAGATGTCCCTCGCCATTGCCCAAACGCTGGGCGTGGTGGCGATCGCGGTCGCTGCGGAAGACGAGGACACCGCCAACGCGGCCTCCGTTGCCGCAGAGCTCGCCATCGCGCTCCCCAACAGCCGCGCCGCCGAGACCGAAGCCGACCGCATCGGCATCGAGCTCGCCGCCCGAGCCGGCTATGCGCCGCGCGCCGCCGCCACGCTGTGGAAGAAGATGATCGACCTTGGCGATGGACCCCGCCCACCGGAATTCCTCAGCACGCACCCAAGCCCCTACCGCCGGCAGGAAACGCTGGCGGACTTGGCGCGGGCCATGCGCCCCCTGCTGCCCGAGACGCCGCCCATTGCGCGCGAAGTGCAGATACTCTACGCACACTCGCTTGAACCATCGGAACAAACGTGGTGAGTTTCGCCACCCGCGTACCTACAACCCGGAGACGCCGCACACGATGAATGCCACTGCACAGCCCACCGTCACGCGCAACGTTGTCTGCCATAGCTGCGACTGTTTCTGCCCCCTAGCCGCAAAGGTGGACACGGCCACGGATCGGGTGGTGAAGGTGACGACGCGGGACCATCCCTTCTTCAAGGACGTGATCTGCATGAAGGGTGCGTATGCGCCCAAATCGTTCGCGCATCCGGATCGGCTCATGCAGCCGCTGAAGCGGGTCGGCGAGCGGGGCGAAGGCAAGTGGGAGCCCGTGTCTTGGGAGAGCGCGCTCGACGGCATTGCCGCCTCGCTCACCAACGTTGTCGAGACGCATGGCCCGGAAGCCCTCGCGGTGGCTGGCAGCAACGCCAACCTCGGCCTCGACAACGGCCTCACCCGGCGCTTCATGAACCTCGTCGGCACGCCGAACTTCATCAGCGGCATCGCCTATTGCATGGGCAATACGGCAGCGGTGAACCGGCTCGTGTATGGCTGGTATCCGCGCGGCGACCTCTTGAACACCGAGTGCATCGTCCTGTTCGGGCACGACCCGCGCCGCCATAGCTGGACCATCGAATACAAGACCATCCGCACGGCGCAGGCGAACGGCGCCAAGCTGATCGTGCTCGATCCACGCAGGAGCGAGAACGCGGAGGCGGCCGACATCTGGCTGCCGCTGCGTGCGGGCACCGACGCGGCCATGACCTTCGGTTGGCTCAACGTCATCATCGAGCAGGAGCTCTACGACAAGGAGTTCGTGCGCGACTGGACGGTGGGCTTCGACGAGTTCGCCGAGCGCGTTCGGCAGTATCCGCTGGATCGGGTGGCCGAAATTACCGGCGTAGATGCGGAACTGATCGAAAAGGCGGCGCGCATGTACGCGCTGTCCGACCGCGCCGCCATCCCGTGGTCGCCCATCACAGACCAGCAGGTGTCGAGCACCTCCGCCATCCGCCTGCACTGCGCGCTGCGCGCCTTGACCGGCAATCTCGACATCAAGGGCGGCGAGATGTTCGCCGGCTTCAACCCCGGCGTCCGCTCCGACACCGAAGTGGAAATGCACGAACGCCTCGCACCGGAGCAGAAGGCGAAGCAACTCGGCGCCGACGAGTTCCCCGTCTTCACCTATCGCGGCATGGAGCCCTTGGGCGATGCCTGCGAAGAGGTGTGGGGGCATCGCTACGCCAACCTTGTGGGCGGCTGCTACATGGCCAATCCGGCCGCGACCTTCAAGGCGATGGCGGACGGCAACCCCTATCCGGTGAAGGCGTTCTTTGCGCTCGCGAACAACACGCTGATGTCGTTCGCCAACACGGACCGCATCTACAAGGCGCTGATGAACCAAGACCTCATCGTCGCCTTCGAGCACATGCTGACGCCCACGGCGCAGCTTGCCGATTACGTTCTGCCGGGTGATTCGTGGCTCGAACGGCCCGGCATGATGGCCGGCATCAGCGACCGCGCCATGCCAGCGCCGGGAGAATGCCGCAGCATCGTGCATTTCTGGTGCGAATTGGCACGACGCATGGGGCTCGGGGAACACTTCCCTTGGCGCACGGAGGAGGAGCTGCTCGACTATCGGCTCGAACCGGCTGGCACGACGTGGGCCGAGGTAGTGCGAACCGGTTCCATGCCGAAAGCGGAGAATCCTGAACGCAAGTATCTGAAGACGGGCTTCGCCACCCCCTCCGGCAAGGTGGAGCTGCATTCGGCGATCCTGGAGGGCTTCGGTTTCGACCCCCTGCCCTACTACCGCGAGGTGCAGGGGACAGACGATACCTATCCGATGAGCATGTTCATCGGCCTGCCGGACGACGAGTACTACCGCACCGGCCACCGCCACATCCCGGAACTGCGTAAGCGAGCGCAGGACCCGACCTTCTTCGTCAGCGAACCGGATCGCGTTCGCTATGGTCTTGACGAAGGAGACTGGATCCGAGTCGCCACCTCCACCGGTGCCATGGTGGGCCGCGCATTCGTCCGCTCCGGAATGCCCGAGGGCCTCGTCCGCGTTCCCCACGGCTGGTGGAAACCGGAATCGGCGTCCGGCCTCGAACACCTCTCCGGCGCCTGGGCCTTCGCCGACGCCCAGATCACCCCAGACGACGACCCAGCCTTCATCGACCGCGAGCAAGGCATCCCCCACATGAAAGGCGTGCCTTGCTCGCTCACCAAGCTCACGCCGAAGGAAGTGGCCGAGATCGAGGCCACCTTCGGCAAGACCGAACCCATGCCCAACGCCTTGGAGAAGAACGCGAACAAACGGCGCGCACGAAACCCGGACTTCATGCAGGACGTAGAGTTCGGCGAAGATGTGGAGTTCGAGGCCGTGGAGCTTTCCCTGTATGGCAGAAGCTCGGCCTGAGGGATTGACTCCAGGCTCGAAACGAGCCCCCTGGGGGCGAGAGCTTCCCACCGACGCGCCCTCAGGGCGCGCCGCTCGCGCCCACAGGCGCGTTTCTTTTGCGGCTGCAACCCTATCTGAATGAAACACTTGAGCCTTGTCGCCTTGTTCGCCGCCTTCGTCGCGCTTGCTGGGGCGAGTGTCGCCTATGCGTTGTCGGTGTCGATGCTCGGTGGTGCATTGGTGGGCATCGTCATTGGATCCCTGCCGGGTTGGCTGCCTCGGCTCGTCGGCTCGGTGCAGGCAAGGCGGTGTGCGGAAATCGTCGCCTACCTTGCGCTTGTGGTGGTTGCGGTGGCGGTTTCCGTGAGTGGGCTACTGCCGGCGCTCGGCGATGCGCCCGTGCGGATAGAGCCGTCGATTCCATTGCTGGTGATGGCCCCAGCGCTGTATGCGGCCTATCTCGTTCTCGCCCGACGCGGGGGTGCCGAAAGCGGAGAGTCGATGTCGGATCGGCTCGCGGCCGCACTCGTCGGGCCGCCGCTGGTGCTGACATTGGCCCTCGCCACGGCGGTGGCCACCGGCACCGTTCTGCTCATCGACTACATCGGTTTGAACTCGGAGAAATGGTCGTATCTTGCGGCTAAATTCGTTGATCGTGGCGTTATCCCGCCGCTAACGCTCGTTTTGTTCTTCTGGGGCCTGCTGCTCTTGGCGTACAAGGGCTGGGTGCTTTGGCGGGAACGACAGATGTTGGCGGCGGGGCGCGCGGAGTCCGTCCTTTTGGGTGCGCACCGAGACGCGCTGGATCCGAGCGGCGACCGCGCAACGGATGCCGAAGCGTTCCTCGACATCGTCTGGAAGCAATCGGCCGATTTCTATGTCGTCCCACGCTACATCAACTGGGCGATTCCCATTCTTGGCTTCATCGGCACGGTGCTCGGCATCTCGCTCGCGGCCGATGGCATCCAGAGCATCGTCGGCGCCAAGACCAGTCTCGGCGACCTCTCGACGGAACTGGGCCAAGCCATCGCGCCCCTCGGCATCGCCTTCGACACCACCTTGATCGCGCTGTCCCTGAGCGTGTTCCTCACCCTCCTGCAGACCGCCCTGCAACGCTGGGAAGACGGCGTGTTGGTGGATTTCGAGGCACGCGTTCGCGCCGCTCCGCCCCACGGAGCCGACGGGGGTTAGGTGGCCAGACACGGCCGGGGTCGGGAGCAGGACGGTAGCGGCACGCCGATGGTGGAGATCTTCGGCGGCATTTTTGCGCTCCTGCTGGTGCTCTTCCTCATCATGAACCTGATGACCCAAGCCTCCTTGGTCGAG